>NC_014632.1:341077-682154 GCF_000165505.1 Ilyobacter polytropus DSM 2926 | reverse complement strand
ACTAGATCTTCGTCTATGTCCACTGCTAAGACATCTTCCCCTGCCTCGTATAATGTCTTTGCCACGCTTGTTCCAAATCTTCCTAGTCCAATAACAAGATACTGTTTTGCCATAATTTCACCTTTCCCCAATAATCTGTTTTATTAAAATTTTTCATTTTTAAAATTTATCCTATCAGAATATTTTCCTTTGGATATTTTCTCTCTTTCTTCTTTGACTGTTCACCTAGAGCCAGTGCAAAGGTGAGAGGACCCACTCTTCCAATAAGCATTGTTATTATTATTAGTATTCTTGAAAATTCATTCATATCAGCAGTAACACCCATAGAAAGACCCACAGTTCCGAAAGCTGATATAACTTCAAATATAGTCTCACTGAATCCCAGATGGTCCGTCATTAACATTATTAAAATAATAGTGCTCACATAGGCTACCGATATGACTAGTATTGCAAGGGCTCTATTTAATATCTGCCAGGTGATTCTTCTGTTTGATATTTCTATATCTTCCTGTCCTCTTACTATCCCGACTACATAGACCATTATTACTCCAAAGGTTGTAGTCTTGATACCTCCTCCTGTAGATCCAGGTGAGGCCCCTATAAACATAAGTACACAAAATAAAAAGATTGTACCTGGAGTAAGACTTCCTATAGGCACTGTATTAAACCCAGCCGTCCTTGTTGTCACACTCTGAAAAAAAGATGCCATGATCTTATGGAAAAAATTCATCTTTCCAATGGTCAGTGGATTCCTGTATTCTAGTGCAAAAAAAAGCACCATTCCCCCTAAGGTTAATATTGTCGAAATTCTGAGAACCATTTTAGAACTCAGATTAAATCTTTTTTTCTTCGTCTTATAATAGCTAATAAAAGAACTTATAACTGCAAAGCCAATACCACCTAATATTATCAGCAGTGCAATTGTAAGATTGATAATAACACTTCCCGAATAGCCCTCAAGACCTGTTGTAAATAAAGAAAATCCAGCATTACAAAATGCCGATATAGAGTGGAAAATCCCAAAAAGTAGTGCTTTTTTAAAGGGCATCTCTTTTAAAAATTCCAATGTTAAAAAAATTGTCCCAATAATCTCAATTGTAAAGACAATCATTACCAGTCTTTTAACCAGTTGAACTATCTCACCTGTATTTTCTGCATTTAAATCTTCTTTTAGTATTTTCATCTCATGATAGGTTATTCTTTTTCCTATCATCATAAATAAAATAGATGAAAAAGTCATTATTCCCAGCCCACCCAACTGTATGAAAAAAAGTATTACACTCTGACCAAAGGGAGAAAAAACCTTGCTGACATCTACTACTGTGAGACCTGTAACACAAACTGCCGAAGTAACGGTGAAAATAGATGTGAGATAACCTATCTTATTCCCAGGGGTTACTGCAGCAGGAAGAAGAAGAAGAAAACTGCCCACAAATATCGCGACAACAAAAACCAAAAGCAATATTCTCGACGGAGGCATTTTTTTTAGTGCAAAACCAATCATCACATACACCTCTTTAAAATTTTTGTTTTTTATAAAACTAAAGTATAAGCTTTAAAAAATTCACTTTAAATTTCCAATAATATACTTTAAAATATTTAACAGCCAACTATCTCAAGAATTTTAGATAATTAGCTGCAGTGTCTATTTCACGTATAAAATTTATTTTTTACCCTTCGTTTATTATACATTATTTCAAAGACCCTTGCAAGAGTAAGCATCCTTGAATTATATCTCTCTTCGTGTTAAAATACAGGGTAATTTTTTTTAGAAGGAGCGGATTTTTTTGGTAAGAAAAATAAATAAAAAGAACTTGGTAATTACCCCTAATCTAGAAAGGGCTGCAGAAAATGAATTTATATTGTTATTTCCAGATAAAGCAAACACATATATTGAAAAATATAATCTGGCCATGGAGGCTCTTGAAAAAGAAGAGTTTTCAAAGTCTGAAACCATGCTAAGCAACGTTGTAAAAAATCTTAAATGTCATTATGAATCATACAACTCCCTTATAGATATAGCACTTGGTCAGGGAAATCATCTCAAGGTTTCAAAACTCTTTAAACAAGGAGAAAAAGATGTACAACTAATCCTAAAAAATTTGAAACCGGAAGATATGATCTGCTGGAAGTATGGATCAAACAGAGATTTCCTAACCTTTGTATATAATATTGGTGTGAGAAGTTTAAATGCAGGAAATCCAGTTAAAGCAAAGGAGACTTTCAGTCTTTTGTTAAAGTTAAACCCTAGTGACGAACAGGATGTAAGTGAAATTCTTGTAGACACTCTTTTTGAATTAAAAGATTATAATTCTGTTATAAAAGTTTCAGAAAACTATGATAAAGATAAAAATCCATCTATGGTCTTCAATGAGATTTTATCTTTGTATATAACGGGTAAATTAGACGAAGCAAAAGCTTTGATCTCTAACCTAAACAGCAAAAATATAAAGGTATATCTACAGCTTGAAAAAGAAAACAGCTTTTTCCAAGAGGAATCTCATAAGTACATCCCTTTTAACTCACTTCAGAATAAGTTTCTGTATTATTGGGAAAATTTTGGAGAATATTGGAATTCAGCCGAAGGTTCCATAGAGTTCTTAAAATCAAATATACCATTAGATGTCTGTGAAAATTTTGAGAATGAGACAGACAGTGATGACTCTCCTTTAGAGGACCTTAAAACTTGTAGTATAGAGGCCTTTGAAGATAATTTAAAAGAAAAAAATCTAAAAGAATCTACTATAAAAGAACATTTAGATAATATTGCTATTTTTCAAGAGACACTATCATCCAAGGAAAAAATAAAAGAAAAACTTATTTTGGTTTTCAAAGAGGGCATTTCAAAATCTAGACTAAATAAACTTGTTACTTCTCTGAATCAGTATTTTAGATTTTCAATAGAAGACAAAGATCTCTTAAAAGAGATTTTATTTGAATTCAGAAACCTCAAAGATAATCTTTTGAGTTCCATGTAATTAAAAAGGAAGGTCATAACCTTCCTTTTTTCAATCCCACTTTTTAAGTCGTAGTTTCCCCTCAGATTTTTCCTCATACCTCGCCATTATATATATCAAATCCGACAATCTATTTAAGTATTTTTTTACGTTTTCATCTGTTTCTTCATTTTCTGAAAGAGTGTTAACCCTTCTTTCACTTCTCCTTGCTATGGTTCTGCATACATCTAGTTTTGCCGACTGTATGGTGGTTCCTGGAATGACAAACCCATTAAAAGAAATTTTCTTTTCAAACTCATGAACATAACCTGTTATTCTGTCTACATCTCCATCAGTCACCGGGTATTTAAATTCCCCTATACTTGCAAGGGACCCACCCACTTTAAAAAGATCATCTTGTATTTCGGATATTATCTCTTTTATTCTGTAAATTTTCACATAGTGTTTTGCCTCACCTATAAAGGAATTAAGTTCATCTACAGTTCCATAGGCTTCAACTCTGTTACTAGATTTATTCACTCTTTCTCCACTCCAGAGACTGGTATTTCCTTTATCTCCAGATTTTGTACTTATTGACATTTAATACACCTCCATTTTAAAAACAACCGACTTACCTTTTATCTGTTTTCATAACTGATTTCCCATAGATTCTCAAGTCCCCTAAGTTTAAAAAGAATTTTCATTAGGGTGACTGCTTCATTTGTCGAAACAGGATATCCACCTTCTCTCAGTTTTTCAAAACCCTCCAGTGACTTTTCTATACATTCCTTTGTGCACTGGGATAAAAACCTTCTGAATTCCCCAGTAATGTTTTCATCAGAGATCCAGAATTTAAGCTTCAAATTGTCTTTTTCAAAAGATAAATTATTTATCAGGTGTGATATTCCGAGGTTCACTTTATTAGCATCAAGGTCTTCCTCCATATCACTTAGGTCATCTAGACCTTGAAGGGCCATTCCGATATCATACAAACCTCTGTTAAATTTATCCAAAGAAGCTAATTTTTCTAATTCCATAGGTGCCCATAGGGAAAGTTGTAAAAGTTCACCCCCTATACCCCTGTGGATTTTTTCTATTATTTCTTGAGGATTAGGATATTTTTTATATAGTCCTTCATCTCTAAGGCCCTCACTTTCTGCCACTCTATGAATTTTTTCTAAGATAACCCGTGCTACCTCTCCTTTGTCATCCCCTAGATTATTCAAGGTGTTTATAAGTATATTCTGACATACCATCAGCAGAAGCACATTATTTACCACAGTATTTTTGGGCGTTTTCAAAAAAAGCACACCCTTATTTTCATTATCTATAATATTATCCGTACAAGTAATTATTGCCCTCAGACAATATATAACCTTTCCGTATTCCAAAAGTTTTATATCTTTTATCCCACTTTGCTTTAATATACTCAGTATAAGAAGAGTAAAAAAATTCTGTCTTTTTACCTGAAAAGTAAAACTCCTTTGAAAAATCCAGTTTTTTTATCTCTGTTTTCATATTTTTTTCTATTTTCAGAAGATCCATATAGGAGTCTTTAAAAAGCATTGTAAGTTCTATGTTCCCTATCATTAATTTTCCTATATCAAATCTGCTCATACTCTGTTCTCCTATCTGTCTCTGCACATTAATCTTTTGTTATTTCGATTTATATCTAATATATCATAAATTAAGAAAACTTTTTTTCAAAAATTTTATAAAAAAACTGTGGAACAAATTCCACAGTTTAAATCTACGCTCTTTTTGAAGTCATTTCAGCTTCTTTGTTTATTTTATACCGCTTTTTTTTTATCGCTGCTGGTATCCCAACTACAGTAGCTCCAGCAGGTACATCTTTTAAAACCACCGAGTTGGCTCCCACTCTGCTTCCTGGACCCAATGTTATATTACCCAAAACTTTGGCTCCAGATCCAATTATACAACCATCCTCTACTGTAGGATGTCTCTTACCTTTCTCATTTCCTGTCCCTCCTAAAGTGACCTGATGATAAAGGGTTATGTTATTTCCAACAACAGCTGTTTCACCTATTACTACTCCCATACCGTGATCAATAAATAGGCCTTTTCCTATTTTAGCACCTGGATGTATTTCTATCCCTGTTAAAAAACGTGCAAATTGAGAGATAAATCTAGCCAGGAAAAAAAACTTTTTATTGTAAAGAAAACTGGAAATTCTGTGAAAAATAACCGAGTGAATACTCGGGTAAAGAAAAAAGACTTCCAGTCTGCTTCTAGCAGCAGGATCTTGTTTAAGTATATTATCTAAATCGTATTTTAATCCTTTAAACATAGATATACCTCTCTTTCCATTTTTTTATTCTTTATATTTTATCCGTAAAGGTCTGTAGAGAGATACTTCTCTCCTCCGTCTGGAGATATGGTCAAAACTTTTTTCCCTTCTCCCAGTTCTTTGGCTACTTTTACTGCAGCTGCAATATTTGCCCCAGATGATATCCCAAGAAGCAGTCCCTCTTTTTTAGCTGTATCTCTGGCAGATTCGTAAGCCTCAGCATCATTTATTTGTATCACTTCGTCCACAATATCCATATCTAATATTTCAGGTATAAAACCTGCCCCTATACCCTGTATCTTGTGTTTTCCTGGATTTTCTCCTGACATTACAGCAGATGTTTCCGGTTCCACTGCATATATTTTTATATTTTTCATCTTTTCTTTTAATTTTTTACCAATACCTGTGACTGTCCCACCGGTACCTACTCCTGTGACAAAAGCATCTAAACTATCAAAATCCTCAAGAATTTCCTCTGCAGTACTTTCATAATGCTTTGCAGGATTGGCTTTATTGGTAAACTGCTGAGGTATAAAACTACCGGCAATATTATAAGAAAGTTCTTCAGCTTTTTCAATAGCACCTTTCATGCCAAGAGAACCATCAGTAAGCACAAGTTCCCCACCGTATGATTTTACTATATTTCTTCTCTCTACACTCATGGTGTCAGGCATTACAACTATTACCCTGTAACCTTTTAAAACCCCTATAAGAGTTAATGCAATACCTGTATTTCCACTTGTAGGCTCTATTATAACTCCGTTTTTTTTCAGTATCCCTGATTTTTCAGCTTCTTCTATCATTCCTAGAGCAGCTCTGTCTTTTATACTTCCACCTGGATTTTTACCCTCTAATTTTATATAAATTTCAGCCATTCCGTCCTGATGTAGATTGGACAGCCTTACTACAGGTGTATTTCCTATAAGCTCTACTGAATTGTTGACAATCATAAAATCCCCTTTCTTTATTTTTTATATAAGGAATATTCTTTATTATACACATAAACAATCTAACTGTCAAAACCTATTAAAAAATAATATGCAAAAGTTACTTTTTTTTCTTAATTGAAATTTCACTTTCTACATAATTTTGACAGATTTTAACTATAAGTTCCACAGATTTTTCCATTGACTGCACTGGAATATACTCAAACTTCCCGTGAAAATTATGCCCACCTGTGAATATATTTGGACATGGCAGGCCCATATAAGAAAGTCTTGCTCCGTCTGTTCCGCCTCTTATAGGTTTCACAATGGGATTTATTCCAATATCCTCCATTGATTTTTTTACAATATCCACTATTTCTATAACAGGTAAAACTTTTTCCCTCATATTATAGTAACTGTCTTTTATTTCCAGTTCAAAAATTCCAAGGCCATATTTTTTATTGAGAAAATCAACTGCATTTTTTATGAGATTTTTCTTCTGATCAAATTTTTCAATATGATGATCCCTTATGATATAGTTCATGTTGGTACTCTCTACATCTCCCTTTATATCACAGAGGAGAAAAAACCCCTCATAGTTTTCAGTATATTCAGGTCTTTCATTTACAGGGAGCATAGAATTTAACTCCATACCGAGAAGCACAGAATTTACCATTTTATTTTTAGAGGTTCCAGGATGGATATTTCTTCCGTTTATTTTTATCATTGCTGATGCTGCATTGAAATTTTCATACTCTAGCTCCCCTATCTCACCTCCATCAATTGTATAGGCATAGTCTGCTCCAAATTTTTCAACATCAAATAAATCAGCTCCCTTTCCTATCTCTTCATCAGGTGTGAACCCCACTTTTATCTCCCCATGTTTTATATGAGGATTATTTATTAGATATTCCATGGCTGTTATTATCTCTGTTATCCCTGCCTTATCATCTGCTCCTAGAAGAGTAGTCCCGTCTGTGACTATGAGATCCTGTCCCAGATAATTTTTTAGTTCAGGAAAATCATTAGGAGACATTATGATATTATCCTGATTATTTAAGATAATCTCTTCTCCGTTATATTTTTCAACAATTCTTGGATTTATATTTTTACCAGAAAAAGACGGGGCAGTATCCATATGAGCTACAAATCCTATTACAGGTATATCTTTATCTGTATTTGAAGAAAGAGTAGCAGATACATAGCCATTGTCGTCTAGGGATACTCTATCCATTCCTATGGCCTTTAGTTCCTCTACCATGAGTTTTGCAAATCCCATCTGACTTTCTGTACTTGGACATGTCAGCCTGCTTTCATCTGATTTGGTATCAATTTTTATATATTTAAAAAATCTTTCGGTAATTTTTTTCATTTTTTTTCCTCCTTGATCTGTAAATAACTTTAGTTTAAAACAGTATACCGTTTTTAGTAATAAAAAAAAGATAATTTTCTTTGGTTAATTATATCTATATTTTGAAATATCTAGTAAAATTAATTAAACTTTTAAGTAAAATTGATTTTATCAGCAGAATTAAGGTATGATTTATGTACATATATTAAAATTATGAGGAGGTTTAGATATGAAAACTGAAAAATATCAATGTATCCACTGTGGGTATATATATGTTTATATTGAATATGATAATGGAAATCAGATGAATCTTCCCTTTGATCAACTTGACGATAATTGGACCTGTCCAACCTGCGGTTTGAAAAAAAAAATATTTAAAAAAATAGATTAAATAAGGAATTTTTATAAACTCAATAATTAATCAAACAAATAATAAAAGGCGGTTT
Organism: Ilyobacter polytropus DSM 2926; assembly: GCF_000165505.1. Lineage (NCBI taxonomy): Bacteria > Fusobacteriati > Fusobacteriota > Fusobacteriia > Fusobacteriales > Fusobacteriaceae > Ilyobacter > Ilyobacter polytropus. The sequence continues at coordinate 674,187 of NC_014632.1, read as the reverse complement.
TTGTGAAATTTTTTTTTATTTTTATAGTCTTATCAATAAATATAATGGGAAAATCTTTTGAAGGTTACTGGCTCATACCATCGGGAAAAACCATAATACATATAACTCAGGAGAACAAAGAATTCTCTGGACATGTAGTGTGGTTAAAAAACCCTCTATACCCCAAAAGAGACCCTATGGAAAGTGAGATCCAGATAGATCGAAGAAATCCTGACCCTCTCCTTAGAAATAGAAAGGTAATGGGATTAAAAGTAGTGGGAAATATGAAATTAGACTCTAAAAACAGCAATATTTTAAAAGATGGCTGGGTATATGACTCCTGGAACGGTAAAAAATACTACGGAAAAGCTGTGTTATCTGAACCTGACATCCTAAAATTAAAAGGCTCACTTGATCCCTGGGGAATCTTTGGATATTCCCAGAAGTGCACCCGTATAGTCTCTCCTGAAAAATACGGTTTGCCATTACTAAAGTAAAATTTTAATTAGATAATCAAAGAGGATTCCCTAGGGAATCCTCTTTGATTATTATAATTTTTTTGTCAAAAGATCTGTTACCATCTGAGGATTTGCCTTACCCCTAGATGCCTTCATAACCTGTCCTATAAGTCCTTTAAGAACTCTTGGTTTTCTGCCTTCATCTGCATTATGATAGTCTTCTACAAGTTTTCCATTATTAGCAAGTACTTCGTCTACCATGGCCTCAATTGCACCTTCATCAGCTACTTGTGCAAGTCCTTCAGCCTTTACTATCTCTTCAGGTGATCTTTTATCTGTTAGCTTTATTTCAAAAACTTTCTTGGCTATCTTTCCTGAAATAGATCCGTTTCCTATTAATTTTACTATTTCACCCAAATCTTCTGGTGATATTTCAAACTCTTCTATCGATTTTTGACTGTCTTTTAAAACCCTTAAAACTTCTGTTATTATCCAGTTCGCAGTAGTCTTGGAATTTCCAGATATTTTTGCAGCAGTCTCAAAATAATTACCAAGTTCTATTTCATCACAAAGTATGTTTGAATCATATTCAGAAAGACCATAATCCTCAATAAATCTTTTAACCTTCTCTATTTTGGATTCTGGCATCTCTTTTTTGATATTATCTATAAGTTCATCGGATATATAGAGCACTCCTAGATCAGGCTCTGGAAAGTACCTGTAATCCATAGCTTCCTCTTTGCTTCTCATGAGTCTTGTCACCTGAGATTCATCATCCCAGAGTCTAGTCTCCTGGTGGATTGTTCCTCCGTTTTCGATTTCCTCTATCTGTCTTCCTATCTCATAGTCGATAGCTCTAGCCACTGCCTTAAAGGAATTCAGATTTTTTACTTCTACCCTTGTACCGTACTTTTCCTCTCCTTTAGGTCTTACAGATATATTTGCATCACATCTCAAGGATCCTAATTCCATGGATACATCACTTATTCCGGTGTATTTTACGGATGTTTTCAGTAGATTTAGGTATTCATATGCCTCTTCTGAACTTCTTATATCTGGATCTGATATGATTTCGATTAGTGGCATAGAAGCCCTGTTATAATTGATAAAAGATTCCTCTCCTGCATGTATAGATTTACCTGTATCCTCTTCTATCTGTATTCTTGTTATCCCTATTCTGCTTTCTTTTCCAGAATTAAGTTTTACATCTATATGACCTTCTTCTGCGTAGGGTACATCAAACTGAGTTATCTGATACCCCTTTGTCAAATCAGGATAAAAATAATTTTTTCTATCAAATCTGCTTTCGTTGTTTATTCGGCAGTTAAGTGCCAGTGCAGCTTTTACACCATACTCTGCAACTTTTCTGTTTAATTTTGGAAGTGCTCCTGGATGACCAAGGCAGATAGGGCATGTATGAGTATTCGGTGCCGAGTTGTCATAGTCTGCACTACATCCACACCATACTTTAGTCCCTGTTTTTAACTGCAAGTGAACTTCCAGTCCAATTACCGATTCCCATTCTATAGCCATGTATATTTAACCCTCCATTCCTCTTTTGTTATTACTCAAACTCCGGAAAATTCCATTCTCCTCTTGCCTTTTCAAAGGCATCAGCAGCTTTTAGAATATCCCCTTCACCAAATGGTTTCCCCACTAATTGTATCCCCACAGGAAGATCGTTAACTATTTCTGCAGGAACTGATATCCCCGGAAGTCCCGCCATATTAACAGGAATTGTAAATACATCTTCTAGATACATCTCGAGGGGAGTCTTCTCATCATCTAGCCTAAAGGCAGCACTTGGAGCGGTAGGAGTCAAGATAATATCCACTTTTTCAAAGGCTTTTTCAAAATCTTCCTTCATAAGCCTTCTGACTTTTTGTGCTTTCTTGTAATAAGCATCATAAAAACCTGCACTAAGCACATATGTCCCCATCATTATCCTTCTTTTTACTTCATCTCCAAAACCTTCACTTCTTGATTTAACATAAAGATCTTCTACACCCTTATAGTTTTCACTTCTGTGTCCGTATCTTACTCCGTCAAATCTAGCAAGGTTTGAACTAGCTTCAGCAGGAGCTATTATATAGTATGCTGATACCCCATACTTAGTATGAGGTAAAGAGATATCCACTATCTCAGCACCCATTTCTTGAAATTTCACCATTGCATCTCTTACGGCTTTTTCTACCTCAGGTTTCATTCCTTCAACAAAATATTCCTTGGGAACTCCTATTTTCATTCCTCTTACATCTCCTGTAAGAAATTTCGTATAATCTGGAACTTCCACATCCTGAACTGTAGAATCATAATCATCTGATCCTGAAATTACATTCATACAGAGAGCTGCATCTTTTACAGTCTTGGTAAATGGTCCGATCTGGTCTAATGAAGATGCAAAAGCCATGAGACCATATCTCGAAACTCTTCCGTAAGTAGGCTTTAATCCCACCGTCCCACAGAATGATGCAGGCTGCCTGATACTTCCACCAGTGTCTGAACCAAGAGTTATTATTGCCTGCTGTGCTGCTACAGCACTTGCCGATCCTCCGCTGCTTCCTCCTGGAACTCTTTCAAGGTCCCAAGGATTTTTAGTTTTTTTATAGCAGGAAGTCACTGTAGAAGAACCCATTGCAAATTGGTCCATGTTTGTTTTACCTATTATAATTGCGTCAGATTCTTTTATTTTTTTTACTACTGTGGCATCATATACACCAATATATCCATCTAAAATCTTGGAGCAAGATGATGACGGTTCATTGTAGGATACCATGTTGTCCTTTAAAGCCACTGGTACTCCTGCAAGGGCACCGAGTGCTTCTCCCTTAGCTACTTTTTCATCTATATTTTTAGCATCTTCAAGGGCTCCCTCTTTTCTCAGAGAAACAAAGCTGTCTATTTTACTTTCAGTTTTTTCTATCCTGTCAAAAATATCAGCTATTACATCTACTGCCTTTATCTCTCCTGTGGAGATTTTTTCCTTTATTTCAAAGGCAGTAAGTTTATAAAATCTATCCATAAGATATTTTTCCTCCTCTTTTATTTACAATCTATCTATTTACAAAAAATAGAGAATATTTTTCACTTAAAAAAGCTTTTTTTAAATCATTCTCCTACAACTTTTGGAACTATTATAGTGTCTGCTTCTGACTGAGGAGCATTTTTAAGGGCTTCCTCTACAGTAAAGGATTTTCTTATCTCGTCCTCTCTCAGTTTCCCTAATCCCTCATTTACATGAATCAATGGTTCTACCCCGTCTGTGTCTACCTCGTCCAAGATATCTATATATCCTAATATGTCGTTTAATTGTATCTGAAATTTTTGTATCTCCTCATCTTTAAATTCAAGTCTGGCAAGTTTAGCCACTTTCAAAACTTCTTCTCTTGTTAAAGACATTCTTATCCTCCTATATATTATAAATTTTAATTATTTCTTCAAAACTTTCAAATGAAGTATATTCAATATTATTTGCAAGGCAATACTCCTCTAATCTGAGTCCTTTTTTAGCAAAAACTCTGTGTGCCTTAGAAGCCCCGTAATAGTCTGACGATCCATCCCCTATAAACACAACTTCTTTATATTCTTCTTTATATTTTTCCACAACTCTTCTTTTACATATTCCCTCAAAAGAATCTGCATCAGGAAACTCTACCTTTATCTTCTTTCCCTGAAATTTTAGTATATTCGAGTAAATATGCTCTTCAGGAAATTTAATACCTGCCTTTTTCAAATTTGAAATTACATTATGGTAAGTTCCGGCACTTACAATTCTGATTTCATGATCTTTTTGAAAAAAATCTTTGAAAAAAGAATCTATTTTTATTCCAACAGAGATCTCTTTTTCAAACTCTTTTTCCGTCATTGAAAGAGATTCTACAAGGATTTGAAGATACTTTTTTATATCTATTTCACCTTTTCGAAACAACTTACGGGTAGATGCCAGTAAGTCTGGATTATGCCGTTCTAAGATTGCATCTGTAGTATCTCTGTCAGATATCGTTTTATCAAAATCCACTAAAAAAATTCTTTTTTTCATAATTCTTTACAGAGAGTATAGGTATTCGATCTCTTTTTTGGACAACTCTCTGAACCCTCCTTTTTTTAATCTTCCCAAGGATAATTCTCCTATTTTTTCTCTTTTCAGATGAGTCACAGGATGTCCTACTGCTTTGCACATTCTTCTTATTTGACGATTTCTACCTTCCCTTATGGATATTCTCAGTTTTGATGTTTCATGAGAAGAATCTAGAAGCTCAACTTTAGCAGGCAGGGTAATTCCGTCTTCTAGTCTTACTCCTCTTTTTAGTTTGTCTATCTCAAGCTTATTTACTTTTCCCATAACGTCTACATGGTACTCTTTATACACTTCTGATTTGGGATGCATTATTTTATTAAAAAAATCTCCGTCATTGGTCAAAAGAATTAGTCCCTCTGTATCAAAGTCAAGTCTTCCTACAGGATAAATTCTCTCTTGGTATTTTACAAGATCCACTACGGTTTTTCTTCCTCTGTCATCCTTTGCTGCACTTATTACTCCAGTGGGTTTGTAAAGCATAAAATAAACTTTTCCCCGGTTTTTTCTGAATTTTTTTCCGTTTATCTCTATGGTATCTGATTCAGACACTTGCATTCCAGGAGTTGCTATTGCACCATTCACTTTTATAGACCCTTTTTCTACAAGTCTGTCTATTTCTCTTCTAGATGCTACCCCTATAGAAGAAAGATATTTATTTATCCTCATTTTCTCTTTCAATGTGCCTTTTCACCTCATCATAATTTGGAAGTTCCTCTATCGAATCTATTTTCAGATAACTAAAAAACCTATCTGTTACTTCGTATAGATTTGGTCTCCCTACGCTTTCTTTTTTCCCACAAACTCTAATTAATTTCTTGTCCTCTAAATTCTGAATAACACCTTCTGCAGACACACCTCTTATTCCTTCTATCTCACTTTTGGTAACTGGCTGCCTGTAGGCTATTATAGACAACGTTTCTAAGGCTGCCCCAGAGAGTTTTTTAGGTTTTGACTCCTGGTTAAAAAACTTGTGTATAATCTCTCCGCTAGCTGGATTGGTTGTAAGATAGACGTTTTCAGTATTTATCTCAACATTTATTCCGGTGTTTTTTCTCTCATTTTTTATCTCGTTCAGTATTTCAACAATTTCTTGGTGATCTTTTTTAAAAAATTTACAGAGTTCCGAAATTTTAAGTTCCTCTCCAGATAAGAGCAGTATGGATTCTAAGTATAGTTTTAGGTTCATTCTATCCCCCTGTAATAGTTGGTCAGCAGATATAAGTGTATCAGTTCACCGTATATGCCTGCCATATTTTTCTCCCTGGTATACATTTCTGGAACCAGATAATTTTTATTTTCTACCACCAATTCTCTTATTCTACTGTACAATCTTTCTCCCTCTCTTTGAAAAAAGTTGTTGTAAAGAACCAGAGTAAAATTTAGGTTATATTCTAAGTCCATAAAAGGCTCACCTTCAAGTATAAGGTATCCCAGTCTTTTGTCGTAGTATTTTTCAAACTCCTCTTCAATAAAAAATCTTTTGGACTTTTCAGGATAAAGTTCTACAAATTTTATATTTTTTGGATTAACCTCTGCAGATTTAGGGTTGTCTTTTATCCCGTCAGGCGTCATAAAATTTATTTCCACATATTTTTTTACTTTCTCTAGCTTCTCTATCAGTAGATTTCTAGGAAGATTTTTTATATCTATGGAATTCACTATGAGTTCCTCCATAAGTACTATGAGGTCATAGTAAACTTTTATCTCTTGGCTTTCACTGTCAAACTTTCCGTCGGAGTTTATCCCCTTTAGGGTTCTCATTATTACGGGATAGACCTTGGTTAAAAACTTAGAGTTGTCAAAGGGTTCCTCTGAGAACTCCCAGCTTTTAAACAGGGAAAGCAAGACTGCTACATCTTCAGCACTGTTTTTTCTTCTGAATTTATAACTTTGTAAGATTTTTCTGCTTTCTTCTGATTTCCCATAGATGGAAAGTATTGTAGCTAAATCAAGATTTGTAGACAGATTTTCTCTGCTTTTACCATAATACACAAGGTCAGGTATTTTTCCCCCTGTTATAAGCATTTTTAAGTGAGAAAGCTGTGCCTCTATATCCTTTGGATATCTTTTAAAATCCCAGTTCCAGTCTCCCCAAGACAAATATTCCTCTTTCAGGGCCTCAGCAGTTAAAATAATTTTATTGGGCCATTCATCATTTGAAAAATCAAAAGCCACCATGTCATAACTTTTTTTCTTTTTATCAACAATCTTAGTAACAAAAAAAGTTTATCTTCCTGGTATTTTACATCTTTATTTTTTACCTTACGGAATTTAAAAACATCTAAGTATTCATCATTGGATATATAAAGCCCTGATCCGTTATTCAATGATTTAAACCTTGCTTTTCCATAAGTATAATAATTTTTATATGGAATATAGCCTATTACCCCTGTATCATTATAAGGAATAACTCTATATAAGATCTCAATATCTTTTTTCACAGAAGGATTCAGAAACTCATTTATAAGATACACCCTTTTTTTATCATAAGAAGAGGGAAATACATAGGTATTTATGTCCACATCCTCTATCCTGCTTTTTATAACAAGTATGCTAGTTCCTTCCACTAGACTTACATCTAGGACATGATCCCTGAGTAAGTAGATTTTCTTTTCTAGCATAACTCCTACCTCTATCTGCGATATAGATGGAGAGTCAAAAACATCTCCCTTTATACTGTGAAGTCTTTGCATTTCTGTATCATAAAAAAAACTAACTTTTCCGTTGGTACTTAGATACTCTCCATACAAAAATGTCGATATCATTATATAAAACAATAAAATTTTCTTCATAGGCTTCTCCTAAATAAACTTAATAATCTGTTTCTGGAGAAATAATAACCTCTCTGTATTTTTCAAAATTCTTTAATAACTCCTCTATACCCATCACCACTGCATTCAGAGGAAATTCAGTTATCTGTACACTAAGTTGCAGAGCATCTGAAATTTTCTTGTCTATTCCTCTTATAAGGGCTCCTCCTCCTACAAGAACTATCCCTTTTCTTTTTATATCTGATGACAATTCAGGAGGAGTTTTCTCTAATATAACTTTTATCTCTTCTATAATTTGATGCATCATCTCGTCTAAGGCTTCTTTTATTTCAGAGGAATTAATGGATACATTCTTTGGAAGTCCATTTAAAACGTTTCTTCCGCTTATCTCTATTGTCAGTTCCTCTTCTAAATCTATTGCACTGCCTACATTAACCTTGATCTCTTCGGCAGTTTTATCCCCTATAAGAAGGTTATGCTTTTGTCTCACATACTGAACTATTGCAGTGTCAAATTTATCTCCTGCAACTCTTAAAGACGAGGTCTTGACTATTCCTCCTAGAGATATTACTGCGATTTCAGTAGTCCCTCCTCCTATGTCTATTATAAAATTACCGTCGGGCTCAAATATATTTAAGCCCGCCCCGATTGCAGCCGCCATAGGTTCTTCAATAAGGTAAGCCTCTCTGGCACCAGCTTCTCTGGTCACATCGATAACCGCTCTTTTTTCTACCTGTGTAACCCCTGCAGGTACACATATCACAACTCTTGGATTTGCAAGAAACTTTCTTTTATGCACCCTTTTATAAAATTCACGAAGCATTTTCTCAGTCACTTCATAGTCAGCAATAACTCCGTTTTTAAGGGGCCTTATGGCATCTATCACTGCAGGAGTACGACCGATCATTCTCTTGGCTTTATCTCCCACTGCGTATATTTCTTTTGTTTTATTATTTACAGCAACTACAGAGGGTTCGTTTAAAACAACACCTTTATTTTTTACACAAACCAGAGTATTTGCAGTACCTAAATCTATACCTAAATCTTCTGAAAACATCCCAAGTGCTTTGTTTATTGCTTTTAACATTCTTCCACCTCTATAGTTTTATTTAGTTCATCTATGCTTAAATCTAGATCTTTAAGGTCATCGTAAAACTTGCTTATAGGGAATCCCATTACATTAAAAAAATCACCCTCTATTTTTTTTACCAGTACTGATCCCTTTCCCTGTATACCATAAGCACCGGCCTTGTCCATAGGTTCACCAGTTGATATATACCATCTTATTTCCTCTTCTGAAAGTTCTTTAAAAAAAACTTCTGTAGTATCATAACTTGTGAAATCTATTTTTTTCTCAGAGTTCATTAAAGTATAGGCGGTGAGAACCTTGTGCTGTTTTCCAGACAGAGAGTTTAGCATATAAAAGGCCTCGTCCTCGTCTTTTGGCTTCCCTAGTATCTTACCCTCTAATACAACGACAGTATCTGCTGATACCACATAACTTTTTTTTCTTTTTTCGGAAATATCCAGAGATTTTTTTCTAGAAATATCCATTATCTGCTCTAAAAGTCCGTCTTTATCACTTGTTTCTTCTATACTTGAAGTCAGGATCTCTAGCTCTATGCCAAATCCTTCCAATATCTCTTTCCTTCTCGGTGATTTAGATGCCAATATCATTTATTAAATCCTTCTCCTTCTCAGTGACAATTTTTTCTTCTTTTATCAAGTCATCCACTGCAGCAGACTCAGAAGTAATTTTTTGTATTTCAGGCTCTCCCTGGTATCCATCGGAACTGTCCTGTAGAACCTCTTTTACTTTTTCTCTTATCTTTCGCTCTTTTTCCTGGAGATATTTTTCTTTTTTAATAAGCATCTCTTTTTCGATACTCTCTTTTATACTGATTTTTTCCTGTAACTCTCTTTCCCTTTTTACAAGCTCTTTTTTCTCTACATAAAAGTTTTTTATATTTCCGATACTTTTTATAAATCCTCTTACGCTACTTCCAAAAATAAAAAAGAAGGAGATAAAAATTACAACAGTTGAAAAAATATAAAGATGTAATTTCTCAAAATTAAAATATAATAAATCTATGAGCATGGTGGCCATTCCTCCTAGCTCATCTTCTATCCAGGATACCTTTATAAGTTGCTTTTCCAGCCTTACACCGTCATAGTTATACTCTTTCATCTGAAAAATCACCGTCATAAGGGTGCAAAAAAAGAAAAAAAGGACTGTGAAAAACATTCGGGTTTTCAAAACCATCTTTCTTTTACTGTCCTCTAAAGAGCAGGAGTAGGATATAAGGAGCGGGTAAGCTATCAAGAAATAATAATAAACTCCAAAAATTGTATAAAGAAGTTCAAAAATTCTACTTTCAAAAAAGAATTTCCCCTTTATAAAATGATATAAAAAAAATAAAGATATAAAAAGAGTTGCTAGTTTTACCTCTTTATTATCCTTAGCTTTTTCCACCTTTACCCCCTAAAAACTTTTACTCTAATTTTATCATATCCCCCCCTACTTTTCAAGATATTCCTATCCTACTTTTACAAAGAGGTTTTCCTGTGATATAATTTACATATCGATTATGTCACAAATTAACTATTCTATTTAAAGGTGGTATTTTTATGATAAACAAAGGGATTATAGAAAAAATAAACAACGACAATATAAAGGTTCACTTATATCGGGACAGTGCCTGTGCCCACTGTTCAGGATGCAGTTCTAGTACCAAGATGGGCTCGACTTTTTCTTTTAAATGCAAGGAAAAACTTAGTATAGGTGATATTGTTACCTTTGAAATAGAGGATTCATCTCTGCTAAATATTGCAGCATTGGTTTATCTGATGCCTATTATTTTTATGATGGCAGGATACTTTTTAGGTCAGAAATTAGGCTTTACTGAAGGACAGGGAGTTTTTATGAGCTTTTTATTTTTAGCTGTCTCATTTGGACTTATATACTTTTTTGACAAGCAACGAGGGGAAAAACTTATAGACCAAAAGATAAAAGTAATTAGTATAGATAAACCAGACCAAGAAAATGATATCAGCAGCTGTTCACTAGATAAATAAAAAAGAGCCATATGGCTCTTTTTTATTTATAGTTTTCAGGAAACATTATTTTTTCTACACCTTCTATAATAATATGAAGAATCATCATATGAATCTCCTGTATTCTGTCTGAGGTTTCTCCAGGAATTATGAACTCGTAGTCACACATTCCCTTTAGCTTTCCTCCGTCTTTTCCCAAAAGAAGGCATGTTTTTAAACCTGCTTTTTTAGCAGCTTCCACAGCTTTTATTACATTTGCAGAGTTTCCGCTTGTTGATATTCCGATAAAGAAATCTCCCTCTTTTCCATAGGCCTCTACACCTCTAGAAAAAATATAGTCAAATCCATAATCATTTCCCACACATGTTATATGAGATGAATCGGATATGGCTATAGCAGGAAGGGCTTTTCTGTCACTTCTGAATCTCCCTGTAAACTCCTCTGCAAAGTGAAGAGCATCACAGTTACTCCCTCCGTTTCCGCAGATGAGAGCCTTATTTCCGTTTTCAAAAACACGAGCAAGACACATGGCAACTTTTTCAGTTGTATTAGATATTTTCTCTTCCTTTATAAAAGTTTCCAATAAATTGTAAGTTTTTATATATGAATCAATAAGTTGCATAAATCCTCCTATATAATTTTAAAATTTTGGGTGAAGTTTATAAATTTAATTATTTCAAGAAGTGTTCTCTTATCCTTAGTTATAACTATCTGATAAGCGTCTTCAACCTCTTCTATTTTTTCTATTATCTTAAACTCTCCAGCTTCTACCTCTTTATAAACTGAATAATACGGAAGTATTACGTTTCCTACTCCCTCTCTTACCATACCTTTTATTGTTTCTAGACTTCCCATAACTGAAATCTGATTATCAAAAGAGATTTTATATTTATTTTCAAGTGCAGCTATGGCTTCATTATTGTTAGGTATAGTTTTTCTTGATATAAGCGGAGTATCTATGACATCCTCTATATCCCTGTAGTCTTCTTTACTTACAAGTACATAAGGAAATTTATCCACTTCTATTACTTCTAGGTTTGAGTCTGTTATGTGTTCTTCATCTATTATGATAACATCAAGCTCTCCCTCTTTCAAACTCTTGAGAAGTCTCTGCTTATCAGAAAAGATTATATCATATTCTATCTCAGAGTGCACCTTAGAAAAAGCTTTCATCAATTTAGGAATAAGTGGTTCTCCTACTGTAGATGTTGATCCTATTGATATCTTCGCCTTGTCTAGTTCTATTATCCTAGTCATCTCTTTTTCGGCTCTCTTTACCTTCTGAAATATCTCTTCAGCCATTTTATAAAGAACTTCTCCAGAATACGTCAGTTTTATTTTTTTAGAACTTCTGTCAAATAGTTTTGTATTTAAAAGTTCCTCAAATTTTTTAACCTGAATAGACACTGCAGATTGATTTATATACAATTTATTTGCTGCTTTAGTAAAACTTCTTTCCTTTGCAACTTCATAAAATATTCTTAGATAGTGTAAATCCAATATCCTCACTCCCTACTAAAATAATCTTTACTATAATTCTATCATATATTTTAATAATTTTCACTATATATTTGATAAAAACTTGCAAACAATTCATATGTCAGACATATGAATTGTTAATATCTAAAAACAGATAAAAGGACTTACAAAAAAAAATAAGATATCCTGCTAGAAAAATAATTTTGATAGTTTTTTTATTTGTTACTTTAACTTAATTTGATATTTGAAAGAAATTCTAAATAAATTACTGAATTTATTTGAACCTGTTACTTTTCTCTTGAAAGAAAAGTAACCAAAAGTTCAAGAATTTTCAAATGTCTAGGAAGTAGATATTTCTTTTATCGCCTTTGTAAGTTACAGTCCTCGGTTCCCTGCGGAACTTATTCTGTAGGACGGCTGAGTGCAGGTTCTTTCCTGTATAAGCCCTGCGACTTGAAATTCAAAAAATATAAAACCGTATGATCTATCTATAAGAAATAAGCGCAAAGGTTTACCAAGGTTTATTCACACAAAAGTTTTTTTTAAGTTTTTGGCCATTGATAAAATAAGCGTTAAGAATGACTGAGAGAAATCTCTAGAAAAAATCAACTGTCTGAGCGTAGCGAGTTTTGATTTTTACTTAGATTTCCGAAGGCATTTAGCTTATTTTTCACAGGCCTTGATTTTTGGTTACTTTTCATCAAGGAAAAGTAACGGAACTTTGGATAAATTCATTACTTTAATCTAAAACAAAGGTAGCAACTAATTTTAAGTTACTCAGTAAATTTATTATCTTAATTTATTTTATAAATCCTTTATTAGCCTTGTAAAGACAAACAGAGTACCCGACATAAACGCCGGGTACTCTGCCTGTATATTATAAAAAGTTTTTTAAGTTTTCTTGAAGTTTATCTATTTTATCCTGATATTCTTTTTGAATTCTTTTTTCTCTTTCAATTATCTGAGCAGGAGCCTTAGATGTAAACTTTTCATTCGAAAGTTTTGCTGTAACTTTATCAAGGTCTTTTTGTATTTTTTCCATCTGCACATTTATTTTTTTTATCTCTGCTTCAGAATCTAAAAGACCTGTCAAAGGAACATATAATTCAGAATTTTTTGCAACTCTGAATCCAGCTTGTTTAGGTTTCTCAAGATTTTCACCAACTTCTAGAGTCTCAAGTTTAGCCAGATTTAAAAGGAAGCCTCTATTATCTTGAAGGGCTTTTAATTCAAGTGCATCAGAAGTCCTCACTATCATGTTTACCGGCTTAGCAGGTGATATACCTATTTCAGCCCTGATGTTTCTTACAGAAGATATCACTGTCTGAATATATTCAAAGGCTTTTTCGGCATCTTCATCTACAAGTTCCTCTTGGCATAGCGGGAAACTTTCAAGCATTATAGTTTTTCCCTCTGCTCCTAGCTTTTGCCATATCTCTTCTGTTAAGAAAGGCATGAAAGGATGAAGCAGTCTAAGAGAAGATTCTAAAATTGTCCACAGTACATATTGGGCTGTCTTTTTTGAAACTTCATCTTCTGCATTGTAAAGTCTCACCTTAGCCATCTCTACATACCAGTCACAGAAATCCCCTCTCAAGAATTCATACACAGACTTAGCAGCTTCATCTAGAGTGTTTTTATCTAATTTTGCAGCCACATCCTTTGCAGTTTTGTTGAATTTTGAGAATATCCATTTGTCTACCAATTCAAGCTTCAGTTCATTTTTTCCCACTGATTTTATATCGAAACCTTCAAGATTCATAAGTACGAATCTTGACACATTCCAAGTTTTATTGGCAAAATTTCTACCCATCTCAATTAGTTTTTCAGAAAAATGTACATCCTGTCCCTGAGATGTATTGTATAGCATTGTAAATCTTATGGCATCTGCACCGTATTCATCTATCAATTTCAGTGGATCAGGTGAGTTACCTAGGGATTTAGACATTTTTTTACCATTTTCATCTCTTACAATTCCATGAAGATAGACAGTCTCAAACGGAATCTCTTCCATTTCATAAAGACCCATCATTATCATTCTGGCTACCCAGAAGAAAAGTATATCTGCCCCTGTTACGAGAGTGGCAGTAGGATAAAACATCTCCAATTCTTTAGTCTTGTCTGGCCATCCAAGAGTAGAGAAAGGCCATAGGGCAGATGAAAACCAAGTATCAAGCACATCAGTTTCCTGTGTCAGGTTCACTTTTTCCCCATAGTGTGCTTCTGCCTGTTGTGCAGCTTCTTCTGGATTTCTAGCTACAAACATATGGTTGTCAGGACCGTAATAAGCAGGTATTCTGTGCCCCCACCATATCTGTCTTGATATACACCAGTCTCTTATATTTTCTAGCCAATTATAATAAACTTTTTCCCATCTTTTAGGAACTATTTTTACCTGTCCATTTCTAACTACTTCCAGCGCTTTTTCAGCAAGGGGCTTCATTTTAACAAACCATTGCTTAGATACTCTAGGCTCAACTACTGTGTCACATCTGTAGCATCCTCCCACTTTATGAATATGTTCCTCTGTTTTTACAAGTATACCTTTAGTTTTCAAGTCCTCTATTATTGCTTTTCTTGCCTCAAACCGATCGAGCCCCTGATATTTTTCTCCTAGCTCATTGATTTTTCCATCCTCTGTCATAATATTTATGATTTCAAGGTCATGCTTTTTTCCAATTTCAAAATCATTAGGATCATGTGCCGGAGTCATTTTTACCACACCTGTTCCAAACTCCATATCCACATATTCATCGGCAAAAATAGGTATTTCTCTTCCAACTAACGGAAGAATTACTGTTTTCCCTATTAGATGTTTATATCTTTCATCATCTGGATTTACTGCTACTCCTGTATCTCCTAGCATTGTTTCAGGTCTTGTAGTTGCTATGACAAAATTTTCATCTGAATCTTTAATTGGATATTTTATATGCCATAGACTTCCCTTTTTCTCTTCATGATCCACTTCATCATCAGCTAAAGCAGTACCACAACGAGGACACCAGTTAACCATGTACTCACCTTGATAAATCAGGTCGTCATTATATAGCTTTACAAATATCTCTTTTACAGAATCTGAAAGTCCCTCATCCATGGTAAATCTTTCTCTTTCCCAGTCAAGTGACGCTCCTAATTTTCTAAGTTGATTTGTTATAAGTCCTCCGTGCTCATCTTTCCATTCCCAGACTTTTTCTAAAAATTTCTCTCTTCCCAGGTCCTCTTTTTTAAGACCCTGTTCAGCTAGTTTTCTTTCTACTTTATTTTGTGTGGCAATCCCGGCATGGTCTGTTCCAGGCTGCCAAAGAGTATTATAACCACTCATTCTTTTAAATCTGATAATTGTATCCTGAATAGTGTTATTTAGTACGTGTCCCATATGTAATATTCCTGTTACATTAGGCGGAGGGATTACAATTGAATAATTTGGCTTTTCCTCATCCATTGTGGCAGAAAAATATCCGTTATTTTCCCAATCTTGATACCACTTATCCTCAATCTCCTTAGGAGAATAAATTTTACTTAGCTCGTCCATTACTGTCCCTCCTGAAATTTATTATAATTTTAACTTTTATCTTAGTGCACCGCAATAAAAAAGCAGCTATTATTAGTCCTTTAATCACTAAGATAGCTGCACAAACCTCTAATTATAAGCCTTTTAGATATTTAACTATACCACTAGTCATAGCTACCCCAGTTATATTAACTTGTTTGCTTTACTACGACTTTGACCACTCTATTTTTAGGCATAATTTTAATATCCTCTCTAAATAAAATTGAAATATAAACTTTTTTATTTTTCAATTATATCAAATTTTTATATATTTTCAAAGTCTTTTATATCCCATTTTGCAGAACTGTTTCCACGTAATTCAATATCTCCTCTTTACCTGTGTGATTGAGAGCTGAATGAAAAAAGACATCTGAATTGTCAAATACAAGTTTTTTCTTTATATTCTTTAAATTTTTAAACTTTTCATTATTAGAAAGTTTATCTACCTTTGTAAAAATAATCTTAAATGGAATTTCATAGTGTTCTAGCCATTTTAGCATATTGATGTCATCTTCACTTGGTATTCTTCTTATATCCAACAGCACAAAAACCAACTTTTGTCTGGCTGAGGCCAAATATGTTTCCATAGTTTTTCCCCACTCTTCTTTCATGATCTTAGGAACCTTTGCAAAACCATATCCAGGTAAATCTACAAAAAAGAACTCTTTATTTATAATAAAATAATTTATAAGCTGAGTCCTTCCAGGTGTTTTACTCGTTTTGGCCAGTTTCCTTCTGCCTGTTATACTGTTTATTAGCGAAGATTTCCCTACATTCGATCTTCCTACAAATGCAAACTCATAAGAAGCCACTTCCTCTGGGTAATCTTTTTCAAATACAGCTGATTTTACATAATCCGCTTGTTTAATGTTCATTTTATCCCCTATACCTCCTTTCTAAGTATCTTTACAATTTCTCTTATATCAATTCTAGTGGTAGTCGTCCCTTTAAATGTAAAAAGGGGAATTCTCCCCTTTTTACTATTTCTCAAAAACTAATTTCTCTACCTCTTCATAGTTTTTAACAAAGTTAAATTTCATATCTTTTGAAACCTCTGAAGGTATTTCAGAAACATCAGATTCATTTTCAGCAGGAAGAATAACTTCTCTTATACCGACCCTGTGGGCCCCTATAACCTTTTCTTTTATACCTCCCACTGCAAGGACTTCACCTGTTATGGTGATTTCTCCAGTCATTGCCAGATCTTGTCTTACTCCTCTTCCAGAAAGAATTGAGATAATTGTCGTTGTTATTGTGATACCAGCAGAAGGTCCGTCTTTTGGAGTAGCTCCTTCAGGGAAATGAAGGTGAATATCTTTCTTTTCGTTAAAGTCAGCTTCTTCAATTCCAAAATCCTGTCCCTTGGCTCTTACAAAGGTATAGGCTACATGAGCAGACTCTTTCATGACATTTCCTAGAGTTCCTGTCAGGGAAAGCTTTCCCTTTCCAGGCATTGATACTCCCTGTACCTCAAGAGTAGTTCCACCTACTGCAGTCCATGCCAGACCGTTTACCACTCCGACCTTATATTCTTTTTCTCTCATTTTTCCAGGTCTAAACTTTACTTTACCCATATATTTTTCAAGATTTTTTATATTTACAACTACTTTTTTCTTATCTGTATCCACTATCTCCTTGGCAATTCTTCTAAAGAGTCTAGATATCTCTCTCTTTAATGTTCTTACCCCGGCTTCTCTAGTATATTCGTCTATTATTCTCATAAGAGCTCTGTCAGATAGTTCAAGTGTTATATTATTTAATCCATTTTCATTTTTAGCCTGTTCTATAAGGTATCTTTTTGCTATGTGAAGTTTTTCATACTCAGTATATGACGAAAGACTTATTATATCCATCCTGTCTCTAAGAGGTGCAGGTATAGTTCTTAGGTCATTAGCCGTAGCGATGAAAAATACGTCTGAAAGATCAAAAGGCATATCCACATAGTGATCCTCAAAATGCTTGTTTTGCTCAGGGTCTAAAACTTCAAGCATTGCAGAAGCAGGATCTCCCTTAAAGTCACTAGACATTTTATCTATTTCATCTAAAAGAACAAGAGGATTTTTTGACTGAGCATCTTTTAAGGTTCTTATTATTCTACCAGGCATAGATCCTATGTAGGTTCTTCTGTGTCCTCTTATGTCAGCTTCGTCTCTGACTCCTCCTAGAGAAACTCTTGCAAATTTTCTACCCATAGCTGATGCTATTGATTTTGCAAGGGATGTTTTCCCTACACCAGGAGGCCCTACAAGACAAAGTATACTTCCTTTCATTCCAGGATTGAGTTTCTTTACAGAAAGATATTCTAAGATTCTTTCCTTTACTTCTTTAAGGCCGTAGTGATCTGCTTCCAATACTTCATGAGCCTTTTTCACATCAAGTATATCTTTTGTTTTTTTATTCCAAGGAAGTTCTGCTATAGTCTCAATATAAGTTCTTGAAACTGTTGATTCTGCAGAAAATGCAGGCATCTTAGTCAGTCTAGAAAGTTCCTTTTCAACTTTCTTTTTCGCTTCCTGAGGAAGTTTTGCTTTTTTTATCTTTTCCTTTAGTTCCGCTATGTCATCATCTTCAAAGTTTTCACCAAGCTCATCCTTCATAGCATTTATCTTTTCCTTTAGATAGTATGATTTTTGGGCTTGATTCATTTTTTCTTTGACTTTACTGTCTATTTTTTTCTCTATTCCAGCTATTTCGATCTCTTTTGATATTATATCTATAAGCAGGTAGCCTCTTTCCTCTGTGTCGAAAGTTTCAAGAAGCTTTTGCTTTTCTTCACTTGTTGTCTGAAGATTTGATGCCACCAGATCAAAGGCCTTTTCAATATCAGTAAGTCCTCTTAAGTTTGCAATAAGATCTGGCAGTATTCTGCTGTTCATTTTTGCATATTTTTCAAATATATCAATTACTTTTCTGTAAAGGGCTTTTCCCACTACAGGATCAAGCTCTTTTGTTTCTACTATTTTGTAAGTTGCAAAATACGAATCTCCCTCTTCTACAACATTTTTTAAAGTAATTCTTTTCTGAGCTTCTACGAGTACTTTAATAGTGTTATTTGGCATTTTTACCGTCTGAAGTACATTTGCCAAAACTCCCACACTGTGAACATCTTCAGGAAGTTCAGGTTCCTCTTTAAGGAAATCCTTTTGCATACAAAGAACTATCTTATTTTCATTTAACATTGCCTTTTCAAGGCTATTTATACTTATTTCTCTTCCCACAAAAAGTGGAGTTATTATTCCTGGGAAGATAACTAAATCTCTCGTGGGTATAAACGGTGTCTTAATCATTGAGTTATCCCTCCTTTTTTACAATAACAGCTTCTTTGCTGTTGCTGACAGCTCCCTCAGTTATGATTATTTTTTCCACATCTCCGCTAGATGGAACTTCATACATAAGAGCAAGCATAGTGCTTTCTAATATTGACCTTAGACCTCTGGCACCAATTTTTCTATCTATAGCCATATGTGCTATTCTCTTAAGCGCATCTTCTTCAAATTCAAGTTTTACTTCTTCAAACTCAAAAAACTTTTTATACTGTTTTATGATGGCGTTTTTAGGCTCGACAAGAATACTTATAAGGGCATCTTCATCTAAATGTTCAAGGGTTGTGAGAACAGGTAATCTTCCTATTAATTCTGGTATAAGACCATGTTTTACAAGATCTTCTGGTAAAACCTTTGATAGTGTCTCATCCTCAGATTCTTTGGAATCGTATTTCATATCTGCACCAAATCCTATTACCTTTTTCTTAGTTCTGGACTTGATGACTTTATCTAGACCCTCAAAAGCTCCTCCTACTACGAATAGGATATTAGAGGTATCTATCTCAATTAATTCTTGGTGAGGATGCTTTCTTCCTCCCTGAGGTGGAACCTGTGCCTTTGTTCCCTCTATTATTTTCAGAAGTGCCTGCTGCACTCCCTCTCCCGACACATCTCTAGTTATAGAGGTATTCTCGGATTTTCTGGCAATTTTATCTATCTCATCTATGTAGATTATTCCTCTCTCTGCTGCGTCTACATCATAATCTGCAGCCTGGAGTAGTCTTACAAGCACGTTTTCTACATCATCCCCTACATATCCAGCTTCTGTGAGTGTAGTTGCATCTGCTATTGCAAATGGAACATGAAGAGTCCTTGCAAGAGTCTGTGCAAGTAACGTCTTACCTGAACCTGTAGGTCCTATAAGAAGTACATTTGATTTTTGAAGTTCTACATCTGATTCTTCTCTTTTGTCTTTATGAAGGATTCTTTTGTAGTGGTTGTAAACAGACACAGCTAGTACTTTTTTTGCATGTTCCTGTCCTATTACATATTCGTCGAGGCTCGTCTTTATCTCCTTTGGTTTTAAAAGGTTGATTTCAGAAAAGTCCTCTCTGTCATAGGGAAGTGCATCTATTGAAAAGTCTAACATCTCTACGCAAGCCTCTACACACTCATTGCAAATAAAAGCTCCTCCTACACCTGCTATAAGTTTTGCTACTTCTCCCTCTTTTTTTCCACAAAAGGAGCATCTAGTTTCCTTATCCATTTTTTTCTTCACCTCTTGTCCCTTTAAATACATGATCGACCAATCCGTATTCTTTTGCTTCATAAGGGTTCATGTATTTATCTCTTTCAGTGTCTTCCATTACCTTGTCAAAAGGCTGGCCTGTGGTTTTGGAAATTATCTGTGATGTGAGTTCTTTCATCTTTAGTATCTCTTTTGCCTGAATGGCGATATCCGTTGCCTGTCCTCTGGCTCCACCTAAAGGCTGGTGTATCATTATTCTCGAGTTTTCCAGGGAGTATCTTTTCCCTGGAGTCCCTGCAGTCAGAAGAAGTGCACCCATACTTGCTGCCTGTCCTATGCACACCGTCTGTACATCAGGTTTAATATAATTCATAGTATCATATATTGCCATTCCCCCGGTAATTACCCCGCCAGGACTGTTAATATACATGATAATGTCTTTTTCAGCATCTTCGGCCTCTAGAAACAAAAGTTGCGCCACTATGGAGTTAGCCACACGGTCATCTATTTCAGTTCCCAAGAATATAATTCTATCTCTTAAAAGTCTGGAGTAGATGTCATAAGCACGCTCTCCTCTACCTGTGTTTTCTATTACTGTTGGATTATACATTATTATCCCTCCTTAATCAGTAGCTAAAGCCACAAGTGACCCTCTTGTCCCTTAAGCTGCTCATTATATAAAATCAGTTTATGAGTTTATAGGGCAGAATAATCTGCCCTATAACTTTTAAAAGACTACTTGGCGTTATTTACGATAAAGTCCATTGTCTTTTGGATTCTTGTGTCTATTTTTACGTTTTCTTTAAATGTGTTTAAGTTTCCTGCTTTTGTTAATTCTTCATTAAGTTTTTCAGTATCCATTCCGTACATTTTAGCTACTTCTTCCATTTTATCAGCAAGTTCTTCATCAGAAACTGTGATATCTTCAGCAGTTGCTATAGCATCTAAGATTACATCTAGCTTAACTTTTTGAGCTGCCATTGGTCTAAGCTGCTCATTCATTTTTTCCATTGTTACACCTGACATTTTTAGGTACATATCAAGTCCGATACCTTGTGTAGAAAGTTGCTGCTCCATCTCAGTGATTCTTCCTTTTATCTCTCTTTCGATCATTGAGTTAGGTAAAGCCATCTCTGTATTGTCAACTACTTGTTGAAGAAGTTTTCCTCTATATTCATTTACAGTTCTAGCTTCTTCTCTTTCTTTGATTTCTACAGCTTTCTTAGCTTTTAAGTCCTCTACAGATTCAAATCCTTGAGCCTTTGCAAATTCATCGTTAAGTTCTGGTTTTTCCATAACTTTAACTGCATTTACTTTTACTTTGAATAAAGCTGGTTTACCTGCAAGGTTTGGTGCATGGTAATTTTCAGGGAAAGATACATTTACTTCTCCCTCTTGTCCTGCTTCATATCCTACTAACTGCTCTTCAAAGTCCCCTATGAACATTTTAGAACCTAATTTTAGCATATGTGAGTCAGCTTTTCCACCTTCAAATGCTTCTCCATCTATAAACCCTTCAAAGGCAAGGTCTAAAGTGTCATCTATTTGAGCTTTGTATCCTTCAGGAGCATCTGCAAGTTTTGACTCCTTTTCTATCATAAGTTCGATCTCGCTGTTTAGAACTTCGTCGTTCATTTCAAAAGTTTCTTTTTCAGCTTCTAGACCTTTGTAGTTTGCAACTTCAAACTCAGGATAAACGTCTACTAGGAATTTTCCTACATACTTTTCATCTTCTAATTCTACATTAGCTGAATTTACAAAGTTTACTGGTTTTAATCCAGTTTCCTTTAATACAGTCTCATAGTGTGCCTGAAGTACTTTTTCAGTTACTTCTTCTTGAATAACCTCTTTGAATTTAGATTCAATTGCCGAAGAAGGTGCTTTACCTTTTCTGAATCCAGGAACATCAGCCTTTCCAGCTAGATTTTTTATTACTTCATCTTTGTACCCCTTAACTTCTGCACCTTCTAGTACTAAAGAGATCTCAACAGTAGAGTTTTCAAGTTTCTTAATTTCGTAATTCATCAATTTCCTCCTTATTTATTATGTAAAAATATTATAAAAATTATCTTTTACTTTAAAATCCTTGATTCTGATCTGAAGGGTTTCATCACCCTTATAATATACCTTTTCAGGATAATAGGCTATATCAAATCTCAGAAGCTTATACTCCTCTTCATCTATCTTAGAACCGAGATCAAAGGCCACGGCAGAATATCTCTTACCGTTCTTTTTTATAAAAGTTTTAAAGTGTCTGTTTTCAACACCGAATTTTTTAAGATTCTCAAATTCAAGACCTTCATCAAGAAAAATAGGGTGTTCATTTTCTAGCCCGTAGGGTGAAACCTGTTGTAAATCTGTTAAAATGTTTTCATCTATATTTTCAATAGAAAAAGTTCCATCTATTTTTAAAGTTTTTATCTCTTTTTTCTTGCCAGGTACTTCAAGGCATCCTTTTAATCTCTTTTCTATCTCATCAAGATTAGAAGTTCGAGCTATAAAACCAGATGCCAGATCATGGCCTCCAAATCTTAATAACTTATCTGCCATCTCCCTGAGTATATTGAAAATATTTATTCCCTCTATACTTCTACAGGATGCTTTTCCTATCCCGTCTTTTACAGCCACAAGGACTACAGGGACATGATATTTTATCGATAGTCTCGACGAGACTACACCTATTACACCGGGATGCCACTTAGAAGATTTTAGGAAAAGATACTTAAAGTTCTTATCCTTCATCTTTTGAATTTCTTCATCTATCTCATTAAAAATAGTTCTTTCTAACTCTCTTCTCTTTTTATTAGATTTCTTCATCTCTTCGATGATATTATATATTTCAAAGTCATCTTCATTTATAAAGAAGTCTGCCCCCACCTTTGATGTGCCTATTCTGCCAAGAGAGTTAAGAAGTGGCGATATAAAAAAGCTCACATCAGTAGTGGTTATATCTTTATTCTGAAGCCTCAGATATTTCATGAGATAGACTAGACCTTTTACCTTTGTTTTTTTTATTACTTCAAGACCTTTTCGTATTATAATCCTGTTTTCATCTATCATAGGTACTACATCTGCCACAGTTCCTATCATAACTATATCAATATACTGATATAGTTTATCAAGATTTTCTCCTAAAGTTATGTATACAGCTTGAGCTACTTTAAGAGCCACTCCTGCTCCAGCTAAAAACTTAAACTGATATTTTTCGCTGAATTTAGGATTGATTATCAGCAGCTGTTCGTCACCTTTTTCCTTGATTATTTTGTGGTGGTCAGATATTATCACATCTATACCTAGTTTATTAGCATACTGCACATCTTCTATAGAATTTACTCCTGTATCTACAGTTATGACAAGTTTGCCATTTTTATCATTAATATAATTGATAGCCTTTCTGTCTAGACCGTATCCCTCTTCCATCCGGTTTGGGATATAGTAGTCCACATCTATTCCTATCTGCCTAAAGACCAATACCAGAAAAGTGGCTGCTGTTATTCCATCTACATCATAGTCCCCGTAGATAAAAATCTTTTCACCTTTTCTTTTGGCATCGATTATCTTTTTGACAACTTCATTCATCCTTTCAAAATCAAAAGGATCTCTAAATTTATCAATGTGGGGATTGAGGAAATCCTTTAATCTGTCTTCGGTGTTTATTCCTCTGTTGAGGAGAAGTCTGGAAAGGCATTTTGATACATGCCATTCCTTAGACTTAGAGTCCACCAGGGACTCCGCCACATCACTATATTCCCACAACATACAACCACTATTCCTTTACTTCATTTAGTAGTTTTGAAATTTTAACTGCATGTTCTATACTGTCATCTAAATGAACTCTTACTTCAGGTACAAATCTGATTTTTATCTCTTCACCGATTCTTTTTCTGAAATATCCTCTTGTTTCATTAAGGCCTTTTAGTACAGTTTCTCTATTTACAGTCTGCCCTGCCATAGGAAGAACACTAAAACTAACATCCACAAACTTCAGGTCCTGCGTCACCCTTACATGAGTAACAGAGACTATTCCTTTTATTTTAGGATTTTTAAGTTCTCCAAACAAAACATTAGAAATTACCTTTGTCATCTCTTTTTCAATGGCAGCAATTCTTTGTTTTTTCATGATAACACCCTCTTTCTCTAAATAACCATAGAAAGCTTCAGAAGATGCATTCTCCTGCTACTAAGTTTATTTTAAAGTTCTTTTTATTTCAATGACATCAAAGGCCTCGACGATATCTCCTTCTTTGATATCATTGAAGTTTTGAATGTTTAGTCCACATTCTTGACCAGCAACAACCTCTTTGACATCATCTTTGAATCTTTTTAGTGAATCAAGTTCCCCTTCATAAACTACTACTCCATTTCTAAGGAGTCTTATGTTAGAGTCACTCTTCACCTTACCGTCTACAACTATACATCCTGCTATATTTCCGATTTTACTTACTTTAAATATCTTTTTGATCTCTATTCTTCCCTGATAATTTTCTCTGAATTCAGGGTCTAGCATTCCTGTAAGAGCTTTTTCTATATCCTCAGTAATATGATAGATGATATTTGATGTTCTTATCTCTACCCCTGAATCTTCTGCTCCTCTAAGGGCCTTTGTTGTAGGTCTTACATGGAAACCTATGATGATAGCATCTGAGGCTTCTGCTAGTTTTACGTCACTTTCTGTTATAGCTCCTGACGCAGCCTGTATTATGTTTACTGCAACTTCATCAGTAGAAAGTTTATGAAGAGATTCTTTTAGAGCCTCTACAGAACCTTTTGAATCAGCTCTTAGTATTAGATTAAGTTCTTTTATATTTGAATCTTCCATGTGCTGAGAAAGTGATTCAAGAGAGATAGACTTTCTAGATACTTCTGATATCTTTCTTGCCTTGGCTACTTCCTCTACGATTCTTCTAGCATGCTGTTCATTTTGGATTACATATACTACGTCTCCTGCTTCTGGAACTATGTTAAATCCAACGATCTCAGTAGGTTGAGCAAGACCTATAGATTCTGCTCTTTCCCCTCTGTCACTCATTAGAGCTCTTACTTTACCTTGAGCCTCTCCAGCGACGATGACATCTCCTATTTTAAGTTCACCTTCCTGTATCAGAACGTCGGCTATAGGTCCTACTTTTGGATCTAGTCTAGATTCAAGGACTATACCTTTAGCTCTTTTCTTAGGATTCGCTTTTAATTCCAATATCTCTGCAGTAAGAAGGATTGTTTCAAGAAGTTCGTCAAGATTTAGTCTTTGCTTTGCCGAAACTTCTACGAATTCTACATCTCCACCCCATTCTACAGATACTAATCCGTGTTCCATAAGCTCTTGTTTTACCCTTAGAGCATTGGCTTCAGGTTTATCTATTTTGTTTACTGCCACAATGATCGGTACTTTTGCAGCTTTAGCATGGGATAATGCTTCTATTGTCTGTGGCATTACTCCGTCATCTGCTGCTACTACAAGGATAGCTATATCTGTAACCTGGGCTCCCCTGGCTCTCATATCTGTAAAGGCCTCATGTCCTGGAGTATCTACAAATGTGATCTTCTTACCATTTTTTGATATCTGGTAGGCACCGATTCTTTGAGTGATTCCTCCAGCTTCTCCATCTGCTACATTAGTCGCTCTAAGTGCATCTAGAAGTGAAGTCTTTCCGTGGTCAACGTGTCCCATTATTGTGATTACAGGAGGCCTTTCCACAAGATCAGATTCTTTGTCCTCTAATTCAAGGTCAAACTTCTCTCCGAATTCCATTTCTACTTCTTCTTCTATCTCTATAAGTGCATCATATTCGACAGCCATCTCTTCTGCTAATTCTAAAGACATAGTGCTGTTAATTGTAAGCATCTGCCCTTTAAGGAAAAGTTTTTTTATAATTTCTGTAGCATTGATTCCAAGCTTTTCAGCAAATTCACCAACTGTGATTTCACCTCTTAACTTTACTATTTTCATTCCGTCTTCTTCTAAGACAATTTCTTCTACCTCTTCAGCTTTTTTTACGGTAAAATCAGATCTTCTACCTTTCTTCTTTTTAGAAGTTTTTGTTTTTCCTTTTTCCTCTTTATCCTTAGAAGATTCTTTGGCTGCTCCTTTACTTCTTTTTTTCTTTTTTTTCTTTGAATTTGTATTCTCTTCTGACTCAAGATACTCTTCTATCTCTTTCACAGCTTCATCACTCAAACCAGAAAGATGTGAAGAAACCTCCACTCCCATTTCATGAAGAAGATTTAAAAAATCCTTATTTGACATATCATGCTTCTTAGCTAATTCATGTACTCTTGTCTTCAATAATAACACCTCCAGTACGTTTACTCCATGAGACCACGTGCCACTTTTTTATTTTTTACGCCTATAACATTAATCTCAGCTTTACCAAATACCTCTCCAAGCTGATTTTTATTACCATAATGGATATACTTTATCCCTTGTTCTTTCGCTTTTGAAATTATCTTTTTATCATTTTTTTCACTGATGTCTTCTGCAATTATCAGAAAATGAACTTTTTCTATATCTTCAAAAACCATATTAATTCCAAATGTCAGAAACTGAGAACTTTTCATTGCATTTAATATTCCCATATAGTCCTTACTGTTTTTTTTAAGGTCATCTACCATCTTAGTTAATTCAGAAATGTCCATTTTATATTTTCTATGTTTTAACAATCTTTTCACACATTCGTGAGTTCTGCAGACATAGCTTCCACGAGACTGAATTTTCTGTTCTCTATCATAGATAAATTCACCGTTTTTTTCCACAATTCTAAAAAGCTGATCCTTAGTTTTTTTACTACGGCAGACAGCACAGGTTCTTTCTGGCAAGTCACTGTTTTTCATTAATTCTCTTCCTCTGCAGCAGCTTCAGGAGTTTTTATGTCAACTCTCATACCAGTTAGTTTCGCCGCAAGTCTTGCATTCTGACCATTTTTACCTATAGCTAGGGAAAGTTGTGATGTGTCTACGATTACTCTCGCTGTCACCTGGTCTTCTAAAACCTCTACGCTCATTACTTTTGCCGGACTAAGAGCTGCAGATACGAACTCTTCTTGGGAATCGAGCCATTCTACAATGTCTATTTTTTCTCCGTTAAGCTCATTTACCACATTTTTAATTCTTAGACCTTTTTGTCCTATACATGCCCCTACAGTGTCAATCTCTTTATTCTCAGAGTAAACTGCCACTTTTGCTCTAGAGCCTGCTTCTCTTGCAACTGCCTTTATTTCTATAAGACCGTCTTCAATCTCAGGTATCTCTAATTCAAATAGCTTTTTCAGTAGTCCCTCATGTTTTCTAGAAATTAATATCTTTGGGAATCTACTTGTTTTTTCCACTTCTACAACATATACTTTAAGCCTGTCTCCTACTCTATATACATCAGATGGAGACTGCTCTACGATAGGAAGCATTGCCTCTATACCATCAAACTCTATAAAGATATTTCTTCTGTCGTCTATTCTTCTGATTATTCCGTTTATTATGTCCTTTTCTCTGCTTTTAAACTTATCAAAGACAAATTGTCTTTCTGCTTCTCTGACTTTCTGTATCACGATCTGCTTCCCGTTTTGGATAGCATTTCTTCTAAACTCTTCACAGTTTACTTCAATTTTTAATACGTCCCCTACTTTTGCTCTCTTTTTTTCTAGAAGGGCATCTTCAAGTATTATCTCACAAGCTGAGTCATAGAGATCTTCCGCTTCTACTACAGTTTTGATCTCATATACTTTGACATCTCCTGATTCTCTGTTGATTTCCACCTCTATAGAGCTATCCTCTTCTCCATAGTGCTTTTTGTATGCAGCAAGAAGAGCCTGCTCTACAGTTTCGATAAGACTTTCTTTGCTTATCCCCTTCTCCTTCTCTAGTTCCGTCAAAGCTTCGAGGAAAACCTTTGCGTCTTTACTCTTCATTCAAATTACCTCCTGAAATATTATAAATCCCCAAATTCGAAGACTAGGTTGGCTTTTTTAACCTCGCTGAAAGGAATCTCTAACTTTTTCCCGTCTGTACTGAGGTAGATGATTCCATTTTCAAAACTAGAGATTTCTCCAGTCCAGTTTCTTGAATCCTCAAGTTTATGCTTAAGGATCAATCTAGCTTTTTCTCCAACAAACCTAATAAAATCTTTTTCACTTTTAAGCGGCCTCTCTATACCTGGAGAAGAAACCTCTAAAAAGAATTTTTTGTCTATAAGGGCGTCTACGTCCTCTTCAATTCTGTTACTTACGTTGGCACAATCCACTAAGGTTATTTCAGCATCTGGCTTCTCTATATATACTCTTACATACCAATATCCTCCGTCTTGCAGATATTCGATATCCACTATATCGAGTCCGAATTCACTTGCAACTGGAGTTGTAAGATCCCAAATCTTTTCCACGATAGCTGCCTTTGCATTTTTTTCCATATCTTGTGATTTTCACCCCACTTCCAAAAAAACTATAAAGAAAGAGTGGGCCTTAACCCACTCTTTCCAACTTCGACATATTTACATTATCCGTGGTAATTATAGCACAAAAGACAAAAAAAATCAAACCTTATCACCATTTATCTCTTCTGATTATTTACTAACCTAGTAAACTTTAGCCTTTTAAAAAAAGAAAGTCAAATTCTAAAAATTTTATTTTCTACAAAACATATTCTTAATGAGCTTAACAAGAGTTTTCCGCTAGTCAAAAAAATAAAATATTACTCATTATTTCAGCAGGAACGATCTCGAATCAACGTTATAAATATAACACTGCTGACAACACTTCAGACCAAAAGTAAATCTCTTTAATTAAAAACAAAGTATTTGTACTCAAATGAATATAAAGAAAAGGAAAAAATAGAATCTTTGCAGAAGAATATATAAAAAATCATAAAAAAAATTAATTAAAATTTATATTTCATAATTATAAAAAAATGAATTTAATTACACTCCTACTTTTATTTAAAGAAAAAGTATTTTATATTCTGATATTTCTATTTCAGAAAAAAAACTTTATCAGGGTCTTTTTTTACTATAAAAATCAACATTTAAATTATTTTTTTCATAAAAAACTTGTATTATTTATTTTTTAAAATACTGAAATTTCCACATCCCACACACTATGCCAAAACCTCATCTAAGCCCGTAAATATTAACTTTACCTAGAATTATTTTATTTTTTGTGATAGTATATCTGAAAGTTACAACAAAAATATTTTGTTATTTTTACAGATCTTTTCATAAAAAATCCAAACATATCAAAATGGGTAATTTGATATGTGGGATAATATAAATTTTATTTTCAACAGTTCAAAGGGGGAATTTAAATGAGTAAATTCAAAGTAATCATTGCAGAAAAAATGGATATAAGGGGAATAGAACTTCTTCAAAATCAATTTGATGTAGACGTCTGTATCGGTATAAGCCGTGAGGAACTTTTAAAAAGAATCCACGATTATGATGCTCTTTTGGTAAGAAGTGCAACTCAGGTAAATGATGAGCTTTTGGAAAAAGCCACCAAACTCAGAATCGTAGGACGTGCAGGAAACGGTACAGATAATATAGATATTCATGCTGCCACAAAAAAAGGTGTAATAGTAGCCAATACCCCAGAAAGTAACTCAATCTCAGCATGCGAATTGGGAATTGCTCTAATGATGGCATGTGCAAGAGATGTTTCAGTTGCTGACAAAGATATGAAGGCTGGGAAATGGAGCAGAAACTCCTTTGAAGGAGTGGAACTATATAATAAAACTCTAGGAATAATCGGTCTTGGAAGGATCGGTTCACTTATGGCCACTAGAATGAAAGCTTTCGGGATGAAAATCGTAGCATACGATCCTTATATTTCTGACGAAAGATTCAGCAGATTTGGAGTAAAAAAAGCTGAAAATTTAGACGATCTTTTAAAAGTTTCTGATTTCATAACAATTCACACACCTAGAACCGAAGAAACAATCGACATGATCAGTTTTGATGAAATAGATAAAATGAAAGATAATGTAATCTTAGTAAATGTGGCAAGAGGTAAAATTGTAAATGAAGATGCTCTTTATCAGGGGCTTAAAGGTGGGAAAATAAGAGGGGCAGGAATAGACGTCCACGCAGTAGAACCGAGATATGAAAGCCCTCTATACGAATTTGACAACTTTATCCCTACTCCTCATATAGGTGCGAACACTTCTGAGGCACAGGAGAACGTGGGTATCGCCATTGCACAGCAGGTATCAAACGGTCTTAACGGAGAGATAGTAGAGACTGCTGTAAACTTACCTGTAATGGAAAGAGAAGGTCTAAAAGATGTCAAGCCATATATCGAGCTAATGGAAAATCTCGGTAAAATTTACTATCAGCTTTACACAGAATCTGTAAAATTCGTAGAGATCAACTACTGGGGAGATGTTTCAAATTTAGATACTCAGATGGCTGACCTAGCCTTCACAAAGGGACTTTTACAGCCTATTTTAGGAAACAGCGTAAATTATGTAAATGCAAAAATAATGGCTGAAAATGCAGGAATAGGAATGAAAGAAAAAAAATTCATAGAGAACTTCGGAAATTATTCCAACCTTGTGACAATAAAAATAACAAACAGTAAGAATTATGTGTTTACAATTTCAGGAACCATCAGTTCAAACGCCGAAGGAAAACTAGTTGAACTTGAAGGATATGACTTTGAGGTAAAACCTACCGAGTATATGCTTTTCGTAAAAAATAAAGATGTCCCTGGTGTAATAGGACACGTAGGAACATTGGCAGGAGAAAAAGGAATCAACATAGCAACAATGCAGGTTGGAAGAAAAACCAAGGGAGACACTGCCATCATGATATTAACTATCGATGAGGAAGTATCTAGCACTACTTTAGAAGAGTTCAAGAAAATGGACAATGTGGTCACTGCAAAGAGTGTTGTTCTTTAATAAATAATTCAAAAGAAGGAAGTCTATATAGACTTCCTTTAGTTTAAAGGAGGAAAATACTATGAAATTCGGATACGCAGCTTCTTCTGGAGAAAAAAATATATTTGATTCTATAAAATACGCCAAAGATAACGGCTTCTCGTCAGTAGAACTAAATGTAAACATGCCTATATTTTTTCCAGAAAATTTTACAGAGCAAGAAAAAAAACAAATAAAAAAATACCGTGAAGATCTAGGAGTAGAGATCACCCTACACGCCCCTGAGGACCTCACACTGCTTCAGCTTCAAAAAGATATAAGAAAAGCTACAATAAAAAGGTTCAAGACAGTTATAGATTTTGCAGGAGATATAGGAGCAACCAGATTAACTATGCATGTGGGACCTGCCGTATGCTTTACCCTCACAGACAGAAAGTCATATCTTGACGAAACCTACCATGACGAATACAAGGTTGTTTTAAAAGAATCCCTTGTAGACCTCGCAGATTACTCTGTAGGTAAAACTATTCTTTGTGTGGAAAACTCCGGACGTTTCCCTGAAAAACTCGTGCAGGAAACACTAGAAGAAGTTTTAAAGGAAAATAAAAATTTATTTCTCACTTGGGATATAGGTCACTCATATGAAAACCTTTATAACGAAGTGGATTTTTTTATAAAGCATAAGGACAGAATAAGAACCTGCCATGTCCATGACAACAATGGAAAAAGTGACCACCAGATAATCGGCAAGGGAAATGTGGATTTTAAAAAACACTTTGATATCATAGGGAAAAAAGATATGACTTATATTATAGAGGTCAGACCCCGTGAGAACGCCCTGAAATCATTAGAAGTTTTTAATAAAATGTCCCTGTAAAAACAAAAAAAGATTTCCTCCTTTGAAATTTCAAAGGGGGATTTTTTATTTATGTTGCTAGAATCAACTTATTTAGGTTATCATTTAATAAAGGAGGGGATATCTATGTTAGTCAGCATATATCTTTGGAAAGAATTAGATCATTTTAAAAATGCAATCGAAAATTTAAGAAAAGAGTTTCCAGAAGTCGATATAAAAACATATTTTACAAAAGATGAAAAAGATTATAAAAATTCAGATGTTATTCTAGCAGTTGATATGACAATAGAAGAAGCCAAAAAAGCTACTAATATGAAGGCAATTTTTGTCCCATATACTGGATTAGATGAATTTCCCCAAAAATATTTAAAAGAAAGAAAAATCAAAATATATCACAGTTATGCAAAGTCAAAATATGTGGCTGAAAGAGCCCTTACCTTGGCCCTCGGAATCATGGGGAAAATCACCGAATATGACAAAGATATGAGAAAGGGTAACTGGGGTCCGAGAACAGGAAACAAAAACCGTTGGGAGACACTTTTTGACAAAAGATGTGCCCTCTTGGGAATAGGACATATCGGGCAAAATATCACAGCCCTTTTAAAACCATTTACATCTGAAATTTACACCTTAGACAGAGGCAAAAGTTATCCTGGAGTAAAAAAATATTTTAAAACAATTGAGGAACTGGCTGAAAACTGCGACGTTTTTTTCGTATCTCTGCCTTTAAATGAGAATACAGAGGAAATAATAGATGAAAAAATATTAGATAAACTCAAAGGAAAGTATCTCATAAATGTAGGACGGGGTAAAACAATTGAGGAAAAAGCTTTATATGAGTCTCTTAAAAATAAAAAACTCAAGGGAGCAGGTATAGAGGTCTGGTACGATTATCCAGACAGAATAAAAAAAGAGTGTTTCCCTTCAAAATACCCTTTCCAAGAATTGGAAAATATTATAATGTCACCTCATATTGCAACCTTTGTAAAAGAGGATGTATGGATTTATTTTGACGATATAATGGAGCAGCTAAAAAGTTATATAAAAAAAGAACTTGAAAATAAATAATTTGCAAATATCACCTCTGCTATAATATAATTCAGATACACTACCATCCCTGGTTTTATCTTAAAATATCAAGGGGTAGATATATATTATTTTCAAGGAGTAACAATGATATTAATGATAGATAATTATGATTCTTTTACCTATAATCTTGTTCAGTATCTTTCACAGCTAGGTGAAAAGGTTGTAGTAAAAAGAAATGATGAGATAACACTACAAGAGATAAAAAAACTTTCTCCAAATATGATAGTAATATCTCCAGGACCCTGCACACCTGACGATGCGGGAATTAGTCTTGAGGTCATAAAAAGATTCAAGGGGGAAATCCCTATACTCGGAATCTGCCTAGGGCACCAGTCAATAGCTCAGGTATTCGGAGCCAAAATTATAAAGGCATCAGAGCCTGTCCACGGAAAGGTTCACGAGATAACTCATAATAACACCGGTGTTTTTAAAAATCTCAATAACCCTCTGAAAGTTACAAGGTACCACTCTCTTATTGTGGAAAAAAAATCCTTGCCAGAATGTCTTGAGATCACAGCTTTTGGACCAAATAAAGAGATCATGGGCTTAAAGCACAAAACCTATCTTATAGAGGGTGTCCAGTTTCACCCTGAGGCAATACTCACAGAACAGGGATTAGAATTGCTAAAAAACTTTTTAAGAGAGTGCTGTAATTTCAGGGGGTACAAATGCTGATAAAAGAACTTGTAACCACTCAAGATGTAGGGAGTCTTTTTAAAAAATTTAAAGAAGACAAATACCCCATTATTTTAGAGAGCCAAAAAGATCCTGAAAAACTGGGGAGATACAGCTTTATAATGTCAGATCCCTTTCTTGTGATAAAATCAAAGGGTAATAATATAGAAATACTAGAAGAAAACAGCAAAAAAAATTTACAGGACAGTCCTTTAGATATTCTTCAAGAACTTCTAGAAAAATACAAGACAGATGAAAAATCTCACATCCCCTTTACAGGAGGTGCTGCCGGTTATCTTTCTTATGACCTCTGCCATCATATAGAGGCTCTTCCAAAATCTGTGACAGACGACATCAATATTCCAGATCTTTTCTTAGGATTTTACGATGGTGTTCTGGCAGTAGATCATTTGGAAAATAAAAAATACCTAATAGCTCACGGGTTTAAAGAATCGGCTGACCAAATAATACAAAAATTAAAAATCAAAACAGAAAAAAAAATAAATCTACACCAAAATAAAACTGATGAAAAAGAAACAATATTTCATAGAAATATGAATAAAAAATCTTATCTCAAATCTATACAAAAGGTGAAAGACTATATCTATTCTGGAGATATCTATCAGATTAACTTCACCCAGAGGTTTCAGTGTAAACTCAATAAATCCCCCTATACAATCTACGAGAGGTTAAGATCCACTAACCCCGCCCCCTTTGCTAGCTATATAAACTTTGGAGAAGGAGAGATAGTCTGCTGTTCTCCAGAAAGATTTATACAAGTAAGAGAAGGGATAATAGAAACCAGGCCTATAAAAGGAACCATCGCCAGGGGGGCCACTTTAAAAGAGGATAAAAAAAATAAAAAAATCCTAAAAGCCAGCGAAAAGGATAAGTCAGAGCTACTTATGATAGTAGATTTAGAAAGAAATGACATAGGAAAGATCTCAGAGACTGGAAGTGTAAAAGTTACTGAACTTTTCAGTATAGAAGAATATTCCACTCTGTTTCAGCAGGTAGCCACTGTTACAGGAAAACTAAAAAAAAATATTTCCACAGCAGATATATTAAAAGCCACCTTTCCAGGTGGTTCCATAACTGGAGCCCCCAAAATAAGGGCTATGGAGATAATAGATGAACTAGAGCCCACAGCCAGAAACATCTACACTGGATCTATCGGTTATATGGGATTTGACGGGAGTATCGATCTGAACATTGTCATACGTACGATTTTGTGCAAAGAAAACACTGGTTATTTCCAGGTGGGCGGAGGAATAGTGTGGGATTCTGATCCAGAAAGCGAATACCAGGAGAGTATTTTAAAGGGAAAAGCTCTGAAAGAAGCTCTTATTTGGAGGGAATAGCATGAACTACTTAAACGGAAAATATACCGAAACTAATTTCTCAGAAGGAGAACTCTATGGAACAGGACTATTTGAGACTATCTGCATCTGCAATAAAAAACCCGAGTATCTTTCAGATCATTATGAACGACTATATAAGGGAGGTCACTCTTTAGACATTTCTTTTGAAATGCCTTACAAAGAATTTCAAGAAATTATCTTGGACTTTATATCAAAATTCGAACTAGATAATTTTGCTCTGAGGTTTACACTCTTGAAAAGAGGAACAGGTTATGACATTTTAATAAACACCAGAAAATTAGCTTACTCAGACGAGGATTACCAAAGGGGTTTTTCTCTAAAAACTTCCCCTTTGAGAAAAAACCCCACCTCTTCTCTAACTTATATAAAGAGCACCTGTTATTCCGACAACCTCATCTCCCTTAAAAATTCAAGGTCTTTAGGTTTTGACGAATCTTTACATTTGAACTTTATAGAAGAGATTTGTGAAGGGGCCATAAGCAACATCTTTTTCATTAAAGATGGAACAGTAAAAACTCCGGCAACAGAGTGCGGACTTTTGCCTGGAATTATGAGAAATAAAGTTATTGAAAAATTAAAAGAAGAAAACATTCCTTATGAAGAAGGACACTACCATCTCTCTCAGCTTATAGAGGCTGATGAGGTTTTCATAACAAATTCCCTAATGCATATAATGTGGGTTAACAAGTTAGATGACAAGATCTACTTTAAAAGAAAAATTACAGATAAAATATCAAATTTTTTTAATAAATAATAAGAGTCGAGAAAAGTTTATTTCTCGACTCTTATTTTATAACTCTAAATATTTTACAAATTTATATGGCTAAGGCTATTATTATCAAATTATTTCTTATCTGTACTTTTTTCAGCAATTCTTTTTTCCCAGAACTCAGCACCTTTGATTCCAAGTTTTTCCGGATGAAATATTGGGGTTTTTATCCCCTGAGAAATTTGATTTTCATAATCTTTTAAACATATCAAAGCCGGTTTACGTAAAAGTATTATGGCTATAATATTTAGCCATGCCATCATCCCTACTCCAATATCTCCTATAGCCCATGCAAGGCTAGCAGTTCTAACGGCACCAAAATAAGTTGCAACTAGAAACAATACTCTGAAGATTGTTATATACTTAGTGTCCCCTTCTTTTTCTATATAAGCCACATTTGTCTCACCTATATAGTAATAAGCCATTATAGTGGTAAAAGCAAAGAAAAATAACGCTACGGCTATAAATATAGTTCCTATTCCTGGAAACACACTGTCTACTGAAGCCATTGTATATGCAGGTCCTATTTCTACTCCAGCAAGATTTTCCACCAGAAACCCTCCCGCTGGGTTATAAGTATTATAATTACCTGTGATCAATATCATAAATCCAGTAGCAGAACAAACAAATAAGGTATCAATATATACCGAAAACGCCTGTACAAGACCCTGTTGAGCAGGATGAGAAACTTCCGCCGCTGATGCTGCATGCGGTCCTGTTCCCTGACCAGCTTCATTTGAATATATTCCTCTTTTTACTCCCCATGATATTGCCATCCCCAGTATACCACCAAAAATTTCATTGGCACCAAAGGCAGATGTTATTATCAGGGTAAATATCCTAGGAATTTCTTCTATATTCATGATCAAAATTATTACTGCCATGATAATATATGCCAGTGCCATAAAAGGAACAATTATTTCTGCAACTTTTCCTATTCTTTTAACTCCGCCAAATACAATAATACCCAAAAGTACGACTATAAGAATTCCAGTTAATGTAGAAGAAATCCCAAAAGCTCCTTTGAATCCAGAAGCAATACTGTTCGATTGCACCCCAGGAAGAAACACCCCTGCTCCTATTATAGTAGCTATCGAAAATAAAACTGCATACCACTTCATCCCCAAACCTTTTTCTATATAGTAGGATGGCCCCCCTCTATACTGTCCGTCTTTTTCCACCTTGTATATCTGTCCAAGAGCCGATTCCACAAACGCAGATGAAGCTCCTAAAAAGGCGATTGCCCACATCCAGAACAAAGCTCCTGGTCCTCCTAATGCTATGGCTGTTGCAACTCCTGCGATATTACCTGTCCCTACCCTACCCGAGATAGAGATGGCAAGTGCTTGAAATGATGATATTCCTTTTTCTGAAGCATTCCCTTTAAACATAAGTTTTATCATCTCTTTTATATGTCTTATCTGCAAAAACCTTGTAACTATGGAGAAGTAAACCCCTATACCAAGACACAAGTATATAAGTGTCTTACTCCATATTATTCCATTTAAAAAATCTACCACACTCTTCAAATTCACTAAATCCCACCCCTTTTTCTTTTTACAATATATAAATTACTACATTTTCGATAAAAATTCCATTTTAATTATTAAAAACAGTTAAAATAAAAATTTAATTTGTTTAATGTTTGTTTTACTATATCAGTTTAAACTGCTAAAAAACAAAGTTTTTTAATTAAATTTATTTGAATTTTACAATATATATTGTAAAATTAAGAAAGAGCATTTTTAACAACAGATTTTCAACCGACTTTCGTACCAATCCTGAAAGAATAGGGAGGTTATACAATGATAAGAAACGTAGTTTTTGATTTGGGACAGGTACTTTTTAAATTCACTCCAAAGCATTATCTAGAAAAAGAATTCAGCCATGAAAAAAGAGATTTAATATACAAAGAGGTTTTCAGAGAAAAGGAATGGGAGGATTTGAGCAGAGGTTTAATAAATCCCGAAGAAGCTGCAAAAAGAATTTCTTCTAAGTCCTCAGTTTCCTACGAGGAAGCAAAAAAAATATTGGATGACAGAAAAAAATATATAATTCCAATAAAAGATAATCTAAAGATACTGGAAAGACTGGGCAACAACGGCTACAAAATATTTCTTTTGGCAGACTTCCATGAGGATCTCCTAGACGAATATCTTTCTGAAATACCGATGCTTCAGCAGGTCTACGGAAAAGTAATATCCTGTAAAATAAATATATTGAAATCTGAAAAAGAGATGTATAACTATTTTTTGAAAAAATACCAACTTATTCCTAAAGAAACCCTTTTAATTGACGATTCGAGTAAAAACATATCCAATGCTGACTATTTCGGCATAAAAGGAATTGTTTTAAAAAAACCAGAGGATCTTTTTAAGGAACTTGAAAAATTAGAAATACTATAACTGAATTTTTATCACAATGACAATAAAAGAATCCGACTTGATAATCAAGCCGGATTCTTTTATTGTTTCATATCTTTTATTACGTCGACCACTGTACCATCTCTATATTCTACAACTGCTACTATCTTATCACCAAACTCGATATCTTTAGGTTTCCCCGTCATAGATTCGGCAATCTGCTGAAGTTCTTCTATTGTTTTTATAGGAAGATTAGAGTCTTTAAATCTTTCAATAAGATCTGTCCTTTTTGGATTTATCGCTATCCCTTTTTCAGTTACAAGAGCGTCTACAGTTTCTCCAGGAGTTGTTACCGTAGTTATTTTATCCTTTAGTACAGAAATTCTAGAATTTACCAGCTGAGAAACTATTATGGAAAGTTTTGATCCTGCAGAGGTATCACTATGCCCCCCAGAACCTCCCATGATTTTCCCATCTGAAGTTGTAGTTACATTGACGTTAAAATTAGCATCCATCTCTGTTGCTCCCAATATAACCACATCCAATTTATTGACAACTGCACCTTTGTTATCAGAATTTGCATACATAGAAGCAGACATAGTTATATGCTCGGGATTTTCCTTTGCAGATTTGATAGCCTCAAGGTCAAAGCACTGAACATCAAAAAGTGATTTAAAAAGCCCGTCTTTATACATATCCACTATATAACCTGTGATTCCACCAGAGGCAAAGCTACCGCATATTTCGTCTTTTTTCATCTGCTCTCTTACCTCTGCAGCTACAGCTAGTGAGATCCCCCCTGCTCCAGTTTGAAAACTCATTCCATCTTTAAAATATCCTGAATCTTTTATAAATTTTGAAGTAAGCGAAGCTATCTTAAGTCCTATTGGATTTTTTGTGATCTGAGTTGTTCCAGAAACAATGCCATTAGGGTCTCCTATGGCGTCTACAACTACAACGTAGTCTATAAGTGTCTGATCAATTTCAAATCGAGGATTTGGATACTCTACCAGGTTGTCTGTTAGTGCTATTGTGATATCTGCACACTGAGCATCAGAATGAGCATAACCCAAGGCCCCACAAGCAGATTTTCCGTCCACTCCGTTTATATTTCCATATTCATCTGAAGTTGGAGCAGCTATAAATGCAAAGTCAACATTTAAATCACCAGACTCCATAATTCTAGCTCTCCCTCCGTGTGTATGCATTACAGCAGGTTTAGCTAGCTTACCAGCTGATATAGCCTCAGCCACAGGTCCAGATATATAAGCTGCATATATCTGTGTCACCACACCATTTTCTATGTGTTTTACCATATCCTTATGACATGGAAATATTGAACTCGCTGCAATAGTTATATCTCTATATCCTCTTTTGGCGATTTCATCCATTACCATATTAAGAACATAATCTCCGTTTCTCAGATGGTGATGAAAAGATAAAACCATTCCGTCTTTTAGAGGCAGCTTATCCATAAGAGTATCCAATCCTCTATGCAACTTGTCGTCGCCTGGTAATATATTTTTAAATTTAAAAGCTCTTTTAAATTTCTCACCTTTACCGGCAAGATAACCGTTATAGTGTCTTACTTCACCATAGCCTTCTATATAATCGGGAATATCTCTTCCCAAAATATTTTTCATATTAAAGCACCTCACATATATATAATTATGTCCTATTTATTATTATTTTATAAGACCTATAAGTCTTGCTACGTCAAGAGTCTGCTTTGCTCTGTTTATAACAGGCAGATCGACCATTTTACCATCTAAAGAAAATACACCTAGCCCCTCTTTTTCAGCTTCATCCTGTGCATACATAACTCTAAGAGCATAATTTATATCTGCCTCACTTGGAGAATATACTTCATGGATTGTGTCTATCTGTCTAGGATTTATGGAAAGTTTACCATTAAACCCAAGACCCTTCACTTTTTCCGTATCTGCTCTAAGTCCGCTATAGTCATTTGTATCGGTAAAAGGAGTGTCTATAGCATCTATCTTCAAAGCTTTACAGGCATTTACAACTTTAGTTCTTGCGTAAAATATTTCTTCTGAACTTTTGGTCCTTTTCACTGCTAGGTCTGCAGCAAGATCTTCTCCCCCCAAAAGTACCGCTTGTATTCTTGAACTTGCTTTTATAGTTTCATACACTGTCTCTACTCCATAAGTGGTTTCCACAAGACAGTGAATTTTTATACTTCCTTTTTCTAATCCCTCTTCCTCTTCTATCTTGGAAAGTTTTTCATCAATAATTTTTACATCTTCAGGGACAGCCTTTGGGAGTAATATAGCATCTGGATTTAGTCTCGCTATTACATCTATATCTTCATCTGCAAATGGAGTAGACAGAGGATTTATTCTAACAACCACTTCTACCGACGAATAGTCATTAACCTTCATAGCCTCCCTTACCAATATCCTTGCTGCATCCTTTTCTGTTAGAGATACTGCATCTTCTAGATCAAGGATTATTGCATCTGCTCCAAAGTCCACAGCAGTTTGAAGCATCCCAGGGTTGTTTCCAGGCATGAATAACATACTTCTTCTAAGTTTCAATTTCAACACCTCTCAAATCATAAGTTACAATTTAAACACAAAATTTTATTAAATGTAAAAACTGCTTGTTCCACAAAAATTAGCCTCTATTCTACAGGACTTTCTACAGTCCTCTTGCAACAGCAGCTTCAATTCTTGATTTAATCGTGTAGTCTAAAGCTCCCTTATCCTGAGCTTTAACTATTACCGAACTTATTCCCATTTCTTGGAGTTTTTCTATTATTACTCTTCTTATATCCTCTCCAAATTGCTTTTCTACGATACTTTCAAGATCAATATCGATTCCATTTTCACCAGGCATAAGCATTACATAAATATCATTGGATTCTAAAGTACCAGCTTTAGAAGGTTTGTTAATAGTCATATCCTTCACCTCTTAAATCTATTTAGTTAAAGTCAATCGACCTCACTTTACTCTAAGTTTAAAAATATAAATTATTTCTGATTTTTTATCATCTCTACAAATTTCAGAGAATTATTAGATAACTATTTTTAAAAAATTTATATAATGGAAAAAAGTAGTCCTAGAACTACTTTTCCATCATATATTTACAACTACTTTCTTCTGTTGACAAGTGCCATTACTCTGTTCATCTCATTGTTAACTATCATGAACCCTTCATCTACACCCATCCCAGGCTTAGCAAGTACCTGAAGTGCCCCACAGGCCATTGCTATATTAGTAGTTACTTCAGCTGATCTGTTTGTTTCGTTGCAAGTTCCTCCTGAATAAGAACCTATTCCTTTTTCGTTACAGTAAAGGATTGCTTCAGCGATATTATTTACTCCTCCTAAATCTGGAGTTTTTATTTGAACTACGTGTCCAGCCTTGTTGTCAGCAAAGAGTTTAATATCCTCTAAAGTATTACACCATTCATCTGCAACAAGCTCTACATTTATGCCTCTTTTATCTACCTCAGCAGTTAAAGCTGCTAAAGCTTCGATCTGTTTGTCTCTGTCATCGACGTCCATAGGACCTTCTATTCTAAGGGCAAATGGCTTTGCTGCCTCTGCTAGATCAGCAATATAGTCAGCCTGAGATTTGATGTCCTGATCAAACGCCATTCCGATAGTTCCATATACATCTATGTGGAATATAGGGCTGTAATCTTCGTCTGTTCTCAGTGATAAAACTCTATCTCTTAACCATGTCACATAGTCCTTAAGAAGTGATCCGTCTTTACCAAGTTTAGTGTCCACATTATTTATAAGTGCGTGTGGCATTACATCTGCACCCTTTATAATCATTTTATCAGCATTGTTTTTTCTGTCATCTCCAGACTGAGTAAATATAGGTCTTCTAGTTACTTCTAAGCCTGTTGAGTATTCCTCTCTTATAACTTCAGCCATAGTTATTTTTCTAGATTTAGCAACTGCATCTAAAATAGTCTGTGTGATACCATATCTTATAGCTGTATGTAGTTTTTTTCCGTCGATCTCCATTCTGTCAATCTCTTCTGCCAATTCTCTAAAGCTTGTCAATTCTCTTCCAATTAATTTTGGAGCAATTTTTTCCATTATCACAGGAATGAAATCTGCAGCCAAGAATAGAGGATCTCTTCCTCCTGCACCTGAATATTGTACTGCTGCACAGTCTCCGTGAGATACCTGTCCATCTTCTAAAACAAACATAACCGATATAGATTCTCCAGCTTGTCTTATGCTTGAAAATCCTGCAGTTACTGGTTCTCCCACATAGTTTACGCCGTCGATTACAGCTCCATTTTTTATAGCCTTTTGATCATCAAAATAAAATCCAGTTCTTCCTTCTGAACAAACGATATCTATAATTTTCATTTATATCCTCCCAGATAAAATTATTTTCAAGGCAAAATTTCCAATATTTATGGGAGTCCTTTCAGACTCCCCTAAATCAACGTTTTTATATTACTCAGGTCTTCCGATAAGTTTCCCTTTTGATACAGCAAATATATCATCTACAGTTAGTTGGAAACCAACTTCTCTTTCTTCAAATTCAGCTCTTTCTTCAAGGGCAGATTTGTTGAAATCAACGATTTTTTGAGAGAAAGGAACATTTCCTACTTCTAGATATCTAATTTTTCCTTGGTTGTCTCTTGCAGGAAGCATTTTCCCTGCATTATACATAGATGGAGCGAATGGAATATCTATAACTCCTTGCTCGATAGCTTTAACTGTACCTACAGCTAAATCTCCGTTTCCTAATTCTGCTACTTTATCCATTATAGCTTTAACTTCTTTTTTAATAAGATCAACTTCAGCATTTAATTCTTCAGAGTCAGAAATATTCTGACCTTCCAATAAATTAAGAACCATTTTAGTTGCTTTAATTCCCTCTGCGTTTGCTTCTTTTGTAGGTATTCCCAATGCTTCATGGGGAGTTTTAACTATTACTTTAGTCGCTCCCGAAAGTGCTGCAGTAACAGATGCATTTGAGATAACTCCAAATGCTTTTGCTTCATCCTCAGGGAATCCACCCATCCACTGATGGAATACTGTAGTTATCATCATATTTTCATAACCCAGCTCTGCACAGTACTCTTCAGCTTGCTCTCTCAAAGATTTTATTGCAGCTACGTCTTGTACCAGGTTTCCACACTGACCATATCCAAGAGTTATGTTTTTCACTCCTTGCTCAGCAGCTAAAAGACACTCAAGAATTTGAACTACATTTGACATACTTGGTGGAACTAGTGTTCCTGTTAACGGTCCAAATGGCTCCCTATTTATTGATACTCCCTGTTCCTCATACCATCCGATCAGTCTGTCAACATATTGCCAGTCTAAAAGTGTTCTTTCTAGAGATACTGATTTTGCATAAGGAATGTTATAAGAAACTCCTCCACCTTCATTTGAAGTGAATCCTGAAGCTATCATTATTTCAGAAAGTAATCTTGCATCTGGAGTCCCGTGTCTTAATTGAAGAGGAAGATTTACAGATTCTACTACTTTTCTACATCCTTCTATTCCATGGTTTACACCTGGGAATCCGTTAAGCAGAGATCTTCCTGCTCTTCTTGATTCGATAATTCCTCTTTCACACTCTTCGTATTTATTTTGTCTAGTATAAGAATCTATTGTCGAAGGAAGAAGGTCTGCTCCCCCTTTTTCATCTAAAAAGTTAAGAAGTTCAATATGCTCATCAATAAGTGCAACTCCCGCTCTTGGCTGTGCAAGGGTTATCCCTTTCTCTTTTGCATCTATTAACTTCTTTGCAAAGTTCTTGTGATCAGGTAAAGCTTTATGGTAAGCCACAGCCTCATCAAGATCAACTTCCGCTCCTGTTGGCCATTGCTTTAGTACCTCTTCTCTTACCTTCATGAACTCTTCTTCTGTCCACCTATTAAACTTTAACTTCATTATGTTAGCCTCCTTAATTAGCTTCTACTAAATATTTTTTCATAATTCTCACTGCCATATCTGGCATTTCCTGGGCAAAGAGCCCCATAGCCGAAAGTATATACGATTTATCTATTAAGAATTTTGGATTTTTAGGTCTTAGATATATCGGTTCACTTGAATGAAAATTTCCTGCCTTTAATATGTGAGAAGGATTTTCACTATGGACAATCACTCCACCGGTACCTATTATATAAGGCGCTTCCATCAAGTCTTTACCTATCTGGTGATACATTGTTCCCATAGGGGTGTAGATGCACTCTAAGAATCCACAGTGTCTCTTCATAGCCAGTTCTGTGGCAGCTTTTGCCATTGATTCATCAAATTTAAAATCTTCTTTGCTAGAAGGAACCATCTTTATATTATCGTGCCTGTACAGGCATCTCTCTTTTATATCTATTTCTCTTTCTGGATCTTCTAAATAATTCCTAAGTTTTTTTGATCCCGCTGCTTCTAGTAGTGAAAGTGCAGAATACCTCATTCCAAGGTCTCCCTCTACACTCCTCTTTGAATAAGGGTCTTCTAATCCCTTTAACACAACACCAGGTTGTGTAGGCTCGCCTCTTCCTATAGAGTGTATATCTGTAGTTGCCCCGCCTATATCTACTATTATTATGTCTCCTAGTCCGGATTCCTCATCAGTGCCATCTGCCAGAACTTGCGCTGCTTTTAAAACAGCTGCAGGAGTTGGCATTACTATATCTCCTACCAGTTCTT
This sequence comes from Ilyobacter polytropus DSM 2926, assembly GCF_000165505.1. NCBI lineage: Bacteria > Fusobacteriati > Fusobacteriota > Fusobacteriia > Fusobacteriales > Fusobacteriaceae > Ilyobacter > Ilyobacter polytropus. Next base: position 629,662 of record NC_014632.1, on the reverse strand, counting down.
CTGCATTCTTAAGTCCTTTAGCTTCTACGATTTTATTCATAAAAACTTTTCTGATCTCTTCCCTTGTAGGTTCTACATTGAGTTTTTTCAGCTGGGGTAAAACATTTTCAGCTACCTGATAGTCGATCTTATTTTTTCTAAAAGCTACTTCAATCTCATCTACAGCTGATTTATTACCAGCTACAACCACTGGAACCTCTATACCGAAGTCAGCTATCATTTTTGCATTATGGATCACACACTCCTTATTTCCACCGTCTGTTCCTCCTGCCAAGAGAATTATATCTGCATTAGAGTCTTTTATCTCTTGCATCTCTCTGTGACTGAGTTCATAAGAATAAGTTTTCATCACCCTTGCACCAGCTCCAAGGGCCGCCTTTTTAGCTGCTTCCACTGTGAGGTCAGGAACCAGTCCGATGGCAAACATCTTTAATCCACCGGCAGCTGATGAACATGCAATTTTTTTTACAAAATCAACTTCATCGAAATTTAATTTTTTACTTATTTTATTTTTTAGACTTTCAAAAGCCTTGTTATAACCTTTCATGATATCATCCTCTATTGTGGTGATATCTTTAGAGGTTGCCAAAATTACTTCATTATCTATATCTATAGCTGTAAGCTTCGTGTAGGTGCTCCCAAAATCTATAGTAAGATATACTTTCATAAAAAATCATCTCTCTTCTATAATCTTTTAAATTTAACTACACACACAGACTAACTACTCTGCAATTGACAAATCTTTTTTAAGATCCTTGGCTGTAATCTCAATAGGAGTTCCAGGAGCATATACTCTGTCAAATCCCATAGATTCAAATCTTTTTTCAACATCTTCCCAAGTTTGCTTTCCAACTACTATGTTACCACCAACATAAAGAGTAATATCTTTAAGTCCAGCTTCTTGACACTTTTCTCTCATCCCTTGACAGTCTAGTTCTCCATGTCCGTAAAGTGAAGAGACAATTATAGCGTCAGCATTTGTTTCAACTGCTGCATTTATAAAGTCCTCTTGAGGAGATAGCACTCCTATGTTCACAACATCAAAACCTTGTTTAGCCAATACATGATCAATAATCTTGTTTCCTACAGCATGACAGTCTGATCCTATTACTCCTATTACAACTTTCTTTCCATTTTTTTCCATAACTTCGATTGCCTCCCTGTTTTATAAAAGAACTTTTTGTTTGTTATCTTAATTGTTTTATGCCTCTTTATACACAGAGTATACTCTCTTTTTTTTTTATTGCAACAACTATTTATTTTTTATATGCAAACTATTAAGCCTTTCTATTCGGTATATCCAGAAGGTCCGTTTGATATTCCAAGCATATGTTTATAACTAAACTCATTCTTTTGATAAATGAGTAAAGCAATTTTTAACTAATAACTTCTCGTTTGTTTTAATCTTTTTTTAATCTTAGAATTTATTACCATTACTCATCTGTTTTTTTTCTTAATTTTTTTAAATCTGAAACCACTTTTACCTAATCAAAAGTCAGATTCCATAAATAACTTTCAAATATTTCCTAAACTAAACTATAATTCCTAATTAATTCAAGTTGCTATTTCATAGATAATTACTATAAATTACTGAATTTACAAGAATATTAGAGTCAAATGATTTTGTCACGAATTAAAACCGATAAAAGGCAAAAAAAATTAACACGAATAAGGAGAAAAGATTTTGGCCACAGAGCATCATAAAAGTGTATGTTGCATAGAGAAAAAGAGAGAGTTTCACAGAGTTAAGACGAAAACTAGATACGATTTCTTTTGCGAGAGGTTTTCGATCTTTTTTCTTTTGCCATTGACAAAATAAGCGTTAAGAATAACCGCAGTGAAATCCTTAGAAAAAATCGACTGTCTGAGCGTAGCGAGTTTCGAGTTTTTCTTGGATTTTCAAGGTTATTTAGCTGATTTTTCACAGGCTTGAACTTTTGGTTACTTTTCTTTCAAGAGAAAAGTAACGAATACCGATAAATTCAATAATTTAATTTAGAGTAAAAAAGCAGCTTAGGTTAATTATGGTTAAAAGGATTTTTTTAAGTGACACCGAATTTTTATATTGAGGTGATAAATATGAAAAAAATTATTCTTTTCTTTATAATTTCTATATTTTCATTTGCAGCTGAAAAAGAGGCATACTTTGCAGGAGGTTGCTTTTGGTGCATGGAACCTCCCTTTGAAAAATTGGCAGGAGTTTTATCTGTAACCTCTGGGTATTCAGGTGGAGACATTGAAAACCCATCATATAAAGAGGTCGCTTCAGGTAAAACTAAGCACCGAGAGGCTGTAAAAATAATCTACGAGGATTCTGTTGTTACCTATCCCGAGCTTTTGGAAATATTTTGGAAACAGATTGACCCCACCGATCCTGGCGGACAATTTGTAGACAGAGGCTTTCAATATTCCTCAGCCATCTTTTATACCACTGAAGAACAGAGGTCTCAAGCTCTAAAATCTCTTGAAAATCTAGAAAATTCAAAAAAATTTGAAAAAAAAATTGTAACTGATATCGTAAAATTTAAAAACTTCTATCCTGCAGAAGATTATCATCAGGATTACTATATAAAAAACAAGTTGCGTTATAAATTTTATAGATATAGCTCTGGAAGAGATCAGTTTCTAAATTCAATATGGAAATAACTATTGTACTATATTAGGTTTATTTGAACTTTAAATTTACAAAAGAACACCATCCCTCCCCTTATCAACTTGACAATCTCTTCTATAAATGATAATATCCGATGTGTATTTATTCTATTTATACACTACTCTTAATATATGATTAAGTTATCATTAATAAAAAAATTACAGGGTCATAATCAGAGTCATCTGAATATAAAATATAAAAATTTTACTTGGGAGGGTATATGAAAAAAGGAAAGTTAAACTTGGGAGTAGCAATTTTAATTGCTATGTTGTTAGGTATTGTAACTGGTGCTATTTTAAAAGAAAAATCAGTTATGTTTGCACCTTTAGGTAGCATTTTTATTCACCTAATTAAGATGATGGTTATTCCTCTGGTAACAGTATCAATTATCTTAGGGGCAGCTTCACTAGGAGAGACGAAATCAGCAGGAAAAATAGGTTTAGGAACATTTGTTTATTATCTTAGTACTACTGCTGTAGCAGTTACTTTAGGACTGGTGTTCGGTGGGATATTCAAGCCTGGTCTAGGACTTCAAGAAGGAAGTCTTCCAGCTCAGTTTTTAGATAAGACTGGTGAACTTGCATCTAGAGGTGAGATAGCTGGATTCTGGGATACTATACTAGGGATCATACCTACCAATCCTTTAGCTGGATTGGTAAACGGAAATATTTTACAAATTTTATTTTTTAGTTTATTTTTAGGTATCGCTCTTTCGAAGCTTGTAAAGGAAAAGAGAGAACCTGTTATCAGTCTCCTTGAAAGTCTCAACGAGGCTATGATATGGATGATATTAAAAGTAATGATTTTAGCTCCTATAGGAGTTTTTGGATTAATGGCTGATGCTGTTGGAACATTTGGTTATGATATACTGGCTTTAGTACTCAAGCTTCTTATTGTTTATACTGTTGCCCTTGCTTTACAAACATTTGGTGTTTATCCGTTATTTGTTAAGCTTTTATCTAAGACTTCTCCTACAAAGTTCATTAAGAAGATATCAAAAGCTCAGATAGTTGCTCTTTCTACAGCATCATCAATGGCTACCCTTCCTGTAACTTTTGAAGTCTGCGAAGAAGAGCTAGAAGTCTCAAATGAAACCACTTCATTTGTACTTCCTCTTGGAGCTACCATTAACATGGATGGTAATGCTATATATTACGCCCTTTGTGCTATGTTCTTTGCACAAATGTACGGGATTGAACTTGGAATGACTCAGTATATTGCTATAATAATAACTGCCACAATAGGTTCTATAGGACAGGCTGGTGTACCAGGTCCATCTCTCCTAGTAGTAGCAGTTCTACTGGCTGCAGGACTTCCTGTACAGGCTCTCCCACTACTTTTCGGTGTTGACAGAATCTTTGATATGATGAGAACCGCTGTTAATATTACAGGAGATGCTTCATGTGCAGTAATTATCCAGAACATGCTAGACAAAGAGGAACAAAAAAGTTAATTTAAAAATTATTCTAATAATAAAAAGACCGTCCAAATGGACGGTCTTTTTATATATCAACATTTGATTTCTTTATCATATAAGTGAATTTGTATTTTCTGAATATAAAAAACTTTTTTCACCTTGAACTTGAGTTGCTCCAAGTTTTTCCCTAATCTTTTTATACAGACCTTTTTTTTCAGATGTCTCTATTATAGAATAAACAAATTCCTTAAACTTTCTGTGTTTAAACTTATATCTGACTTCATCAAAGCCATATTTCTCTTTTATAATTCCTGATAGAATAAGATTTCTTAGAATTTCTCTAAGCTTATCTTTATCAAAATCATACAATTTTTTTAGGGTATCTAATTCCAAGCCTATATTAAACAAGGATAGAATCTTAAGTAATTTATATTCATCGTCTGATAGCCCTTTAAGATTCCCATTTAGAACAGCACTTATATTTTTAGTAAAGATCTCTTTTATAGTGCCATCTTTTCCTAAATTTTCAAGATATTCAACTATAAAAAACGGATTCCCCTCTGACTCCCTGTAGATACTCTCTTTTACAACACTTGAGACACTATTATTTGAATATTTATCAATAAATTCAAAAGTTTCCTCTGTGCTAAACCTTTTTAAATCAATCTTTTTAACTCTGTCATAATTTAAGCAAATAGTAAGAAAATCCTTTACCCAGGGTCCCCCTTCATCTCTAACAGTAGAAATAAACATAACCTTTCCTTTGAGAAATGGTATTCTTTTTTCTAAGAGAAATAAACTTGCTTTATCTCCCCACTGAATATTATCAACTACAAAAATAAACTTTCTTTTTATTTCCCCAAATAGTTGACTCATGGATTTTTCTATATACTTAAGTTTCTCATCTTCCTCTTCTTTTGTTAAAACTGTATTTTCATCTAATTTCTCCAAAAATGAATATATTCTGGCTCCCGACCTCATAAAATATTTTGAAAGAGACACATTCCCAGAAGACCAGCATTCCCTGGCTTGATAAAAAAGCTCCTTGCATAATTTAAAATTCTTATGTGAATCGTCTTTGCTGCAATCATAGTAAATAATATCAGCCTCTTCATTGTCTACTTCTTTAAAAAATTTATTAACTAGATGAGTTTTACCTACACCTGCTTCTCCGTGTATCATGACAATTTTCTTTACGTCATTTTGGATAAAATCCTCGTACTCTTTTTTTAGAATATTAAGTTCTTTATTTCTAACAAAAAAACTTTCCCTGTCAAATTTTACCCTAGGTACCCGGTCTGCTTTTTCCATAAAAACATCTTTATAAAATTTTTCTACATCTTCTCTTAAGTTATCATCTAAAAGATCATCAAAATCACTTTTGAACTTATCATATATATTATGAACCTTTTCATCTTCACCCTTTGCATCATAAATTTTCATAAGGTCAAAATATACCCTTACATTTTTTGAGTCTATTTTTATTATTTTTAGAGCAAGTTTTTCAGCTATATCAAATTCCTGATTTTTCAAGTTATTTTTTAACTGTAAAAGTATTGAATCCAGAAATTTATAATTAACTTTTTTCCGCAGTTTTTCTTTCCACAGGCTAAACATATAAATCCCATCACAGAAATCTTCTAAAATACTGCCTTCATATTCTCCAATTCCTTCCATAAACTCATTGTAATCACTTGAGATCCTTATATTAGGGTTCAATACCAAAGTTTCCCTATTTATTGATATAATAAGATCAAATCCTAGATCTTGTTTCAGCTTATATAACAAATTTCTCAAATTTTTTCTGGCGTTCTTTTTTTCTGAATCTTTCCAAAATAAATTTATAATTTCATCTCGGCACACCCTTTTATTGACTACCATATAATACAATAGAGCCTCTCCCCTTTTGAGACTCGGTGAAATAACTATATTATCAACTTTTATTTGAGGATTTCCAAAAATTTTAAAATACATCTCTTTCATATAAAATTTTCACCCCCTACAAAAATTTCAGCTAAATTCAAAAATATAAAATTCATTTATATACCCCCCCAGTTACGTTAAAAGTCCCCACTTTTATTATTTATAAGATATATTATACCATCTATATGTATAAAAATATTAAATTTTAATTTAATGCAAATTTTTATAAACTTATCGTCTTATTACTGCTGATTTTAAGCCCATTATTAAAGAGCTACTGAGGTATAACTGTTCATTTGGATTATTACCATTAAAAAAAATTAATAATTTATTAACTTTTACTTTTGCTTTGATGAATATTTTCTATGCTTAAATTATATAATAGATGCCAGTTGTTCTATATATTCTTTAAATAATAATTATTATAAATTTAAGGTATAATAGTCGTAAAGATATTTTTAAAAGGGGGTTCTATGATTTATTCTTCAGAAAAAATTCATCTGAGAAATCCAGCTGAAGTTGACGAAGTAAAAAAATTTTTAAAAAAATTTCAGCTTGATTTTGAAGAAAATATTGATTATACAGTTGCAATAAGAGAACAGGGACAAATAGTTGCCTCCTGTTCAAAATCAAAGGATATACTGAAATGTTTTGCAATTGACCCATCTATGCAGGGAACTGGTATAACAAATATACTTTTGAAATCAATCCAAGATAAACTTTTTGAAGAGGGTATTTTTCACTCTTTTATTTTTACAAAACCTGTCTATGAAACCATATTTACATCTCTTGGATATAAGGTTGTGGAAAAAGTTGATAAGGTGGTTTTATTAGAAGGAGGAATGGGAAGCATTGACAATGAACTAAAAAAAATAGCTTCGGAATATTCTATAGATTCATCTAAACCAAAAACAGCTTTAGTAATGAACTGCAACCCCTTTACTTTGGGACATAGATACCTTATAGAACAGGCTAGCAAAAACTCCCAAGAGGTTTTATTATTCATTGTAGAAGAAAACAAGTCCCTTTTCCCTTTTAAAATCAGATATAATCTGGTAAAAAATGGGATTTCTGACCTTAAAAATGTAAAGGTAATCCCAGGAGGACAATATATTATCTCTTCAGCCACATTCCCCGCATATTTTTTAAGAGAATCTGGTGAATTTTTGGAAGCTTATACCAATTTGGATGCAAAAATCTTTGCAAATTATTTTTGTAAAAAATTCAACATTACCAAGAGAATTGTAGGTGATGAACCTTACTGTGAAGTTACTGACGCTTACAATAAGGCACTTTTAAAAACCCTTGAAAAATCAGGAGTAAGTCTCGAAACCATAAAAAGAAAAGAAGGAGAAAAAAAGACTGGTTTTATAAGTGCTTCAAAGGTGAGAGAGTCATTAAAAACAAACAAAGGTGTCAATACATATGAACTGTCAGACCTTATTCCCAAAGTTACCATTGAATTTCTATTGTCAAGAGAAGGAAAGGAGATTGTGGAGAAGATTATTTCCTCACATACCAGACACTAATGAAGATAAAAAACATTAATCCCATAGATATATTAAACGCCAGAGAAAATAGGGTGAGATTGCAAGAATCACTATCAAAAAAATATAGATTCCCATTTATAGCCCTCAGAACAAATTACCCTGGCCTAGATAAGAATAATTTTGTAGCCAATGATATAGCATCTATTATGAATAATGAATGTCACAGAATTTTTGAGAATAAAATAATACATAACGAAACACTTAACTCCTTTGAAGGACTTGTATATCTTATGTTTATAAAAGAAGACCCTGTAAACATAAAAAAATCAATGATAGATCTAGAAAAAAATCATCCTCTCGGAAGACTAGTGGACATTGATGTTTACAAAGATGACTCTCAAGGTATCAGCAGAAGTCAGCTGAATCTACCAAAAAGAAAATGCTTTATCTGTGAAAATGATGCCCATATCTGTGTCAGAAGCAGAGCTCACTCATTGGATGAGCTTATCAAATATATCCACATCTCTTATGAAAATTTTAAGAAAAATGAGGTGAAAAAATAAATGTATTCTGAAAAAATATACAGCTTAGGTGAATTTGCTCTTGAGTCCATGCTTATGGAAGTAGCTTGTTTTCCATCATTCGGACTTGTTTCTCCTGTATCAAAGGGAGCTCATGAGGATATGGACTATTTTACATTTATAAAAAGCACAGCCTCACTGCAAAAATATATGTTAAAAATTGCCAACAGGGCTTTTTCTCCTGATGGACTAGAGGTAATTTTTAAGGACTGCCGGCAGCTTGGTATAGAGGCTGAAAAAGAGATGTTTAAAAAAACCAAAGGAATAAACACCCATAAAGGAATGATCTTCGTCCTTGGAATAGTTGTGATAGCAGCAGCAAAAACTCTTTATGAAAATAAAGAGTTCCATTCGATTCAGGAAAATATCCGTTTTATGACCAAAGGGTTAGTTGGAAGTGAACTAAAAACCTTAGAGAAAAAAACTAATCTCACCCATGGAGAAAGGGTTTTTTTAGAATACGGCATTACAGGTATTCGTGGAGAAGTTGAATCAGGTCTTCCTGTCATATTTGACTATGCCCTTCCTGCATATGATGACCTAACATTTTCCAACGCAGGCGACAACGAAAGACTTCTGCACACCCTTATCACAATTATGGCCCACTGTGATGATACCACCATACTTCATAGACATGATATTGATATCTTGAAAGAAGTTCAGGACATATGTAAGAATCTCTTAAAAAAAGGCAGTCTTTTAAATAAAGAGCTTCTTGTGGAAATCTATGAGCTAGATAAAAAATTTTCTAAAAAAAGAATTAGTCCAGGTGGCTGTGCAGACCTTTTGGCCGTAACAGTTTTTTTGTCTCTTATAAAAAAAGAGTTTTACAACTCTCTTTAATTAAATATTTTCATAATTTAAAATAGATGAGGTGGAATTTAAATTTCCACCTCATCTATTTTTGCAGCCATGATGAAATCATTAGTACTTAATCCCCCTATTTTATGTGTGGTAAATTTAACCGTTACTTTTCCCCAACTTAATTCTATATCAGGATGATGACCCTCTGACTCTGCAATTTCTCCTACTCTATTTACAAATTCCAAAGCTTTTTTAAAATTTTTGAATTTAAAAGTTCTTTTGATTATTTTACTGCCCTCTATACCCCATTCAGGATTTATCATCTTAGATATTTCCAAGACCTCTTTTTCACCTAATGGAACTCCACCGACCTCACATGGAAGACATTTTTCTTTTTTCAATTCCATATCCTTGCCTCCTTTTATTCTAAATCTTACATACTTATACAAAAAATAAGCTTACTTTCCTTAGAATAAAAAACAAAAGCATCGGAAAAATATTTCCGGTGCTTTTAACAAATCATAACTTAAATTTTATATAAGTCCTTTTTCCTTGAGAAATTCTTCTGCCACAGCCCTTGCAGGAATACCTTCTTCATCAATTCTATAGTTCATATTCTGCATCTCTGTTTCATTGAACTGTCCCGATAGCCTTTCTAGGGATTCTGCTACTTCAGGATGAATCTTTGCAAATTCTCCGTTCAAAAGTGGGGCTATATGATACGGTAGGAAGAAATTTTTGTCATCTTCTAAAGTGATAAGTTTATATGTTACTAATTTCCCGTCTGTACCATAAGCATCTGTAACATCTATCTTACCACTTTTTATGGCAGTATAACGAAGTCCCCCATTGAGAGCCTTTCCCTCTTTAAATTCCATGCCCTCATATGTTTTTTTCAGACCCAGCATTGCATCTTCCCTTTCAAAAAATTCCATACTTGCTCCAATTACCAATTCTCCAGACTGTTTTGCTAAATCTGAAAATGTTTTTAGATTATATTTTTCAGCAGTTTCAGGTGTTACTGACAGAGTCCATGCATTGTTAAAACCTAAGGGACTTAAATAATCTAAATTATATAAAGTCTTGGTTCTATCTTTAACAAGATTATAAATTTTCTCAGGATCTTTTAAACCGCTTTCATTTAAAAGAGCTGCATATGCTGATCCAGTATACTCCGGATAAAGGTCTATACCTCCACTTTTTAGGGCTTCAAATGCAATTTGTGTCCCTCCGAGTTCCTTTACATCTGTTTTATAATCTGTATGATTCTCTATCATAACAGCAAATATTTGTCCAAGTAATCTTTGTTCTGTATAATTTTTGTGACCGATGTTGATTATTTCCACCTCTGATTCTTTTTTACCACAAGCAGCAAATGCCATAATTATCATGACAATTACAATACTTTTCATTAACTTAGCCATCTTTTAACTCCCCCTATTTTTATACAATTCAAGATTAAAATAACTTTACCTAAAAATCAAGACATATGGATGCCCTCATTCTAATACTTTATAAAATTTTAAATTTAAAACTTTATATAAGACCTTTTCCTTTAAGAAACTCTTCTGCAACGACTCTTGCAGGAATCCCTTCTTCATCAGCTCTATAGTTCATATTTTGCATATCATTCTCATTAATCTGTTCTGCAAGCTTTTCAAGAACTTCTTTTATTTCAGGGTGATTTTTTGCAAATTCTCCATTAAGAAGTGGTGCTGCGTAATAAGGTGGGAAGAAATTTTTATCATCTTCTAGTATAACAAGATTATATGTTAGAAGTTTCCCATCTGTAGAGAAAGCATCTGCAATATCTATCTTGTCTTCTTTTATAGCAGTATAACGGAGTCCTCCTTCAAGGGCTTTTTCTCCTTTAAATTCCATACCTGGATAGGCTTTCTTTAGACCAGGTACTCCATCTTCTCTTTCTAAAAATTCCATGGTTGCCCCGATTACAAGTTCTTCAGAAACCTTTGCTAAATCTGAAAATGTTTTCAAATTATATTTCTCAGCGGTTTCAGGTTTTATTGCCAGTGTATATGTGTCATTAAATCCAAGTGGTTTTAAATATTCTAAATTATACTTTTTTTCTGCATATGCATTTTTTACATATTCATAAACCGCATCTGGATCTTTAAGTTCAGTCTGTTTTAAAATAACTGAATACCCAGTACCTGTACAATGAGGATAAATAGATATGTCCCCAGTTTTTATAGCTTCAAATGCAATTTTAGTTCCACCCAATTCTTTTACATCAGTCTTATAATCAGTGTGATTCTCGATCATAACTGCAAATAATTGTCCCAATACTCTTTGCTCTGTAAAGTTTGTGTGCCCCAATGTTATCATTTCTAGCTTAGCCTCTTTTTTACCACAGGCAGCAAATACTACAATCATCATAACAAGTACAATCCTTTTCAACAACTTAACCATCTTTTAACTCCCCCTATTTTTATATAATTAATTAATTAAAATAACTTTATACAAGAAATTGATTTGAGTATTTGAATTCGTAGATTATTGGAGCGACAAATTTTATTTTTATATTTTTAAATCGAGACTACTTAAAACTTCTTCTTTACAAACTCTTTTAACGTTTTTCAATTTTAAATCATCATATATTTGAATATAATACGACGATTTTCAATTTTAAATTATATATTTGTTTGATTATAAATTGACTTTTTTCAACTTGATTATAACATTATATTCAATTTATATCAATATAAAAATCGAAATTTGTATTTCAAAATTCAAAGTAGAGTTTTATATACAAATATTAAAAAAGGACCGGAAAATCTCCGGTCCTTTCAGTTTATTAATTTTAAAATTATTTTGCAGAGTAATCAAGTGACGCAAGTCTCTTGTATTGCTCCCATTTTCTCTTAGCTTCAGCTTGGTTTGCAGCGAAAAGCTGTTTTGCTCTTTCAGGGAATGATTTTGTAAGAGTAGCATATCTTACTTCTCCCATTAGGAACTCTTGGTATTTATCCCAGTTAGGCTCTTTAGAGTCTAATTGAAGTGGATTCTTACCCTCTGCTTCTAAGGCAGGGTTGTATCTGATTAAAGGCCAGTATCCGCACTCTGTTGCAAGTTTCATCTCAAGCTGTGATTGTCCCATACCTTTTCTGATACCATGGTTTACACATGGAGCATAAGCGATTATGATTGATGGTCCGTCAAATGCTTCTGCTTCTTGTATAGCTTTTAGGTATTGAGCTTGGTTCGCTCCCATAGATACCATTGCGATATATATGTATCCGTAAGACATGAATATTGCAGCCATATCTTTCTTCTGAATCCCCTTACCTGCAGCAGCAAACTTAGCAACTGCTCCTGAAGGAGATGCCTTTGAAGCCTGTCCACCTGTATTTGAGTAAACTTCTGTATCTACTACAAGGATATTTACGTCTTGACCTGACGCTAATGCATGGTCTATTCCACTGTATCCTATATCGTTTGCCCATCCGTCTCCACCAAATATCCATTGAGATTTCTTAACAATGTAATCTTTAAGCGAAAGTACTTCAGCAGCTCCATCAAAGTCTTTTCCTTCGATTAATGGAAGTAACTTAGTTCTGATTTCAGCTGTTTTAGCACCGTTGTTTCTGTTTTCAAGCCACTCTTTGTAAAGTTCTGCAACTTCTGCAGGAGCTTTATCCATAGTTCTTGTCATTACTGCTTCTAATCTGTCTCTTAGAGCTTCCACTCCTACATGCATTCCGAATCCAAATTCAGCATTGTCTTCGAATAGTGATGATGCCCAAGCTGGTCCTTCACCATTTGCATTTTTAGTATATGGAGTAGATGGTGCTGATCCTCCGTAGATTGAAGAACATCCAGTAGCGTTTGCTACCATCATTCTGTCTCCGAAAAGTTGAGTTATTGCTTTGATATAAGGAGTTTCTCCACATCCAGCACATGCTCCGTGGAACTCAAATAATGGCTGTGCAAATTGTGATCCTTTAACATTTGTTTTTGCCATTAAGTCATCTTTATAAGTAACCTCGTTGAATAGGAAGTTAGCATTTTCAGGTTCTCCTGCAGCTACTTCTTCACCGATAGGATTCATTACAAGTGCTTTTCCCTTTGGTGCAGGACATACATTTGCACATGATCCACATCCTGTACAATCAAGTGTAGAAACTTGAATCTTGTACTGAAGACCATCTAAACCTTTTCCGATTGGTTTTATAGTTGTAAGACCTTCAGGTGCATTAGCCATCTCTTCTTCGTTGATTAAGAAAGGTCTGATTACTGCATGAGGACATACATAAGAACACTGGTTACACTGGATACAGTTCTCAGAAACCCAGTGAGGTACGTTTACAGCGATTCCTCTTTTTTCATAAGCAGTTGTACCATTTTCAAAAGTACCATCCTCATATCCGTCAAATGCAGATACTGGAAGGTCATATCCTTTTATTGAGTTTATTGGGTCACAGATTTTAGTTACAAATTCTGGCTTAGTTCCACATGAGCAGTCTCTAGATCCACAGCACTCTGCAGTATCTTCTTCTTTAAGGTTAGCCCAAGCTGGATCTACAGGTATCTCTACTAATTCTCCTGCTCCTCTGTCGATAGCTGCATAGTTCATTTCTACTATATCTTGACCTTTTTTCTCATATGATTTTTTAGCATATTCTTTCATGTAAGTTTGAGCTTCCTCAAACGGAATTACATCTGCAAGTTTAAAGAACGCTGATTGCATGATTGTGTTTGTTCTGTTTCCAAGACCAATCTCTTCACCAAGCTTAGTAGCATTGATAGTGTAGAATTTAGCCTCTTTTTCAGCTAAAGTTTTTTTGATTGAATTTGGAAGATTTGCTATAGTCTCATCTTTATCCCAGATACAGTTAAGTAGGAAACTTCCACCTTTTTTAAGTCCTGATATCATATCATACTGTGTAAGATACGCAGGTACAGAACATGCTACAAAACTAGGTGCAGAAAGCAGGTAAGTCGATCTGATTGGAGTTTTACCAAATCTCAAGTGTGATCTAGTAACCCCTCCTGATTTTTTAGAGTCATATGCAAAGTAACCTTGTGCATAAAGATCTGTTTTATCTCCGATTATTTTAATAGAGTTCTTATTTGCTCCTACCGTACCGTCTGATCCTAGTCCGAAGAATAAGCAACCTTTTACATCGTCTGATCCTACAAATACATTTGGTCCAACTTCTAGTGAAAGGTTAGTAACGTCATCTACGATACCAACAGTAAATGGTGATTTAGGAGTTTCTGATTTTAAGTTTTCAAATACTGCGATCATCTGTGCAGGAGTAGTGTCCTTAGAAGAAAGTCCGTATCTTCCTCCGATGATTTCTGGTGCATCTGCCTGACCGTAGAATAAGTTTCTTACGTCAAGGTATAGAGGTTCTCCCATTGCTCCAGGTTCTTTTGTTCTGTCAAGAACAGCAATTTTCTTTACAGTTTTAGGAAGTACGTTCATGAAGTACTCTGCAGAGAATGGTCTGTATAGGTGAACTGTTAAAAGTCCTACTTTTTCTCCCTTCGAAGTTAGGTAGTCTACAGTTTCTCTTAGACACTCTGTAACTGATCCCATAGCAACTATAATATTAGTTGCATCTTCTGCACCATAGTAAGTAAATGGTTTGTAATCTCTTCCTGTTACTTTTGAGATTTCTTCCATATATTCTGCAACTGCATCAGGAACTGCATTGTAGAATTTGTTTTGAGCCTCTCTAGTTTGGAAATATATATCATCATTTTGAGCCGTTCCTCTTGTCACTGGGTGGTGAGGGTTTATCGCTCTGTCTCTGAATTCTTGAACTGCTTTTCTATCTAATAATCTATCATATACTTCATAGTCCATTACTTCAACTTTTTGAATTTCATGTGAAGTTCTGAAACCGTCAAAGAAATGCATGAACGGTACTCTTGTTTTAAAAGTAGCTAGGTGAGCAACTCCTCCTAGATCCATTACTTCTTGAACCGATCCAGATGCAAGCATAGCATATCCAGTCTGTCTAGCAGAATAAATATCTGAATGGTCTCCAAATATTGAAAGTGCCTGAGCAGAAAGTGATCTTGCTGATACATGAATTACACTTGGTAAAAGTTCTCCAGCAATTTTATACATATTAGGTATTTTTAATAGTAATCCTTGAGATGCTGTATAAGTAGTAGTAAGAGCACCAGCTTGAAGTGATCCGTGTACAGTTCCAGCTGCTCCAGCCTCTGATTGCATCTCTACAAGTTTAACAGGAACACCAAATAAGTTTTTCTTCCCTTTTGCTGCCCATTCGTCAGTGTATTCTGCCATCGGAGATGATGGAGTTATAGGATAGATCCCCGCTACTTCTGTAAAAGCATACGACGCCCAAGCTGCTGCCTGGTTACCATCCATAGTTTGCATCTTTTTAACCATTAATTGTCGCCTCCTTAAAGTATAAGTTAATAATCTTCTTACTTTTGTGTGTAATTGTAAAATTTCCAGTCAATTAAAATATTACTTTATAAACATCATTCTGTCAACAATGCTCAAACATTTTTATTTGTTTTTTTTTATTTCATTATTTTGACTGACTTCTTCTGTTTACACTAGTTCATTGTATTAGTTATACTCTGTTTTGTCAATAATTTTCTATTGATTTGATAACTGTAAACTTTTTGTTTTTTTTTACAAATATCGTAATTTAAGTGCTTTTTCCGAACTGTAACAGTGAATGTAAAAAATATAAGTTAATCTAAGCTTCACACTATGTATTTATTTTGTGACTTTTATTGCATGAGTTTTAAGTTAAATTGAACTTTACATATTCATTCCAATTTTAATTTGAAATTGACTCTTTATTTTTTTTATAGTTGATAACTTGTGAAAAATCCTAAACCCTAAATTAAAAATCATATAATTTAAATATTTATGCAAGTTATATAATTAATTATTGGAGTTTTTTCATTTAATCTAAAAAAAGTTACAAAAAAATGCACCTGCCCAATGGCAGGTGCTAAAATTTATTATCCGTTAACTATTTCAAGAGTATCTCTTGCTATTACTAATTCTTCATTTGTAGGTATTTTATAAATCGCAACTTTAGATGATTCTTTAGAAAGTTTTACATTACCTTTTTTTCTTACACCGTTGACTTCTTGATCAAGCTCTACTCCCATAAATTCTAGACCTTTTAAAGATTCTGATCTTATCAATGAAGAGTTTTCACCTATTCCCCCTGTAAAGCATATCATATCTACTCCACCCATAGCGGCAGCATAAGATGCTATGTAGGCTCTTATTCTGTAAGTCATCATATCTATGGCCAATTGTGCTCTTTCATCACCTTTTTCTCTGGCGATTTCTAAATCTCTACAGTCAGAAGATTTTTCAAATATTCCAAGAATTCCAGATTCTTTATTTATTCTTGTGTCTAATTCTTTATCAGTAAGTTCTCTTTTATTTTTTATGTATATTAACGCTCCAGGATCTACGTCTCCACATCTAGTTCCCATCATCAGACCTGCAACAGGAGTAAGTCCCATAGATGTATCTACACATTCACCATCTTTTACAGCTGATACAGATGCCCCATTTCCAAGGTGGCATACAATAATTTTAGATTTTTCAGGATTTCCCATGATCTCACTAGCTGTAGTGGAAACAAATTTATGAGAAGTTCCGTGAAATCCATATTTTCTAACTTTTAAATCCTTATAATCTGCATACGGAAGTGCATACATATACGCTTTAGCAGGCATGGTTTGGTGGAATGCAGTATCAAATACCCCTACATTTGGTTTACCTGGCATAAGTGCCATACATGTTCTTACACCCATTAAGTTAGCAGGGTTATGAAGTGGAGCTAGTCCGTTGTTGGCCTCTACAGCAGCCATTACTTCTTCATCGATTAGTATAGAACTTGAGAAATCCTCTCCTCCGTGTACCAGTCTGTGACCGATAGCATCTACCTCTTCTACAGTTTTAATAACTCCATATTCCTCATTTGTAAGAGCTGCTATTACCATCTCAAGAGCTTCTTTATGAGTTTCCATATCTTTTTCTATCTCTATTTCAAAGTCTATAGCAGGAACTTCAAATTCAAGTTTAGATCCGTGAATACCGATTCTGTCACAAAGACCTATAGCAAAAACTTCTCCTGATTCTGGATTAATTAGTTGATATTTTAATGATGAACTTCCGCAATTTATTACTAAAACTTTCATAATTATAAAAATCCTCCCGATTATTTAAAATTTATTCTGAAAAAAAGCTTATTATCCCGCTTGTACTGAAGTTATTGCTGTTAAGTTAGTTATATCTGAAACAGAACATCCTCTAGAAAGGTCATTTATTGGAGCTGCAAGACCTTGAAGTAATGGACCATGTGCCTCTGCTCCTGCAAGTCTTTGAACTAATTTATATCCTATATTTCCTGCTGCTAAATTAGGGAATATAAGTATATTTGCGTTTCCTGCGACCTTTGATCCTGGCGCTTTTTTAGCTCCTACTGCATTTACTAATGCCGCATCTGCCTGTAGTTCAGCCTCAAAATCAAAATCTACCTTTCTTTCAGTTAAAAGTTTTCCTGCTTCAACTACAACATCTACTGAATCGTGCCTTGCAGATCCCTTTGTGGAAAAAGACATTAGCGCTACTTTAGGTTCAACGCCTGCAACTGATTTTGCAGTTTCTGCAGCACTAGCAGCTATATCAGCTAATTGTTCTGAAGTTGGTTCAGGAATTACAGCACAGTCTCCAAATAAAAGAAGCTGACCATATTCCTCTATCTTATCCTTAAGTTCCATTAAAAATACAGATGAAACTGTTTTCATTCCTGGTTTAGTTCCTACTACCTGGAGTGCAGCCTTTAGTACATTAGCCGTAGGAGAATCAGATCCAGAAACCATTCCGGCAGCATCTCCAAATTTAACCATCATTGCACCAAAAAAGTTAACGTCTGAAGTTAATATTTCTTTTGCCTGTTCCTCGGTCATTCCTTTTTTAGATCTAAGTTCTACAAGTTTTGCAACATACTCATCAAGCTTTGAAAAATTAATTGGATCAATAATTTCTGCACCTTCTAAAGATACACCTAATTCCTGAGCCTGTTTTGTCAACTCTTCTGCATTTCCAATTAATACAGGTACTGATAATTTTTCTTTGACAATTTCCTCTGTTGCTTTTAGGACTCTTTCATCTGTAGATTCTGGTAAAACAATCCTGTTGTTTAAACTTTTAGCCTTTTCCCTTACTTCCGATATAAAACTCACTCATTTACCTCCTAAAGTAATCAACCCTTCTAGGTTTATTTATCCTCACGGGAGTATTTTATCAGAAAAAAATTTTTTTTACAAGTAATTATAAACACTTTTTAACTCTAGCTTTACAAAATCAGCACTATTAATCTTTTTAGAGCATTTTTTTGTCAGTTAAATATAAAAAAAAGTTATTTATTACTCAAAAATAGCATCAATATATTCTTTAGGTTTGAAAGGTCTCAAATCCTCTATACCCTCTCCAACACCTATAAATTTGATTGGTTTTTTAAGCTCCTCTGAGATCGCAAAGACAATCCCGCCCTTTGCCGTTCCGTCCAATTTAGTGACAATAAACCCTGTTAACTTTGTCACCTCATTAAATACCTTTGCCTGATTCAGTCCGTTTTGTCCTGTGGTTCCGTCTATTACAAGTATACTTTCATAAGATGAGTCCCCTACATGCTTCTCTATGATCCTATTTATCTTTTCCAGCTCTTTCATAAGGTTGTTCTTATTGTGCAGCCTTCCAGCTGTATCTATTATTGCAACATCTGCATTCCTGTTTTCTGCTGCCTTCAGCGTATCAAAAACAACTGCGCCTGGGTCTGTTCCCTGCTGGTGTTTTATAATCTCTGCTCCTGCCCTTATTGTCCACTCTTCTAGTTGTTCTATTGCTGCTGCCCTGAAGGTATCTCCTGCACCTACAATTACTTTCTTTCCTTCTTTAGTTAATTTCGAAGCTATCTTTCCTATTGTGGTAGTTTTTCCCACTCCGTTAACTCCTACTACAAGAATTACATTTAGTCCAGGTTTTTCTGTTTTCAATTCATTTTCTTCCTCTATAAGGAAGTTTTCCATTACATCTTTAAGGACTCCGTATACTTCTTTTGGGTCTTTTATCCCTCTTGATCTAACCTCTTTTTCAAGAGCACCCACTATTTTGAGAGTCATATCCATTCCTATGTCCGACTGTATGAGCATCTCTTCTAAATCTTCATACATCTCATCGTCAATAACACTTCTACCTAAGAAGAAGCCTTTTACCTTTCCAAAAAAACCTTCCCTTGATTTTGAGAGTTTTTCTTTTAAAGAAGTAAAAAAACCTTTCTTTTTTGGAACTACTATTTCTTTTTCTTCACTCTGTTTTAAGTCTATGCTTTCATTTTCAACCTCTACTTTTTCCTCTTCAAGTTTCAGTTTTTCTGCTTTTTCTTCCACTGACTCTTCAGAAACTTCATTTTTTGGCTCTTCAAGTTCTTCGGGTTTCTTTTTAACCTCTTTCTTTCCCCCTACAAACTCATCCTTAGCCACTTCCTCTATGACCTTTTTTACCTCTTCAGCTTTTTTCTCCTCGTATATTACCTTTTCCTTTTCTATCTCCTCAGGAATCTTTTCCTTTTTCTTTCCAAATCCAAATATTTTCTTTAAAATACCCATTTTTCCCTCCTAAACACTTATTTTACAAGGTTTTTAGTAAATACTATCACATTTAATACCCATTTTCAAGATAAAGCAAATTCTGAAATAAATTGTATCTCAACATTGCTTCAAGAAAAAAAGACCTCACCAACGAGGTCTGTCTTCAAATCTTTATCCCTGTAAAAGCATAAAAAACCATTGCTATCAGAGCAAAAGTAACTACTTTTATTGGTCCCCCTTCCATAAATTTTGGAATTTCAAGGTATTCTAACCTTTCATTTATATTGGCAAATATAAGACAAAATATAAAATATGTAAATCCAGATATAAAAACCAGTATTAAATTTTCAATATAACCTTTTTCAAAATTTATATTGAAAGCAGAAAGTATAATTGTTATCTTTATAAGATCGTCTATATCTCTTCTTTTACAATACTTTCTAAAAATATTTTTTATCATCTCTCCCAAGAAAAAAATAATGACCATTATTGTGAATAATTTTCCTCCAGACAACAAATATGAAAAACTATATCCTATCCAGATAAGACCAATTATAGTCAATGCCATTATCCCTAGGGTTCTTTCATCATTCTTATCCTCACTAAAATGTTCAACCGAGTCATACCTTGAAAAAAATACATTTTCCGTAATGAATGCAGCCAACACGATTCCCATTACAAATCTAAACATTTTCTCCACCTCTCTTACAAGCTTTCCTGATAATGGCAGCTAGCAAAGCGAATGAAAATAATATTCCCGGAGGCAGACTAAAAAACAAGACCGGTTCAGGAAAATATAAAAATGCCTTTCTGATGCCCCACATCAACAGTCCAAAACTTATAAAAGTAATACTTACATCTCTCACATCTTTCAAACCATTTTTCATATCCAGATACATATAGTAGTTTAAAATTACAACCACTAAAAGCCTAGAAAATCTTTCCTCTCCATTTTGAAATATTTCACCGGAAAAATTCATCAAACCTGCTACCATTAAAAGTGAAAAAATCATTAAATTATATCTATAATATCTGCCCCTTATCAATTTTTTTTGAATTGTACCATAGAAAAAAAGTACTGTAAGAAAAGCGGTTTCCAGAAGCCATACCTTAAATATAGTCGTGAGACTAAAATTAGAAGCAAGTATAAGTATAAAAACTCCGCTTTTCAATAGAAGTTCACGGCCTCTTTTTACCATTTTGAATCACCCTCTTCCTCCCAATCAGAATCGGTAGCTCCCCCTTCTCCGTCTTGTGTTTCTGATATCTGAGTATCTTGAGTTTCTGTTTCCTCTTCTCCCCAACCTTCAGTATCTGTGGCTCCTCCCTCTCCATCTAGTTCCTCTGTTTCTGACATCTGAGTATCTCGAGTTTCTGTTTCCTCTTCTCCCCAACCTTCAGTATCTGTAGCTCCTCCCTCTCCGTCTAACTCTTCCTCTTCTTCTTGAGAGTCGTCTTTCGATAGATTTTTACTTTTGACCAATACGTCATTAAACGTCTTATGTATATTTTTATAAGTGTATGTAGCTCCAGCTGCTGCATCTTTTTCCTTATCAAACTTATAGTCAGAATCCATTCCTCGCCAATGCTCCATCCATTTTTCATCTGTTATTTTAGCTCCAAGACCCTCTGTCTCACTGGCTTCTAGTATTCTCACTCCGGCTATCTTTTTATCTGGAGTAATACCCATAGCAAATTTTATCATTTTACTCCCGTAGCCCCGTGCCTCTCCTAAAACAAGGTAATACCTATTTTCATATTCATCATATGCCGGTATAAAAACATAACCCTCATAATAGATTCCCTCTTCATCGTCATACCTCAGATCTTTTTGAAAAATATAACTTTTAACCTGTGACATAATTTTTTCCTCACGGGCCTCTTTTCTTTTTTGATTTATTTTATCGAGACTGGTAAGCATAAATATCCCTGCTATAAATAGAATCACCACTGATAAAATACCATATATTTTTTTCATATTTCTATCCTTTCCATATACTCTAGGTTCCGTATATTTATTTATAAGTGGTGCAATTACATTTCCAAGAAGAATAGCATACCCTATACCCACAGGATGAGATGTGTACTTCCTTATAAAAAAAGCACACGTTCCTACAAATATAGCAAAAACAGCCTTTCCATTTTCAGTTACAGGTCCGCTCACCATATCAGTGCACATATACACTGCTCCAAAAATCAGTCCTCCTGAAAGAATGGAAATAATAGGATCTTCTCCATTTAAATAACTCAAAAGTCCACTGGTTAAAACTACCACCAGAGGAACTCTCCATTTCAATCTTTTTCTAAAACCCAAATATAAAAAACCAACTAAGATAGCTCCCTTGTTTATTTCACCCATTGACCCCAAAATTTCTTTTCCTGTAAATAAATTTTTATAAAGTTCTGCCTTTCCCCCTACATTTGATGCAAGCCAATCTGCACCCATATATTTAACCAATGGAAATGCTGTAGCACCTGCTAAACCATCAGCAGTATGAAATTTATAAAGAGTGCTCGGAAAGGATATCATCATAAATATTCTTCCTACGAGGGCTGGGTTAAAAATATTTTCTCCAACACCTCCGTAAGCCATCTTTCCAACCCCTATACCGAAAATACTTCCCAAGGCAACCATCCATAAAGGAGTCAGGTGGGGGACAATAAGTGCCAAAAGAAGTGCCGTCACCAGTCCGCTTCCGTCAAGTATGCATTTCCAGGATTTTTCCATTAGCCTTGCCAGTATTGCTTCTGTTATGAGACCAGAGGTCACAGCCACCAACATTATTTTTACCGCTTCCCATCCAAAATAATACACAGCACTTGCCATGCAGGGAAGAAGTGCTATTACTACGTCATACATTACCATTTCCAAAGTATCTTTTTTTCTTACGTGAGGAGAAGCACTTAATTTATAATCCATTTTTCTCCTCCTTCAATTTTTTCAGACCTAAAAATATTGATTTTATAATTGGTCTTTTAGTAGGACATGCATATTCACAGCAACCACATTTTATACAACTGCTAAGGCTGTACCTTTTTTCCATCCTGCTGTAGTCCCCTTTTCTTGCTAGTTCCACATATCTTAAAGGCATAAGTCCCATAGGGCATACATCTACACAGGCGCCACAGTTTATACATGCCTTTGTTTCATACTCGTTGCATTCATCTTTGAGCAAAGCCAGTATTCCGCCAGTACCCTTCTTGAGATTTTCTTTTTCATCTCCTATGGTTCTTCCCATCATAGGTCCACCTAGAATAACTTTATAAGTTTTACTTCTGTCTATGCCTGCATAATCCAGAATATCCTTTATAGGAGTACCTATCTTAGCCAAAATATTCTTAGGTTCTTTTATCCCCAGTCCAGATACAGTAACAACTCTTTCTATAAGAGGTTTTCCTCTATACATTCCCTCATACAAGGCATACAAGGTCCCCACATTTATTACTGCCATCCCGTACTCCATAGGTATTTTGTGTACAGGTACCTCTATACCCATCAGAGATTTTATGATCTGCTTCTCTCCTCCTTGAGGATATACACTTTCGAGAACTGCCAGCTCTATTTTTCCAGAGTCGTCCAAAAATTTTCTTATTTTTTCAATGGCTTCTTTTTTATTGTCCTCTACAGCGATAATTACCTTGTTTATATTCATAAAATCAAATAATCTATTCAATATAATCATAATTTCCGAGGTTTTTTCCACCATGATCCTGTTATCTGAATTTAAATAAGGTTCACACTCTGCCCCGTTTATTATTACAGTATGTATTTTTTCATATTCATCAGCCTGAAATTTCATGTGAGTTGGAAACATTGCACCACCTAGACCGCATATCCCCATCTCCCTTATAAAAGTAACAAATTTTGTGGAAGTTTTACCCACAAATAAATTTGTGTCATACCAAGGTTTTAAATCAACCCAATTATTTTCAAAATCGTTTTCTACAATTATAAATGTTTCATTATTTTCTTTCACTATATCCTTGATATATCCAGATACAGGAGAATGAACTGCCACTGATAACATTGCAGTACATTTACCTATCTCCTGACCTGCCATTACATAGTCTCCTACAGATACCATTGGAAAAGCAGGAACCCCTATATGCTGATGGAGGGATACTTTATACTCCTTTAGATCAGGCATCACTTCTATATTTTTATCTGAGGTCAACTCCTTCATCTCTTTTGGATGAACTCCGCCTCTTGGTTTTAGTATCTTCATACTCTCCCCCTTTCACTTATAACCGGGATTTTTCTTGACAAAAATATTATTCTATAATAAAAAATTAATTCCTCTTTCTTTGCTGATTCATTTTAAAAATACATTTTTTATGAAAATTCTTTTGTTATCAATAACTTTACATTTCTTTATTATTTATGTCAAGTTTTATCTTCTGCTGCATTTATGATTTGAATATTAAAACAGGCAGTCATTAGACTGCCTGTTAAACTGTTTTTATTCTATACAAGTTTTTTTATAGCTTCTACCTTATTTGTTCTTTCCCAAGGAAGATCTATGTCTGTCCTTCCTATATGACCGAAGGCTGCAAGATCCTGATACTTAAAGTTTCCTGATCTTAGCTCTAAGGCTAGTTCTATCCCTCTAGGACTTAGGTCAAATACCTTTTGCACTATCTCAGCTAGCTTTACCTCTTCTATTTTTCCTGTTCCAAAGGTATCTACTTTTACAGATGTAGGCTCTACTACCCCTATAGCATAAGAAAGCTGTATTTCACACTTTTCTGCAAGTTCTGCAGCAACTATATTCTTAGCTACCCATCTTGCTGCATAAGCGGCAGACCTGTCCACCTTTGAAGGATCCTTTCCTGAGAAAGCTCCTCCACCGTGTCTAAAGTATCCACCATAGGTATCTACTATTATCTTTCTTCCTGTAAGACCAGCATCTCCGTGAGGTCCGCCGATTACGAATCTTCCTGTTGGATTTATATGGTAATGTTTTACCCTTCCAGGATTCATTTTATATTTTTCAAGGACAGGTTTTACTACCTTTTCTATTATTGTTTCATGAATCTCTTCCTGACTTACTTCAGGGTTATGCTGTACAGATACTACTACTGTATCAACATGATCTACAGTCCCGTTTTTATTATACGCAAGAGTTACCTGAGACTTTGCGTCTGGTCTTCCCCAGATTACCTCTTTAGATCTTGCCATTCTTGTATATTTTACGATTATCTCCCTTGCAAGAACAAGGGCTAAAGGCATAAGTTCAGGAGTTTCTTTTACAGCTCCTCCGAACATTATTCCCTGGTCTCCTGCTCCTCCGATATCTACACCCATTGCTATATCAGGAGACTGTGAATGTATTGCATTAAGCACTCCGCAGTCTGAGTCAAATCCCATTCCCTGCTTGTATCCGATCTCTTCTATCTTGTCTCTTACTATCTTTTGCACATCTACATATGTATTGGTAGTTATCTCTCCTCCTACCACTACCTGACCTGTTGTACAAAATACTTCGCAGGCTACCCTAGAATTTGGGTCTTCTGCTATGCAGGCGTCTAGCACTGCATCTGATACCTGGTCGGCTATCTTATCAGGATGGCCCGGTGAAACACATTCTGAAGTAAAAAATATTTTGTTTTCCATTTATATAAATCCTCCTTGGTAATATTATTTGTTATAAAAAAAGCCTCTTTCAGTAAGAAAGAGGCTGTACAGATCGGGTCTCTCTCTTATCTTCGCTTTTTTAGCTCTGAATTTAGCACCACACCTTTTAAGGCAGGTTGCCGGGTTTCACAGGGTCAGTCCCTCCACCACTCTCGATAAGAATCGTATATTATTCAATTTTATTTATATAAATTATATACCTCTGTTATATTTTTGTCAATAATTTTTGATATTCAAAAATAAACATTAAAAACAATTCATTTAACCCAATCAGATTATCTTGATTATTTAGGTTAAAACTGAAAAATTTCATAGCTTATAGACATAGACTTTTTTTATTTGCTTATTATATCTCTAGTTGCTAGTATTCCCATTACTGCTGCAATATTAAGTCCACTTCCATATCCCGAACTATCTCCCACAGAGTAAAACCCTTTAATACTAGTTTCCATGTGTTCATTTATAGCCACTCTTGTACTTCTAAACTTTATCTCTGGAAAATAAAGCAATAGATCACTAGATGCAAAACCAGGGGTTATCTTGTCATGAACCTCTATAAACTCGATTATGTTGTCCAGTATCCTTTTAGGACAGGCTAGTGCTATATCCCCAGCAACATAGTCATCTGTTGTGGGAACTATATTCAGCCTAGATAACCTCTCTTCTGTGGACCTTCTTCCTGCCTTCAAATCTCCATATGACTGCATAAGTATTTTTCCCCCTGTAAGCATAGATGACATCTTCGCTATAGCAGTGGCATACTCAAAGGGATGGCTGAATGGATGAGTGAAAGTTTTTGTACAAAGAAGGGCTAAGTTTGTATTTATAGACTTCCTGTCCTTATACGCATGACCATTTGCCAATATTACATCATCACTGTGTTTCTCCACAGCAATAAAACCACTGGGATTACTACAAAATGTTCTCATCTTATCTCTATACTTTTCGGTGTAATATACCATTTTCGCTTCATAAAAATTTTTATTTATATTTTTCATTACCACATCAGGTACTTCTACCCTCACTCCTACATCTATTGCCCCTGTGCTGTAATCTATTCCATGCTTTTGGCAGAGTTTCATCATTTTCTTGGCTCCGCTTCTACCTATTCCCATAATTACATTATCAGAATAAATTGTTTCAGATTTTTTACCTGAAAGTATTATTCCTTTCACCTGATTATTTTCTATAATCAGTTCCTCTATACCATGGCCAGTCAGGAATTCTACTCCCTTACCCAAAAGGTAATCCACAAGTTTTGTGTACAACTCTCTAGATCCGTCTGTCCCCAAGTGCATTGTAGGAGTGTCAACCAACTGCACATTATTTTCTATACACCTTCTTTTTACCTCTTCCATTTCTTCATTGTATTTTATCCCTGCAGGTTCTTCGTCAAAACCAAATTTTTTATAAATTTCCGCCACATAATTTATAGTATCATTTACAAGCTGTTTTCCTGTAACTGTATGTACATCTCCGCCAACTCTATAATCCATGTTAAATTTTGAATCTGAGTATGCCCCTGCCCCGCTTATCCCATATATTATGGCACAAGTATCACACTTCACACACTTATCCGTTTTTTCCTTAGGACAGACTCTTTCTTTCAGCATCCTTCCCTTGTCTACAATCAGAATCTTTATATCTGGATTCTTTGTTATTGCTTCATAAGCTCCAAAAATATTTGCCTGTCCCCCGCCTACAAAAATAATATCATACTTCATGATAACCTCCTAAAACCTATTAAGTATGTAAAAAAGCCCGGAATATACTAAACTTTTAGTATAGAATCAGGCTTATAATAAACTTTTATTTTGTTTATACTTGTCCCATAAATTTTTTCTTTAGAAAAGGATATACCTATCCCATCGTAAAAAAAACATAAATATCCTTTTTTGCGATGAAAAAATAATCTGTCTTCCAATATATTACACCTCTTTATTATGAGACACCAATATAAATTTTATCACAGTTTTTATTTTAGGACAACACTTTTATTTCTATTTTTCTATACTTAAATATTCTGATAAATCACACAAGCTAGAACTCTGACCAAATTATTCCCTGTCCAAATGCATCGTCTGGAACGTCTGCTATTAGTGTCCCGTCGTCATAGGAATAAGTCCAGCCTCCATTTTCATCACTACCAGTGGTTATATTATTCCAGGCTGTTTCTTGGGTACTACACCCTTCAAACGAAGGAGTTGACACCATCTCACTTTTGTTATAAAAATCTGTAAAATAAACCTCTTCTCCGTTTATACCAGTGCTTTTAACATCAGAAAGGTCTCCTGTACTGTAAGTACTTGTACCTTTAAAATCAGGATATGTCTCTGTCTTTGCATAGTATATCCCTATAGATGTTCTAACATTTGCCAGATTTCCTTGTACATTTGCAGCCTTTGCCTGAGAAGTTACATCACTTAATTTTGGAAGAGCTATTGCTGCCAAAATACCTATTATTGCTATTACTACTATAAGTTCAATAAGAGTAAAACCTTTTCTCTTCATTTTTCATCTCCTGCTATAAAAAATTATTAACCTTCTGTATTTAAGCATGTTCCTACTGCCAAAAACGTCCAGAATAAAGGAGCCACAGAAACTACGCTGTCATTAAAAAAACAGGTTATAAAATAAGAAAAAACACTCAGAAAGATACATCCTGTAAAAATATTCCTATTTTTTATAAAAACTTTAAAAGAATCATAAAAAAAACTCAAAAATAAAAATCCAATTAAAATAAGGGCTGGTATTCCGTTGTTTATGGCTATCTGAATAAAATAATTATGTGGCTTGTCTACCAACATACCTTTAATTCCAAAAGACAGTTTTTTTCCGAAAAAATCATTTTGAGGAAATACAAGGGGAAAGGTGTCCTGCCCATGACCAAATACAGGCTTTTCAAATATCTTTGGAATACTCCGAGACCATATATAAATTCTCGATGATCCTTTTTTTTCATAACCATCAAAAAATTTTATTCTTTTTACAGCAGGTATCTCTGTTATATTATCCATATGATCAATAGTGTAAAATTTTCCTTCTATAAAATAAAGCTGATAATTAAAACTCTCCCCATATCCAAAAAGATAAAGATCTTTTATAGTTTTATGTCTTTTAACATAATATTTTTCATACCCAGATTTTTGAAGATTAATAAGCCTGTCTTTTTCTTTTACAGGAATTTTTTCATTTATAGCGTCATAAAACTCTAGCCCATTCGAGCTTCCTATTATCTTGAGTTTACTTACCCCGTCGATCTCGACACGGTTCCCTTCCGACTCTATACCATAAACTTCAGTCTTAACTCCCTTTGAAATATTTCCCAGCTTCTTCCCCAGAGCTTTTTGAGAAAATATATCCATTCCACTCCAGATCAAAATACACATAAGAGACAATACTAATATTTTTTTCCAGTTAATCAGAATCTCCCTGTTCATAAAAATAATAAAAAGAAGAACCCCACCTTGAAAACCTAAAAATCCAGCTCTTGAATGACAGCCTATGAGATTAGCAAAAGCTAGACCAGTGTACCCAAGAAAAAAAATAGTTTTTATTCTTTCTCTAGAACTCAGATAAAAACCCAGCCCCAGAAAAAAAAGCATAATTGAATAGCTCCCCATATAATTAGGATTAGAAAGTGTACCATAGCTTGCATATTTTCCGAAACTGTATTTTAAACCGCCAAACTTTTCGACATCAAAACCGGTCATTACATTTGACATAAAATCAGTTTCTAAAATATTAAATCCGAAAAACTGGAAGATTCCTACTAAAAACATTACCCCGCTGAAACCGATTATAAATTTAAGTATTTTTTCTCTTGAATTTCTGTTTTTAAAGAAACTAAGTCCAGTGAGAAATATCACCATATATGAAATTTCTGCCAAAAATCCCTCAAATCTACCGCTTATCCCTAAAAAAGATATTTTCCTGTCTATTGAAAATATAAAACTCATAACTAACAAAACTAGCAAAGTCGATCCCATTATATAATATTTAGATTTTATCCCAATGCACTCTTTCTTAAGATCAATTTTTCCAGCCATTGAGAATATAAGGATCACAGCTCCGGTAATCAGAGTCATTAATTTATAATAACTAATAAAATCAATCTGATATCCATCATAAGTTATATAAGTCATTGCTCTTTTGCTATCATTTTCCAAAATTATTTTTTTACCGAAAATTATAAGCGGTGCCACAGATGTTGCCAAAAGATATCCCAAAATTCCAAATTTCTCCCTCATTTATCCCCCAAAGTAAAAAAGGGCCGAAGCCCCTCTTTATTATAAATATTTTAAATTAAAAATCACTCCATACAGTACCTTGTCCATATGCATCGTCTATAATATTTGCTTTAATTGTACCATCGGAAGTATAAACCCATCCACCTTTTGAATCTTTTGTAGTTACTACAGCATTTGTAGCAGCAACTTTTAATTCCGTTGTTGGAGTTTCAGGCATTATGCTTTTATTATAAAAATCTGTAAAATAAATGTCTTCTCCATCCGAATCTATTCCTTTTATTGCTGATAAATCTGCAGATAAAGCAGTAGGATAAGCTCCATCTGTTGCATAAAACATACCAAGTGATGTTCTTAAAGTAGATATGTTTCCTTGTACACTAGCCACTTTTGCTTGTGATGTTACATCGCTGAATTTTGGTAAAGCTATTGCTGCCAGTAGTCCTATGATAGCGATTACTACCATAAGTTCAATTAAAGTAAATCCTCTTTTCTTCATAATCTCTTTCCTCCTAGTTCCCTTTTTTTTATGTGTGTTGTAAAACATTATCGACATTGTATATTTGAAACTTTTTCATTTTTTCCAAACTCTACAAGTTAAAAAATTGTAAAGTTGTGCCCCTTCCCTAGAGGATTTTCATACAAATTCATCCTATTCTCAAATATGTAATCATTCCTTTATACAAAAGTATCTTTATGAGATTACCACATACTTTTACCCCTGTCAATTATTTTTACATTTTTTACATGTCTGTTACAGTTCCTATTCCTCACTCCACTCTATAAGCTGATTATACATATTCTCTGGAAGATTCGCGTGTATTTCCCCTGTCTTTCCACTGTAATTATATTTCCATCCCCCTATACCTATTTGCTCTGAATTTTCCCAGTCTATCACCAGGTTACTCTCTTCTATTAGACCACTTTTAGGAGTCTTAGGTATACTGTCTCTTTCCAGAAACTGAGCAAAATTTACCTTTTTCCCCTCTATACTCTCAGCTTTTATAAGTTTCAGGTTATCTTTCATTCCTTCTGATATAAGGTCGGGATACTCACCAGTCGCAGTATAATAACTTTCCAGAGCCACCCTCATTCCCACAAGGTCTTTCTGTACCCTTGCTGCCTTGGTAGAATCCCTTACATCACTCAGTCTAGGTACTGCCATTACAAAAAACAATGCCAAGGCACCTAGCACAATTATGAGCTCCAATATTGTAAAACCTTTTTTCACATCCACCACCTCCTGCTTTACACAATTACATCTGAACTTTTATTTTTACAATTTTCCATTGAATTTAAAATAAGTTACTGAATTTATCCAAAAGCTGTGTTACTTTCTTTGCTTGCCCAAAGAAAGTAACCAAAGAAAAGGCACCCCTAAAAAATACCTAAAATCACTTCTGAACTAACTTTCTATTGAAATATAGTCGGTAAACCTCCTTATTTCAATGAAAGTGGATTTCACAAGATGATTTCTTAACGGCATTTTTTAAAGGGGAATTTAAAATCTTTTGAAATTCTTTTGGCCATTGACAAAATCAGCGTTAAGAATGACTGAGAGAAATCTCTAGAAAAAATCAACTGTCTGAGCAAAGCGAGTTTTGATTTTTACTTAGATTTCCGAAGGCATTTAGCTGATTTTTCACAGGCCTTGATTTTTGGTTACTTTTCATCAAGGAAAAGTAACGGAACTTTGGATAAATTCAATAACTTACCTCAAAAATAAAGATCCAAAAAAAGAGGGAGAATTCTCCCCCATATCATCTTCTTGGTTTGATAAAGGCATCTCTTAAGATTATTTCTGCCCCTTCTGGAATAGTAACCTCTATAGTCAGAGGGCCTCTTTTCACAGAGATCCATCCTAGGCCTTTAAATACCAGTTCTTCTCCAGACTCTACAGTCCATTCTTCTTTTTTCATAGGAAGAGCTGCATACTCATCTCTACATTTTTCGCAGGGAGGTGAGATGGCATCTCCAGAATGATCTCTTAAGAGATCCTCTAGCCTTCCCTCATTTGTTTCGTGAAAACTAACATCTTTAGATGCAAAGGCAGAGAATATAGCCTTTTCAGAGTTCATAACCTTCATCCAGAGAAGTCCTCCAAACATGAGAACCCTGTCTTTTTCCAGTTTAAATGTTTTTCTAGAAATTTCGTTGGCAGGTACTATTTTTAGATTACACTCTTCACAGACCATATCCGAAACTCTTCCCTCAGGAATAAGCCCTGGAGTATCTATCAAAGTTAACTTTGTTCCTGAAATAATATTTTCAAGACTTTTCAAAGTAGTTCCAGGATATTTAGATGTAGTTACCTTTTTATCTCCTAAAAGTCCGTTTATTATACTTGATTTACCTACATTTGTAGTTCCTAGGACCATTGCCTTGGCACCATCAGGGAAAAAATGTCTGAGTTTTCTTATTATCCCGTTTACACCATATCCACTTTTTGCACTTAATATAGCTATATCTAGTGGGGCTATCCCTTCATCAGCCAGTCTTTCTTTTACCCAGTCCGATACTTCAGAAGGGTGCTTTTCCCCAGGTACAAGGTCGAGTTTATTTATTGCTATTATAGAATCCTTTTCCCTTAGAATATCTAGTATCTCATCGTCAAATGATCCTTCAAAGTCGATTATATCAAAAACAGCCAAGACCACATCTGCTCTTTCTGCCTGTTTCCCAACCTCTTTCCTATAGTCTTCCTTTGTCATCTCCACCGGAAGATATTCTCCATAGTTTTTTATTTTAAAACATCTCTGACAGTAAATCTCTTTTCTACTCTCTAAGACACTTTTAGGTACAAATCCCTGCTTTTCAGAGCTTTCATTTTGCAGCTCTATTCCGCAGCCGATACATTTTTTTATTTTTGCCAATTTAAACCTCCTCTAAAGAGTCTCAACACTGATGTTGAGATTTGTATATATACACATATTCCCAGCTATTTTAAGAGCCTCTTCCGCTACCTGTGGAGCCCCTAAATCACTATGCATTACAAGAGCCTTAGCTGCAGCATAGGCATAACTTCCTCCGCTTCCGATTGCCGCTATCCCGTCGTCTGGCTCTATTACATCACCATTTCCAGATACAATTAGTACATTGCTTTTATCTGCTACCACAAGCATTGCTTCAAGGACTCTCAGAGCTTTATCGTGTCTCCACTCTTTTGCAAGTTCTACAGAAGCTTTTTTAAGATTCCCACCAAACTCATCAAGCTTCCCCTCAAATTTATCAAAAAGGGCAAAGGCATCGGCAGCACTTCCTGCAAATCCCATGAGTATTGTATTATCATACATTTTCCTTATTTTCTTAGCTCCGCTTTTAAATACAGTGTCTCCGAAAGTTACCTGTCCGTCTCCGGCTATGGCCACCTTGTTATCTTTTTTTACAGCTATTATCGTTGTTGCTCTAAACTTTTCCATCTGCCACCTCAGTTATCAATCAATAATTATTATATCCCTTTAAAATTTTGGGTTTATTTACAAACTCTTCGTATATTTTAGTGCTTTCAACACTCACATGTCCCATTAGTTCCTGAAGGTGCATAAGGCCCATTCCATGAGTCAGCATATACACTCCGAAAGTATGTCTAAAAGTATGGGGACTTATCTCTTTTTGTATTTCAGCCTTTTTTGCATAACGTTCTATTATTCTTCTCAACGACCGGTCACTCAGCCTCGTTCCAGAACCATTCACAAAAAGTATATCTGCTGTGTATTTTGCTCTGTACTTTTTTTTCTTAGACTCTACATATCTTTTAAAATATTCCCTTGTTCTTTCACTGAAAAATACAATTCTAGGTTGTTTTCCCCCTGTGACTCTGAGCTGTCTTTTTTCAAGATCAAAAAGACTCTCTCCTAGAGAAAGAAGTTCACTGGTTCTTATGCCGCTAGAATACAAAAGCTCCACAATAAGACGGTCTCTTATTCCGTTTGTTTTTTCTATATCTATGACCTCTCTGATTCTGTCTATCTCCTCTTTTGTTAATATTTCAGGAAGATCTGCCTTAAAAGCCGGGCCAGTAAGAAGAATCGTGGGATTTTTTTCAATATATCCCTGATTTTTCAGGTATTTAAAAAAGGTTCTCAAGGAAGATATCTTTCTATTGAGAGATCTTTTTCCTATGTTTTCCTTTTGCAATTCTACCAAAAAACCCCTGAGAGCCATCTCTTTTATATCCTTGGGATTATTTATATTTTCTTTTTTGCTGAGATAATCTCTCAGCTGTCCAAGATCTTTTTTAAATGATTTTATAGTATTCAGACTCTTCCCGTCTCCGAATTCCTCAAAATATATAAAATCTTTTATAAGTTTTTCTAATAAAAAAGGTTCCATGACTATCCCCCAAAAGAACTATTCTTCCCCCAGTTTTTCCTTTAGATAATCCAGGGCTCTTTCTGCCACCTTTGTATAACGCTCTCTTTTATCTCTTATCTTTTTTCCTTCTAAAGGTCTTATTATACCTATATTAGGACCAATCGGCTGAAAATTCTTTTTTTCTTCTGTTATATATTTTATTATCGCCCCTATAGCACTTCTGTCATCTAATACAAATTCTTTTTTTCCCTCTAGTCTATTGGCTATATTAATAGCAGCCATCATTCCAGTAGCCATAGCAGCCACATACCCTTCACTTCCTGTTATTTGTCCTGCGAAATAGATATTCTCATTGGATTTTAAATTAAGGGTATCTTTGAGAAGTTTCGTTGAATTTATAAAAGTGTTTCTGTGCATAACACCGTATCTGACAAAATCAGCATTTTCAAGACCTGGTATCATAGAAAAGACTCTTTTCTGCTCTCCCCATTTGAGGTTTGTCTGAAATCCCACCATGTTGTAAAGTCTTCCCTCTTTGTCATCTTGTCTCAGTTGGATTACAGCATAATCCTTTATATCTGGATGTCTTGGATTTGTAAGACCCTTTGGCTTTAAAGGCCCAAACAAAAGAGTTTTTTCTCCTCTTTCAGCCATTTTTTCAACTGGCATACAGGCCTCAAAAAGTTTTTCCTCTTCAAAGGTCTTTAAAGGAGCTCTTTCTGCAGTTATCAGTGCATTGTAAAAATTTGTATATTCCTCTATATTCATAGGACAGTTTATATATTCTCCGTCACCTTTATCATATCTTGACTGAAAATATACCTTCTCTTTATCTATAGAATCAAAGGCTATTATAGGAGCAGCAGCATCATAAAAATAAAGATGCTCGTCCTTGGTTATTTTTTTGATCTCTTCTGATATACTGTCTGATGAGAGAGGCCCACTTGCTATAAGAACTATTCCTTCCTCTGGTATTTCTGTCAGTTCCTCTCTTATTATCTCTATATTTTCCATGTTTTCCAGAGTTTCAGTTATCTCTTTAGAAAACCCTTCTCTGTCTACAGCTAGTGCCTGACCTGCAGGTACTCTGTTTTTATCTGCAACTTCCACCAAAAGTGACCCTAACTGTCTAAGTTCCTCCTTCATTAGTCCCGATGCATTAGAAGTTGCATTAGACCCTAGGGAGTTACTGCATACAAGTTCTCCAAATTTTTCACTTTTATGTGCCTCTGTATTTTTTAAAGGCCTCATCTCATAAAGTTTTACCTTTATTCCTCTTTTAGCCAATTGATAGGCTGCCTCACTACCTGCAAGACCCGCCCCTATTATCACTACCTCTTTTATCATAAATATTCTACTCCTCTATACTTTTTACACTATACAATTTATCCTTATTATACAATATTTTAAAAATTATAGGAAGTTTTTTTATCCCCATAAATAAAACCCGCCTAGGCGGGTTTATTTCTTTTTATTTGCTTCTTTCTTTTTATCATTGGGAAGCTTTCTTATATTTTTACATTCAGGATATCCCGTACAAGCCAGGAATTTCCCCCATCTTCCCCTTTTTACCTCAAAAGGACTTCCACATTTTTCACAAGGTCCGGCTTTTCTTATAAGCTCAGCCTCTTCCTCTTCTATCTTTTTCAATATAGAGTTCAGCTGTACCACTCCGTCTTTTTCTATTACTCTGTTTTCTGCCAGCATCTTTCTCACTTCAGAAGGTAACGGTGTCCTGATCTCATCCTCTGCAAAGTTTTCACTTTCTAGATAACTTCCGAATCTTCCTGCCTTTAGGAATAAATTGGCTCCCTTGTCTGTATAGACATCAGTAGGTTTTCCCCTTTTTAGCTTTTCTCTTTCCTGAACTATCTCATTTACTATTATCTCGCCTTTTTCTATTTGCTCCTTAGGTATATCTATTCCCTTTAGGGAAAACTTTTCTTTACACTCTTCATCTTCACATTTAAGGTATCTTCCGAATCTCCCGCTTTTCATGAGCATTTTACCCTTACCGCATGGACAAAGAACATCTGAAACAATGATCCTATTTTCCATCTCTTCCACTTTTTTTTCAAAAACTGTGAGATATTTTGAAAGGTCATCATAAAACTCCTTTAAAGTCTCTTTCCAGTCAAGCTCTCCTTCTTCTATACGGTCGAGTTTTTCTTCCATCCCAGCTGTAAATTTTACATTAAGTATATGAGGGAAATTTTCCTGAAGATTTTCCTTTACCTCGTAGCCTAATGATGTAGGTACAAAGCTTTTTCCTTCACTCACCACATATTCCCTTTTTTTAAGAGTTTCTATTATAGATGCATAAGTAGAAGGTCTTCCGATTCCCTCAGATTCAAGTTTTTTTACCAGAGAGGATTCTGTCAATCTTGCAGGAGCCTTTGTGATTCCCTCTTTTACTCCTAATTTTTCAAGAACAAGGGCGTCTCCTTGCTTTATAGACGGGAATTTTACCGACTCTATGGCATCTTCACCTTTAAATACCTTATAATAACCGTCAAAAATTATCTTATTTGCCACACCTCTAAACTGGTACTTATCATAATTAGTCAGAAGCTCAAACTGCTTAAACTTCACCGGAGCCAGCTGAGAAATTATAAATCTTTCCCATATAAGTCTGTAAAGTTTAAATTGGTCTGTATTCAGATGTTTTTCTATCTTCAAAGGTTCTAGAAGTACATCTGTAGGTCTTACTGCCTCGTGGGCATCCTGTATCTTACCTTTTCCTTTTTTCTCTGTGTAATTCCCCACATACTCTTTCCCGTACTTTTCTTCGATAAAGACCTTGGCACTCTCTTTGGCTTCATCTGAAATTCTTGTGGAGTCTGTTCTCATATATGTTATAAGACCCTTTTGGTTTCCGTCTATATTCAGTCCTTCGTATAAAGTCTGAGCTACCCTCATTGTCTTCGATGCTGAAAATCCCAAGTAAGATGAGGCTAACTGCTGAAGTGTACTGGTTTTAAGCGGAAGAGGTGGTTTCTTACTTCTGTCTGATATTTTGGCACTTGTCACCTCAAAGGATTTACCTGGAATCTCTTTTTTAAGTTGTTTTATTATCTCTTCGTCTTTTATTTTATCGACTTTTTTATTATCTATTTTATTGAGATTAAGGTTTATTCCCCCGGTAAAGTCACCGGATACTTCCCAGTATACTTCTGGTACAAACTTTTTTATGCTGTCTTCAAGGTCACAAATAAGCTTCAGTGCAACTGACTGAACCCTTCCTGCACTTGTATTTGATGATATTATCTTCCAAAGAAGGGGACTTATCTTATATCCCACAAGTCTGTCTAATATTCTTCTGGCCTGCTGTGCATTTACCCTGTCTATATCTATTTTCCTAGGGTTTTTAACTGCATCTTTTATGGCTGTTTTAGTTATCTCATTAAACTCTATTCTGTTTGATTCACCCTCATCCAACTTTAAAATATGTGCGATATGCCAGGCTATGGCTTCTCCCTCTCTATCCGGATCGGATGCTAGATAGATTTTGTTTGATTTCTTTGCAAGGGCTCTCAGAGCTTTTGTGATCTCGCCTTTACCCTTTATTGTAGAATAAGAAGGCTCAAAATTATTTTCTATATCAACGCCTATTTTACTTTTAGGCAGATCTCTTATATGTCCGAACGAGGCGGTTACCTCATAATTCTTTCCCAGTATTTTTTCTATGGTCTTTGCCTTGGCAGGCGACTCAACAATAACTAGATTTTTTTTCGCCAATGTCTCCACTCCTATCTGAATATTTTGTGGTATGTTGATTTTAATTATATTCGAAAAGTCTTAAAAAATCAAGGTTAGACGACTTTTCGTCTGTATTTCCCCCCTGGAGCTCCGCATATAAGGCCCTTTAATTCAAGCTCCATAAGAACTGCTAACAGTTCTCCAGCCCTTATGCCTGTAGACATTATAAGTTCATCAAGGTTCATTTCCTTTTTTAAAATATTAAAAACAATTTTTTCTTTTCCTTTAAGATTTACACCGGCATTTTGGGAAATACTTTCTTTTCCCCTGTCCCATCCGTATTCTTTTAAGATGTCCATGCCCGATACTATTAATTTTGCTTCACTTTTTTTTATAAGATCGTTGCATCCTTCTGAAGAAGGTGAAAAAACATCCCCAGGAACTGCAAATACGTCCCTTCCCTCTTCCAAAGCAAGTCCAGCTGTGATAAGGCTGCCACCTTTAGCCATACTCTCTACTACCACCACTCCCTTGCTCAGACCTGCTATTATTCTGTTTCTCATGGGAAAATTATAGTGATTGGGCCTTGTCCCCAAAGGAAATTCACTTATTATCGTACCCTCTCTTTCCATTCTTTCCCATATTTTGCTGTTTTCCTGGGGGTATACTATATCCAGGCCGTTGCCTACTACAGCTATACTGTTCCCGTTTTTTTCCAAGGTCTTCCTGTGACAGACACCGTCTATCCCTAAAGCCAGTCCGCTTACTGTAGTTACACCTGCATCTACTAGATCCATTGTTATACGTTCACAGGCCGTCTGTCCATAGGCAGTCATTTTTCTAGTCCCTACAACCCCTATATTCTTATCACAAAACTCTCCCTTTCCCTTTACATAAAGAAACACAGGAGGTGATGCTATATTTTTCAGAAAAATAGGATATCTGCTGTCATGTAGGCTCATAATTTTTATTTTGTTTTTTTCCAGTATATCCATTTCTTTTTCTAGCTCAGAATCCAGATTACAAGAGCCCATGATGAGTTTTACCTCTTCTGAATTAAGATTGTAGTATCTCTCTAATTGTGATCCGTCCAATTTCAGTATATCTTCATAGTTATCAAAATTTTTCATGAATTTTCTTATAAGAGAATCCTTTACTCCTGCCACCCTGAGTCTATACCATTCCATCCAATCACCTATCTCTCGATTTTAGAATACACCTCTATAAGAAGGCGTTTTATATTCTGAGAACCTGGATAATCCTTTTGTGCTTTTTCCAAGATTTCTTTTGCACTGTTATATCTCTCCATATTAATATACATGTTTGCCAGCCCTACATAAATGTTTATATTTTTTTTATATTCGAGACATATTTCAAAATCCTTTGCAGCTCTTCCATAATCACCTAGCAGCTGATAGGATACCCCTCTTCCAAGGTAGGCCTCATAAAAATCCGGATTTACCTGAAGTATCTTACCGTATAAAAGAGCCGCTTTTCTATACTCTCCCAAAAATCTATATGTTGTCGCTGCACCAAAGATATTTCTCTCATCGTGGTTCTTTTCTTTTACAAAAATATTATTGGCCTTTTCATATAAATTATTTTTAAAGTATATACTCCCAAGCTGGAATATTTTGTCGCTGTCTGTATATTTTGTTTTGGCCAGGTACTTTTCAAACATCTCATAATATTCTTTATTATATTTATTTTTTTTCCACCCTGTTTTCTCATTATCTGCCATGAGTTTTCTTATCAAGACTCTCTCATATAAAGGTCTTGTATCTTCTGGATATTTTTTCGAAGCTGTTGAAGCTACGCTGTCTGCCCGGTTTAAATTTCCTAGTTTTTTATCTGCTTCTATAAGATAAAGATAAGCCTCTATATCCTCTTCTAAGGTCAGATAATCTTCGAGATACTCTTTTCCTCTCCAGTAATTTCCCATCTGAATTTGATAAATACCTTCATTTATAAGCTCTGATTTTTCCATTGAATAGGAAAATATCCCTGTAAAAATAAAAATAAGACTAAATAATGCCTTTTTCATCAACATCTATCTCCTTTACTACACTAGTTGATTTCCCTATATGAAAAATAGTTTCCAGTATTTCCCCAGGTTCTATATCATGGGCATTTTTTATTACTTTTCCATTAGAGCTGGTTATACTATATCCCCTTTTGAGTATATTATCAGGATTTAGAGCCTTTAGTTTTTCCACTTTCATCTCCATCTCCTGTCTTTTTTTCAAAATATATCTTTCATAACTTTTTATAAACTCCCGCTCTTTGTCTAAAACTTCCATATTTTTTTCCTGAACTAATCTCTGGAAATTTTTTATAACAAAGGAATTCCTTCTATTGCTGATCTCATCCTTTTTTTTGTGAATATATTTTCTCAGATAACTTTTCAGGTATTTTTCACGATTTTCAATACTTTCCTGAAGTTTTTTCTTTTCAGGAACTACCATTTCTGAAGCATGGGTAGGTGTAGAAGATCTTAGATCAGCAGTAAAATCTGTAAGTAATACGTCTATTTCATGCCCCACTGCTGAGACGATGGGCTTTTTAGAATTAAAATACGCCAGAGCCACATCTTTTTCATTAAATGTCCATAAATCCTCTATACTTCCTCCACCTCTTCCGGCTATTATCAAATCGATCTCCTCTATTTTATTCAAAGCCTCTATTCCTCTTATGACCTCTTTTGCCGCACCTAGTCCTTGTACTTTTGCAGGATATACATATATATTTATATTTGGATATCTGAGTCTTGCTGTATTTATTATATCTCTCACTGCGGCACCTGTTCCTGAGGTTATAACTCCTATTGTCTGAGGCAGTGATGGCATGGGCCTTTTTTTATCCCGGTCAAAATACCCTTTTTCAGAAAGTTCTTTTTTAACCTTTTCCAACTCTTCATAGAGAGCACCCATTTTATTCTCTTTCTCTAGGTGACGTACCATAATCTGAAAATCACCTCTGGCCTCATAGAGTGTGGCATCTCCGAATATTTTTACACTGTCTCCCTCTTTTAGATCCTCAGGTATTTTTTTATATCTATAGCCAAAGGCAGTACATCTTACCTGACAGTTTTTATCTTTCAGACTAAAATAAAGATGGCCGCTTTTATAATAATTAACCCCTGAAATTTCACCCTTTAAAAAAAAGTTTTTCAGATTATTGTTATCTTCTAGATAATCTTTGACCATCTTATTAAACTGGGAAACTGTATATATCCTATCTTCCATTTTTCACCTCTTTCAGATATTCATAGGCTCGTAAAAAAGCTTCTTTTTCCTCTTCAAAGGTTATCTTCTGCCAGGCTTCTTTATAATCTAGCCACGCATATTCCAATACTTCATTCTTATCTAGGATAACATTTTTTTCGTCACTTTTCATAAGAAAAAAAACAGCTTCCTTCATTATATTCTTATTTATCTGATAGTCTAGAGTTTCTCTGAATCCCTCTATTATCACTGCTTTCAAACCTACCTCTTCATATACCTCCCTTAGAGCAGTCTCTTCCTCCGTCTCATTATCTTCTATATGCCCCTTTGGAAATCCGTAATAACCACTCAGTTGTTTTATCACCAAAAATTTATCTTTACCATTTTCTGAAAAAAATATTATTCCTCCACAGGATTTTTCCCATATCATAATCTCACCTCTCTCTAGAATTTTATAGTTCCAGTAAAAGTTCCTGTAATTTGATCATCTCATCTCTTTTTATGATCGCTTTTTCAAAATCCAGTTCTTCTGACAAGATTTTAATCTCTTTCTTTAATTTTCCAATCTCTTTTTCTATATCCTTTTTAGAAGTAAATACTCTTTTTACTTTTTCTTTTTCATAACTGTCTATATCCACTCCATAGTCAAAATTTAAAACTTCTTCAGATATCTCTCTTATAACTGTC
Source organism: Ilyobacter polytropus DSM 2926 (assembly GCF_000165505.1). Lineage (NCBI taxonomy): Bacteria > Fusobacteriati > Fusobacteriota > Fusobacteriia > Fusobacteriales > Fusobacteriaceae > Ilyobacter > Ilyobacter polytropus. The sequence goes on along the minus strand of NC_014632.1, from coordinate 588,356 downwards.
TTAGGATCTATATTATATGTTTTGTTGTATTCTTTCTGTACTTTTCTTCTTCTTTTTGTTTCCTCTATAGCTTCTTTCATAGAACCGGTCATGACATCTCCATAAAGTATAACTTTTCCCTCTATATTTCTTGCTGCCCTTCCCATGGTCTGTATTAAGGATCTTCTGCTTCTAAGGAAGCCTTCTTTGTCTGCTTCTAGCACCGCCACAAGAGAGACCTCTGGGATGTCTAGACCCTCTCTCAATAGATTTATTCCCACAAGGACATCAAACTCTCCACGTCTCAGTCCTCGTATAATTTCTATTCTTTCCAGTGTGTCTATATCTGAATGCATGTATTTTGCCTTTACTCCGAATCCTATGTAATATTCTGTAAGCTCCTCCGCCATTTTTTTGGTGAGAGTGGTAACCAAAACCCTTTGTTTTTTTTCTGACCTTATTCTCACCTCTTCTAAAAGGTCGTCTACCTGATTGGCAGTCGGCCTCACATCTATAAGGGGCTCGAGTATACCTGTAGGTCTAACCAGCTGCTCTGCCACCTGTCCTTTGCTTACATCCATCTCATAGTCTCCTGGAGTTGCAGATACAAAGACAGTCTGATTTGCTATCTCACGAAATTCTTCAAATCTAAGGGGCCTATTATCTAACGCAGATGGAAGTCGGAACCCGTTGGCAACTAAAGTTTCTTTCCTAGAACGGTCTCCCTTGTACATTCCCCTTATCTGTGGAACAGCTATATGAGACTCATCTATAAATATCAGAAAATCCTTTGGAAAATACTCTAAGAGTGTATGCGGGGATTCCCCAGGTTCTTTTCCTGCCAGGTATCTAGAATAATTTTCTATACCCTTACAGTATCCCACTTCTCTAATCATCTCTAGATCATATTCTGTCCTTTGTTTTATTCTCTGAGCTTCAAGAAGTTTTCCTTCACTCTCAAATTTCTTTATCTGAATTTTGAGGTCTTCTTTTATATCTTCGATTATTCTTTCTATTTCATTTTCCTCTGTAACATAATGTGTGGCAGGCATTATACTGATTCTTTCAAGTCCGCTTCTTACTTTTTTCCCAGTAAGGGTGTTTATTTCAGATATGCTCTCGAGGTCATCCCCCCAGAATTCAAGTCTGTAGCCTGTTTCCATGTATGAAGGATATATGTCTACTACATCCCCTTTTATCCTAAACTTTCCCCTTTCAAAGGCTATGTCATTTCTTTCGTATCTCAGGGAAACAAGTTTTTCAAGAAACTTTTTCCTTTCTATTCCTGTCTTAAGATCAATTGGAATGGTCATCTTTTTATAGGTCTCTGGAGATCCTAAACCATATATAGCAGATACAGATGCCACGATTATTACGTCTCTTCTGTTTATAAGTGCTGCAGTGGCGGCATTCCTCAACTTATCTATCTCATCGTTTATTGATGAATCTTTTTCTATAAAGGTATCTGTAGATGGAATATATGCCTCAGGCTGATAATAATCATAGTACGAGACAAAATATTCCACAGCATTTTCCGGAAAAAAAGATTTATATTCTGAGTAAAGCTGAGCTGCCAGGGTTTTATTAGGAGCCATTATAATTGCAGGTCTTCCAGTATCTTTTATTATATTTGCCACGGTAAAGGTTTTTCCAGATCCTGTTACCCCCAAAAGCACTTGGTCCTTTACATTCTCCTTTATATTTTCAGATATTTTTTTTATAGCTTCAGGCTGATCTCCTGTTGGTTTATAGTTTGAATGGAGTTTAAACATCTTTTATCCCCCTTCTTCAGCAATATATATCTGAATTCTAACAGATTTCTTCACCTGGTACAAATAAGTTTCATTTTTTATTGTGATTAATTGAAAATTTAGCTTATTTTATAATTTTAGTTAGTTTGAATTATTGAATTTATCGGGATTCGTTACTTTTCTCTTGAAAGAAAAGTAACCAAAAGTTCAAGCCTGTGAAAAATCAGCTAAATAACCTTGAAAATCCAAGAAAAACTCGAAACTCGCTACGCTCAGACAGTCGATTTTTTCTAGAGATTTCTCTCAGTCATTCTTAACGCTTATTTTATCAATGGCCAAAAACTTAAAAAAAACTTTTGTGTGAATAAACCTTGGTAAACCTTTGCGCTTATTTCTTATAGATAGATCATACGATTTTATATTTTTTGAATTTCAAGTCGCAGGGCTTATACAGGAAAGAACCTGCACTAAGCCGTCCTACAGAATAAGTTCCGCAGGGAACCGAGGACTGTAGCTTACAAAGGCGATAAAAGAAATATCTACTTCCTAGACATTTGAAAATTCTTGAACTTTTGGTTACTTTTCTTTCAAGAGAAAAGTAACAGGTTCAAATAAAGTCAGTAATTTATAAAAAAACACTCATCTAAAAAATTTAAAAAAAGAATCAGGTCCCGATGTATAATATAATAAAAATAAATCCAAAATATCAGGAGGTTAAAAAATGAAAATATTGAGTGTTCAGGAGATGAGAGACCTTGATAATTCATATATAGACAAATTCGGAATTCCCCAAGGAGTACTTATGGAGAACGCTTCCCTTGGTGCCTTTGAAATTATGAGAAAAAAGAATCTGCATCTATCTGAAAAAATTCTGGTTTTCTGTGGTGGAGGAAACAACGGCGGAGACGGCATAGCTCTAGCCAGAAAAATATTCTCTTTCAACGATAACATAAAGATTTATTTCCTAAAGGAGCCAAACAGATTTAAAGATGCTTCTCTTACCAATTTCAAGGTTGCAGATAATTTGGGAATAAAGTGGGAGATTTTAAATGGCAACAGCACAGACAGAATAAAAAAAGATATTTCAGAGGCGGATCTCATTATAGATGCCATCTTTGGGACAGGACTAGACAGAGATATCACTGGAACTCCAGGTGAACTCATAGACATGATCAATTTATCAAGGGCGAAAATTGTGTCTCTTGACATTCCCTCAGGCTTAAACGGAAACAATGGTTGTATCATGGGAAGATGTATAGAGGCCGACTACACCATATCTTTTGGAACTTTAAAATATGGCCATTTGATCAACAAAGGAAGGAAATTTTGTGGAAAATTATTTAACTGCAACATCTCTTTCCCAGAATATTTTACAACCGACTTCAAAACATCTATTAATATTCCAGATCCTCTTTTACCAAGGAATATAACAGGTCACAAGGGAAGTTTTGGTAAAGCTCTTTTCATCTCCGGATCCAGAGACTATCTTGGAGCACCTCTGCTGAACTCATACTCTTTTTTGAACTCTGGGGGAGGTTATTCTACCCTTTTTTCAACAGAAGAGGTAATCAACTCAGTTTCTAATTTTGCAAGGGAACTTGTATTTAAAAGGGGGGCTGCCACAGATCTTGGAAGCTTATCTCTATCAAATTTTGAAGACATAATAGAACTCTCTAAAAAAAATGATGTTGTAGCTATAGGTTCCGGTATTTCCATTGATCCGCATACTCTAAACCTTGCAAGAAAGGTAATAGAAAAATGCAGAAATCCTATAATCATTGACGGAGACGGTATTAGCGCTATTTCTGAAAATTTAGAAATTTTAAAAAATCGTAAATCCCCTACTATTCTAACTCCTCATATAGGGGAATTTTCAAGACTTACCGGACTTTCAATTGAGCAAATACAAAGAGACAGAGTAAATATCTTACGAGAAGCAGCCAAGAATTTAAAAAGTTATATTGTTTTAAAAGATGCAACTACCATAATAGCATCTCCTCAGGGAGAGCTCTTATTTAGTACTACTGGTAACAGCGGCATGGGAGTGGCTGGAAGTGGTGATCTTTTAGTGGGAATAATAGCCATGAAACTTTGTACCCTTCCGCCTTTAGAAGCTTGTTCTACAGGGGTTTTTGTCCACGGATACACAGGAGATATTACTTCTGAAAGATACGGTGAAGACGGTGTCCTTCCGACTAGGATGCTTGAAAATATTTCTCTGGCAATTAAAAATCTTAGAAAAAATTATTTTAAAGTCTGTAAAAAATATATCCCCAGAGAAATTTAAAAGCGGGTTTATCACCCGCTTTTTTTTATATATTCTTTTGGTGCATTTTCAGGATTTACTCATCCCATTTTTTAGGGGCATGCATTTTTTCACAATATCCATAGTCCTCACTGTAATTCTTTAGTAACTTAAGGATGGCTGATGATTTGTTCATTCTGGCAACTTGTTCCGGAGTTCTTTGATTATTATTTTTTATTTTTAGATCTCCTCCGTACTCAAGTAAAAGACTGAAAATCTCTTTTTCATTAAACTCTGCAGCCAAATGAACAGGAGTATTTCCATTTTTGTCCCTGATATTTACATCTACGCCATTGTAAACCAGAAAATCAGCAATCTCATAATTTCCTTTTGTCACAGCATGATGAAGAAATGTATATCCATTTTCATCTTTTTCATCAATAAGATCCACATGAAGATTTTCCTTAAAAAGTTCCGCATTTTCCTCTTTTAAATAGTTTAAAAGTTCCATCATCCACCTCTATAAATTTTTACAAACACACTATATTTTTAAACCCTCCCAGCTTTTGTCAGGAGCCCCTTCCTTATAAAAGCTGAAAGTTATTGAAAACTCTGAAATAAACTATTTTTTCAGGATATTTTCTAAATGCAATTCAAATAAAACTTATAAAAATCTATTTTAACCTTGTAAAATGGCTATTTAGTAAGGTATTTTATTTCTTTTCCTGATAAAAGTCAATTAGATTTCACCTTAGAATCATACATTTTTTAACTCAAAATGATTTAAAAAATATATTTTTAATATTATAGAAAATACTCTTCTCCAACCCCTTATAAATCTATAGATTACAAAGAATTATTTCTTGAAATTTCTATAAAAAAAAAGACCGTTAAAAACGATCTCTCTTAATTGTTCAAATATAATGGCTTTTCTACTTCTAATATTTCTTTTCTCCCCTTAGATGCCTCTATAAGCACCAAATTGGAACTACTCTTATGATCAGAATACACAAATCTAACCCTTTTTATGGAAAATCCTTCTCTTTCAAGAACCGTTGATATTTCTGCAAATCTATAAGTCCTATGGACCATGAAAAACTGACCTCTTGGCTTTAAAAGTCTTTTTGCATTTTTTATCAATTCTTCCAGGTTAAGATTTATTTCATGCCTAGACAGGGCCTTGTTGTCATGTAAATTTATCTTTTTTCCGTCTAAAGGCATATAGGGGGGATTACTTATAACATAATCATAAACATTCCCAGCTTTCATCTCTTTTACATCTCCTAAAACTACTTCTATACGTTTTTCCAGAGAGTTTCTTTTCACGTTTCTTTCAGCTAACTCCGCCATTTCAGCCTGCACCTCAAGGGCAGTTATTTTTTCTATCTCTTCCCTGTCTGAAAGCAGTATGGAAATTATACCTGTACCTGTACCTATTTCCAGTAATTTCCCTAATTTCTTCCCCTTAAAAAAATCTGCCAATATCACGGCATCTATAGAAAATCTAAATCCATTTTTCTTTTGGATTATATCCCTTTCCACTTCACCTAAAATGGTTATATCTTCATCTGGTAGAATCATTACTCCTTCTCTAACCCTTTCAATTTACGCTCTTCGGCACTGGTTTTATTCTGAAGTTTTCTAGCCTCTCTTTTATTAAACTTTATATCCACTAAATCTTTTCTCATCATGCCTTTAGTAGGTATATCCACATAAAGATAACCATTTAACGGATTTACTCCTACTACTCTACCGTCTCCATCTTCAGTTCCTACTGTCTGATTTACTGCTGGGAAACTCTTTAAAGCATCTGCATATTGACTGTGCTCATATTTTATACAGCATAGCAGTCTTCCGCAGGCCCCTGATATTTTCGAAGGGTTTATTACAAGCCCCTGATCTCTGGCCATTTTTATTGATACCGAATCAAACTTATTTATAAATGTTCTGCAGCAAAGTTCCTTTCCGCAGATACCTATACTTCCAAGGATTCTAGCTTCATCTCTGACACCGATCTGTCTTAGCTCTATTCGAAGTTTAAATATAGTTGCAAGATCCTTTACCAGTTCTCTAAAATCTATTCTTCCCTCTGCCGTAAAATAAAATATAAGTTTTGACTTGTCAAAAGTAAACTCTGAAGCAACAATCTTCATTGGTAATTTATGTTCTGCTATTTTTACCTTACACACTAGATAAGCTGCTTCGGATTCATCTCTTAAATTGTTGTATCTTTCCAACTCCTCTTCTGATGCTTTTTTAATTACAGGCTTAAGTGGAAGTACAAGTTCTTTTTCCGGAAGTTCCCTAGCCTCAGCATAGACAGCCCCTAATTCTCTACCTCTGGCAGTATCTACAACGACTTTATCGCCTTTTTTATATTCAGTATTATCTGTCACCTCGAAATAATATCTTTTTTTTGTGACTTCAAATATAACTCCTAATACTTTATAGGTTTTTTTCTCATGTTCTTCTTTTGCCTCTGAGGGCTTTGTTTCCTCTGAATTTATTTTTTTATTTTTGACATCTACATCCTTTTTCATTCTATCCTCCCAATTAAATGAGTCCCTTTTCCAAAAAACTAAAATAAGAGTCTCTAGTTATTATCATATGGTCTAATACCCTTATCTCAATGGCATTTAATACTTTTGTTATCTTGTCCGTAAAATCTATATCCGCCTTAGAAGGGTTCAAATTCCCAGAGGGATGGTTATGTGCAAAAATTACGGATTTGGCTCCATGTTTTAAGACTTTTTCTACTATGTTTCTAGGATATACACCACTTCTGTCAATAGTCCCTTTAAACAGGGTTTCCTCACAAAGAAGATTATTAGCAGTATCAAGAAAAATAACTTTAAACTCCTCTATAGGAGAAAATCCTATGTCATTTCTCAAAAAAGCCAAAAGGTCTCTGGTCCCAGATATGGTAGTGACGTCTTTTTTCGAATAGGAACCTTTAAATATATCTTTAGATGTCTCTGAGATAAGTTTCAAAAAAACTACACTTCCCTCTCCTAAGCCATCTACTTTAAAAAGTTCATCAAAAGGAGCCTTCATAACACCTTCCAATGTTTTAAATCTTTTTAAAAGTTCCTTTGCAACAGGTTTTACATCTTTTCTAACTATGCTATATGTCAAAAGCAGTTCAAGTTTTTCATAGTCTAAAAAGGAATCATACCCACCTTTTATATACTTTTCTCTGAGTCTTTTCCTGTGCCCTATTGTCTCTTTCATAGACCATCACCTTATAAAAGAATTCCATCAATTATATACTTTAAAACGTCATTTTGTCAAAAATCCCCGCTTAGGCAGGGATTTTTTTAGGCAAAAAGTTCATACACTTCATCGACTTTTTTCATTTTCTTTATAATTTCCAGGGCTCCCGTTATTACAGGATAAGCAAGAACTGCTCCGGTTCCCTCACCGAGTCTCATATCCATATGAAGCATAGCATCAAGTTCCAAGCTATCTAGTAAAACTTTCATTCCAGGCTCTTCGCTTTTATGAGTAGCTATCATATAGTCTCTTGAAAGAGGAGCTATCTTAGAGGCAGCCAGAGCTGCTACTCCAGATATAAATCCATCAACCAACATCGGTTTTTTTGCTGCTGCGGCCCCTAGATACATCCCTGTCATACAGGCTATATCTAGTCCACCAACCTTTGCAACTACATCTACAGGGTCTATTTCCATTACTTTGTGCAGTTCACAAGCCTCTTTTATAACTCTCTTTTTTTTGAGAAGCCCCTCGTCACTAAGGCCTCCTCCTCTTCCAACTATAAGTTCTATGTCTTCACCTGTTAGTGCATAAAGCACTGCAGAACTAGTAGTTGTATTGGCTATTCCCATCTCACCGTTAGAAAATATATCATAATTATCCTTTAGATTATTTATTGTCCTAATACCTGTTTCTATAGCCTCTATACACTCTTCCCTGGTCATAGCAGGTTCATTTCTCAGATTGGCCGTCCCATTTTTCACTTTTTCTATGTGTAAATTTGGATAGTCTCTTTTTATACCACCTTTTATACCTATATCTATCAATTTAAAGTCAACCCCTATAGATTTGCACAGTATACCTATGGCTGCTATCTCATTTAGCATAGCCTCAGATACTATTTCTGTGAATTCCAAAGGACATGACGAAACTCCCTCTTCTATGACACCGTTGTCTGCTGATGCCACTATATGACATCTTCTGTCGGCTTTATTAAAAACTTTTCCAGTAATACCAGCAAACTGTACTGCTATCCTTTCAAGTTTCCCTAGACTCCCTTTAGGTTTCATTCTAGAATCTAGCCTAGCCTGAGCCCTTTTTACGGCATCTTTATCTAGACCCCCTATACTTCTCAAGGTTTCTTCAAAAAGTTTCATTTATTTTCCCCCTATATTAAGGCCGTGCAGCACAGGGAATCCCTCTCTGAATTCTAATATGCTGACTCCCCCGGTATCTAGTGCAAATTTCCAATACCCTTCTAGACCTCCGGTTATATAATAACTTAATATACAGTTTATTACTCCCCAGTGGGTTACTACAACTATATCCTTTTTCTCTTTATCCAGTGATTTTAGAAATTCCACAGCCCTTCTTTGAAGCTGAGTTACATTCTCTCCGTTTTCGTAGTCATACTCCTGCCACTTTTCTCTCCACAATTTAACTTCATCAGGATATTTTTCCTTTATCTCTTTATAAGTGAGCCCTTCAAAAATTCCAAAGTTAATCTCCCTAAGTTCTTGAGACAGCTTTACAGGAAGTCCTTGATAATTTACTATATCTGCAGTTTCCCTTGCCCTAGATAAGTCACTAGAATATATTTCGTCATATTCAAAACTTTGTATTACGCTTTTAGCATTATGTGCCTGCTTTATACCTTTTTCTGTGAGTTTAGGATCGAGCCATCCGAAAAACAGGCCGTCTCTGTTCATCTCACTTTCACCATGTCTTACCAGTATGACTTTTCCCATATATTCACCATTTCCTAATTTTTTTATAATATAATCGCTGCAAAGAAAATAACTAAAATCTCTGTCATTTCAAGAACAGCTCCTAATGTATCTCCAGTAACTCCGCCTATCTTTCTGTCCATAAGTTTTGCAAAATAAGCTCCAGGTAGCATCACAAGCGGTATTATTGCAAGAAGTCTAAGTCCTAACTCAAACTCTCCAAAATGCCAACCTATAAAATATACATAAAGGGAGGTCAAAACAGTAGAAATCAATACCCCAATGGCATTAGTGTGCTCTACTATGGATTTTCCCATTCCTGTAGCCCTTGCATAAGGCCCTATTGCTGCATTAAGTACACTGTTTAGCCTTGCTATTACAGGCATTATAAGTATAATTGCAAATCCCACCTCTACAATTAGAGATATTTTAAGTATAAAATAAATAATCAGTGCAAGAGCTCCATTAGATCCCAGTCTTGAATCCTTCATTATCTCAAGCATTCGATGTTTACTTCTGTAACTGAATATACCGTCAAATGTATCTGCCAGACCGTCTAAGTGAAGTCCTCCAGTCAATATTATTTCTAGAAGTACCACAAGAGATGCAATGGCATAAGGATTATTTATATACTTGCTCAGCACAAGATAAGCCCCCCAAAGTATCCCCCCTATAATCACTCCCACAACAGGAAAAAATTTCATGCTTTTCCCCACTTCGTCTGCATCATATTCCACCTTAACAGGTATAGGTAACCTGGTCATAAATTGAAATAAAAGTAAAATTCCCTTCATTTGTTCCCTCCGTATTATTTTAATTTCATCGGCAGTCCTGATACAACTAAGTAGGCTTCATCTGCTCTTTTGGCTACTAGCTGGTTCATTCTCCCTGCTATATCTCTAAAGTGTCTTCCTAATGCATAGGGTGGAACAAGTCCCATTCCAAGCTCATTTGACACCACTACCAGTTCTAAATCTTTTTCTTCTACAAAATTAAAAACTCCCTTTATCTCAGCCTCTATAGATTTTTCAATAGAATAAAGTTCATCTTTTCCTATGTTGTCCCAGTCCCGTTCTTCTTCCATTATCATTAGGTTAGTCACCATTACTGTGAGACAGTCCAAAAGAATAATTTTTTCATCTCTTATTTTGTTTTGGAGGATCTCATAGAGATTTTTATAGGCCTCTATGGTCAGCCAATTTTCACCTCTCTGCTCCTTATGCTTTTCTACTCTGAGTTTCATCTCATTATCAAAAGGAATAGAGGTGGCTAAATATACTCTTTTCAACTTACTCGCCGCCACATGGTCTTCTGCAAAGCTGCTTTTTCCGCTTCTGGCACCACCAGTAACATAGATGATTCTACCCATGTTTCCCCCTTTAAAAACTTAAGTTATCACAATTTTTATTATATCACTTACAGAACAAAATATCAATAACAAAGGGCTTTGTAATTACAATTAAAAAGGACCGGCTCAGCCGGTCCTGATCTTTTTATGCTGGTTCTACGTGACCATAATCTCCATCATTTCTTCTGTAGACTACATTGAGCTCCTCTGTATCAGCATTCATAAAAACATAAAACTGTTTATTAAGAACTTCCATCTGCATTACAGCTTCTTCTACAAACATTGGTCTTGCAGAGATTGTTGTTTGAACAATTTTTTTACTGTCCTCTTTATCTATTGTCTTAGTTTCAGGATTATACTTAATAGTATTTTTACGTCCTGCATTGTGCTTATTATCTCTTAATTTTTCTTTATGTTTCTTTACCTGCTGCTCTAATACGTCCACCACTTCGTCTATTGATGCATATAGATCTTCATCAGTTGCAGTAGCTTTGATTTTATTACCATTCATATAGACCAATACATCTGCAGTATGGTAATCTCCCGTTTTCAAACTTTCAGCCGATAATGTTACATCCACCTCCATAATATTGTCGAAATATTTTTTTATCTTGTTGATCTTTTTCTCAGCATGTAGCCTGATTGGTTCTGTAACGTTTAAATGTCTCCCGTGGATGATTAATCTCATATAAAACCACTTCCTTTCGTCGATCCTTAGCATAAGCTCCGGTGTATTTGTTGAATCGTTGTCAACTATTAAGATTATACAACTATTTAACGTATTTCCTAGTTTTTTTTCAAAAGTTTTTTTATTATTTTTATTTACTTTATTTCCTCTTCCAAATGTAGGTATCCTTTTTTTAGATAATATCTCTTGTGACATATTTTAGCAAGTTCTCTTGAGTGAGTAACCACAATTATAGATTGGTTCATATCACAATTTATTCTTCTCAAAAGAGCGTGTATTTTTTCGCTGGTTTCTTCGTCTAAATTTCCAGTTGGTTCATCTGCCAAAAGTATCTTAGGAGAGTTTATTAGGGCCCTCGCTATGGCAACCCTCTGTTTCTCTCCTCCAGAAAGTTCATTGGGTTTATGCCCCATTCTTTCTCCAAGCTCTACCTCTTCTAGAAGCTTTATGGCTCTCTCTTTTATCTCAGTCTTATCCTTGAAATTTTTCAATAAGGCTGGCAGCATTACATTTTCTAAAGCAGTAAACTCAGGAAGAAGATAATGAAATTGAAATACAAATCCAAGCATCTCATTTTTTATCTTATCAATGTTGCTGCCTTTTAGGTTATCCACCTCTATACCATCAAAATATATCTTTCCACTGTCAGGCTTGTCCAAAAGTCCCATAAGATTGAGCAAAGTAGATTTTCCAGAACCTGATTTACCCAGTATAGAGATAAACTCCCCCTCCTCTACTTTCAAATCCAGATTATTTATAATATGAAGTTCCCTTTTTTTATCCTTATAGTTTTTATTAAGTTTTTCTAGATTCAGTACTATTTTACTCATATCTTAACGCCTCCACCGGTTGTAATTTTGCTGCCCTGTATGCTGGAAAAATACTTGAAATAAATATCACTACTAGATTGGCTCCTATTATGGTGAAAATCTCCTTCAAAGATAACTCAACTGGTATCTTTGTAAGATAATATATGCTCGTCAGTTGAGCAATTGAATAATTTTTTACATACCAAAGTATTCCAAGAGCAACTGCTGTACCTATTATTATTCCCATAACTCCCAGAACCATACCCTCTATAAGAAATATTTTCATTATTTTCTCACTAGAAAACCCCATAGCCCTCATAACTCCTATATCCCTTGTTTTTTCCCTTACAAGCATATTCAAAGTCACCCAAACCACGAACCCTGCAATTACAACGATCAGAGAAAACACTATTATCATAACTGTTTTCTCTAGGGATAAGGCAGACAAAAGATTTCTGTTCAGCTGTCCCCATGTTTTGGTATTCAAGCCTGTAGTACTGTTTATTTCAGATGCCACCTCATCTGATTTATAGGCATCATAAAGCATCACATCCATTTTGCTCACTGTATTTCCAGAGTATGTCAGGACCTGTACTGCTCTTAGCGGCAGCATCACAAGGCTGGTATCATACTCATAATATCCACTCTGAAAAACCCCCCCTATTTTGAACCTGACCTCTCGGTTGTCTGCAGAAACTATAGAAACCTCATCTCCAAGATTTGCACCTAACTGCTCGTATAATTCTTTCCCCATAAGAAGCTGTGTAGGATTATCAAAATCCATGGTACCCTGAACAATTTTTTTATCCAGTTCCATGGCTCTTTTGGCATCGGCTAAATCTAGTCCCTCTATTTTTACTCCAGATACATAACTTCCTAGTACACCGTTATATTTCAGTATCCCCTGGGTAGAAGTTTTCGGAACCACTCCTTTTACCCCCTCTATACTCTCTATTTTTTTCTGTATATCTCTGTAATTTTCCATATCTCCGTTGTCCTGTACCACCACATGAGAGGTTATAGACAAGATACTTTCTATCATATTTTTATCTAGACCATTTGCTATCCCTATAGACACTATCAAAACAGCTATTCCTATGGTCATACCGAGAATAGAGATTATACTTTGTTTTTTTCTCTCTATTATGTGTTTTTTAGCAATAAAAAACTCTATCATGCTTTTTTCTCCTTTATTTATAGTATTTCCATTTATAGGTGAATTATACACCATATAAAGATCATACTCAACAGATACTTATCTATAGAAAATAAAAGTAAGTTTCATAGAGAAAATCCACTTTATTTTTTATCCAATAACTTGAATAAATCAATTTTAAAAGCCGGTAGTATCCGGCTTTTAAAATCAGTCTATTGAGATTTATCATGTTTCACGTAGATAAGGTCGTCTAGCTTTATTCCGTCTTTCTCTGCCTTTTCAAGTAATTTTTCCAAGATTTCACTGTCTAAAACAGGAGTCCTAGATAATATCCACAGATACTTGTCACTTCTTCCCCTAACTAAAGCATATTTATACTCTTCTCTGTCATAATCCATTATTATATAGTCTGCATAAAAAGGCCAGAAAAAACTGACTTTGAGTATATTGTCAACATTTTTATATTTTATCTTTGCCTTTCCTACAACAGTTTTTATTTTTTCATTCTTTATATCATATCCTCTATTTACTACTTTTACTTTGTTTTTTCCCAGTTGCTCATACTGAGCAGTCACATTACTAAGGCCCTTTTCAAAACCATGGTCTTTTCTGACAATTTCATACCATTTACCGAGGTACTTTTCAGATTGAAACTCTGAAATACCATATTTTTTTTCTTGTCTCCTCCACGAATAAGACTGGGAATATATAAAAAAAGTTAAAAAAATTATAAAAATCTTAAGAAAACTCTTCATAGTAGCCCCCTATACAGAATTTTATCTATCTTGTTACTGGCCTTTTGTAAATAGCATATCTATGTGCGGTATTCCGTCCTCTAGATAAACATCTGATGCCTCTTCAAATCCAAGGCTAAGATAAAATTCCAAAAGATATTCCTGAGCAGAAATTCTTATGGATTTTTCTTTCAGATCTTTAGTTACAAATTCCATTGTTTTTTTCATAAGCTCCTGTCCTAGGCCCTCACCTCTATACCCCATATTCACAAGTACCCTCCCTATGGAAACCTCGTCAAAAGAGACTCCAGGATGTAGTATCCTAGTATAAGCAGCTATCTTCCCATCTTCAGTTGCAAAAAGATGGTAGGCATCTATATCTTTTCCATCTACCTCTGCATAGGGGCAGTTCTGCTCTACCACAAATACATCTACTCTCTGCTGAATTATGTCATACAGTTCTCTGTTGCTAAGTTCATCAAATTTCTTTATTTTCCATTCCATACCAACACCTACCTTTCTAAATATATTTTAATAAGTTAAAATTAAATTATTGAATTTATAAGGATTCGTTACTTTTCTCTTGAAAGAAAAGCACCCCAAGAGTGTTTCCTCCCTTCGGTCAGGGCATAACCAAAAGTTCAAGAATTTTCAAATGTCTAGGAAGTAGATATTTCTTTTATCGCCTTTGTAAGCTACGGTCCTCAGTCCCCTGCGGAACTTATTCTGTAGGACGGCTGAGTGCAGTTTCTTTCCTGTATAAGCCCTGCAACTTGAAAATTCAAAAAACAAAAAATAATATAAACCTAAATAAAAAATATGTGCACAATTATTCCTTAATTTTTGACCATTATTAATTCTGATTTTATAGGTAGTACGGGAAAAAGGATAAAAAACCTCTCGCAAAGAAAGCATCTATAGTTTGGTTTTAACTCTGTGAAACTCCCTCTTTTTCTCTGCGTCCTCTGTGACCAAAAGGTTTTTTTATTATTCGTGTTAATTTCCCTATCTTTTATTAGTGTCCATTCGTGACAAAATCTTTTGATTCTGATTTTCAGATGAATTCAGTAGTTTATATAAAAACTCCTTACTTAGAATTTTCAATCAGTTTTAGCTTTTCCTTTTATAATTTTAAAACCTCTATATTTTATTTTTTTCTCTGAAGATTCTTATCATCTCTCCAGCCACAGAGTCTTTGTTTGGTATTTCAGGTAAATTATCTGCATCAAACCAGTCTGCGTGTGAAAGCTCTATTCCATCTACTTTTATAGGTTTATCTCCATCATACTCAGCAAAAAATCCAAGCATGAGAGAACTGGAAAAAGGCCAGGGCTGGCTCTTGTAATATCTTATATTTTTAACATTTATCCCCACTTCTTCCATAACCTCTCTTTTTACAGTCTCCTCTATTGTTTCTCCAGCCTCTACATATCCTGCTATAAGACTGTAAAAAGATCCTGGATGCAGTTTGTTTTTTGCAAGTAGAAGTTTATCTCCCTTTGTTATGGCCACAATTATAGCTGGAGATAATTTGGGGAATATTATATTTTTGCAACTTGTGCATTTTAAAGCCCTTTCGTTTTCTTTAAACTCCATAGAACTACCACACCTGCCACAAAATTTATTGTCAGAGATCCAGCTAAAAAGATGAAATCCAACGGCAGTAACCCACTTAAAAAGTTTATCTGACTGGCCTCTAATATCCCTCATTCCCACATATTCAAATCCCTGGGGCATCTTGTCTTTCCCCTCTGCAATAAAACATTTTTCTCCGTCTACCTCTCCTAATAATATCCCTTCTGTTACCCATTCACCCAGCTCATTTTTTTTAGGGATAAGAAATTTATCCTCTAAAGTTTTCATAAGAACTTTTCCATTTTTATAGCATAAAACCTGTTCTTCTGACTTTATAGCCTCTCTGCTCAAGAGTGATATATTAAAAATATTTGGTGCAATTTCATTTATCATGGTTCCTCCTAATTTTTTTAAGGTTAATAGATCTTTTTAATGTTCATTATACCACAATGAAATCTACATTTATCATATTTAAAACTTTTATGATGATCTTTTTAAGCTCTTTTTTTAAATTAAACTCAGTATTTTTTAAAAATTTTTTCACTATATTCACAATAAAAAATTATTTTATACAAAAGAATAATTTAACCTACGCTTCTGAATGCATTAAACCTCAACAAAATAAGGATTTAAAATTAAAGTATTTTTTTAACTATTCTTGAACAATTCATGATTATAAGAAATAATCTATTACATCCACAATTTCAATAATTGGTTATTACTGAAACAGTTGTGTTTTCAAATTCAACATTTGAAACCAAAGTTGATATTTTTTTTTATATAATAATTTTTTTAAAGGGGGAAGTGTTATGTATTCGTATTTTATACCAACGGTAAATCTAATGGGCAGAGGTGCAGTATCAAATGTTGGAAAACAGGCCAAAATTTTAAACGGTTCTAAAGCTTTACTTATCACAGATGAAATACTTGTAAAAATTGGTGTTGCTGAAAAAATTATTTCACTTTTAAATGAAAGTGGTGTCGAAACATCTGTTTATGACAAAGTTAATCCCAATCCAACGGTAAAAAATGTAAGTGATGCTCTTTCTGTTTATCAAAATGAAAAATGCGATATTATAATCGCATTAGGTGGAGGTAGTTCTATCGACTGCGCAAAAGGTGTTGGTATTTTGGCCACCAATGGTGGAAACATAAGTGACTATGAGGGTGTGGACAAATCTGAAAATCCTATGCCACCCTTTATCACAATAAACACAACTGCAGGTACAGGAAGTGAAATGACTCGTTTTACAATTATTACAAATACAGATACTTCTGTAAAAATGGCAATAGTTGACTGGCACGTGACTCCTACAGTTTCTATAAATGACCCTGAACTTATGATCAGTATGCCAGCTTCCCTTACTGCTGCCACAGGAATGGATGCCCTAACTCATGCCATAGAAGCTTATGTATCCACTATTGCCACTCCTGTTACAGACTCAGCAGCAATCAAGGCAGTTGAACTCATTAGCAAATACCTGCGTCCGGCAGTTGCTAATGGAGAAAATATAGAGGCCCGGGAAATGATGGCATATGCTGCATTTTTAGCAGGTATGGCTTTCAACAACGCCAGCCTTGGAAATGTTCATGCTATGGCTCATCAGCTAGGTGGTTTTTACAACCTTCCCCATGGAGTGTGTAACGCTATCCTTCTTCCACAGGTTCAAGAGTTCAACCTCATTGCATATCCAGAAAGATTTGCAGATATCGCCAGAGCATTGGGAGAAAATATAGAGGGAATTTCACCAATGGAAGCTGGAGCAAAAGCCATATCCGCAATCAAAAGATTATCAAAAGATGTTGGGATACCTTCTGGTCTTAGAGAATTAGGAGTCAAAGAAGAAGATTTTCCTATTCTTGCTGATAACACCTTAAAAGATGTATGTATTGCCACAAATCCCAGAAAATCATCTAAAAATCAGATAATTCAATTATTCAGAGATTCCATGTAAAATATTCTATAAAAACTAAAAGAGGGTAAAATACCCTCTTTTTTTACTATAATTGTTTTTTACTGTATATTACACAGCCATGCTTTGGTACATTAACCGGTATCACAAGTCTCTCTCCTATAAAAAAACTACTGACCGTAGTTTCCTCAAAAGATTCTTCTGATGAGTAAATACATGTAAATTTTTCTCCCTCTTTGTGAATCCCTGGATCTAAGACTACATCAACCTTCAGGTCTTTTTCTATGTGGGAGTTCATTGCCATGACCACCTCATCCTGGCTGAGAATACGTGACCACGCCACAACTCCTTCGTGCCTGCCATCTCCCAACTTATGAGGAAAAGAAAAATCCAATCCATCATAGGAAATTTCCCTCTGGTACTGTCTTCCCTGCTTTAATATGAGATTTTCCTTTCTCACCTTACACATTTTAGAAATATTAAGGTATAGGGGGTTCTTATCGTCAAAAAAATGTTTTCCTCTTGTCCTAAAAGTTCCAAATTCCCCTCCGAACATATTTTCTCTTACATATTTTTCTCTGTCTCCACTGCCATCAAAGCCCTGTTCAGTACCATAGTATATACATGGGATTCCCAGAGAAAAAAGATTTAAAAATAGTGCATTCACTATAAGAGAGTTAGTACTTTTGTCTGCACAGAATCGATGCTTTTGATCTCTGTGTATGACCATATCATGATCATCAAACATGGTTATGACATTATCCCTGTACCACGTGTTTTCATTTTCTCCTAGAAGGTTTGAATTTCTAAAAATATCAAAAAATTCAACAGAATCAGCATATCCCTTTGTTATATTTTCCAATTTTTCCGGTATTTTATTTATTCCAAGAGCTGCATTTAGACCTGTTTTTTCTAAAGTTTCAATTGCAAATTCGATCCCCCCTGTAATTTCACCTATAATATAAAAATTATTTTTACCTATTGTTTTTGAATATTCGTGAATTTCAGTTGTAAAGTACCTTGTGGCTCCCTGCTCTAAATGTTTTACCGTATCTAGCCTAAAACCATCTATATCAGCATATGCAATCCAGTATTTATAACATTCTGTGAGTATTTTAAGGGCCTCTGACGGATTGAACTCAGTGTAGTCACCACTACCTGTATATATATTTTTAAGAGAGTAGAAATCACCCTCTGCATATTCAGGATACACATCCCAATTAATTATGTGACCCTTTCTGGTAAAAGTCTCTCTATTCATTAACTCTAGGGGCCACACTCCTCCATCTGGCCATATCTCATCAATTGGAGGATTATCCAACGGAATTACCGGCTGCCCGTTTTTATCTCGAAAAGCCTTTACATGAAATTGACTTCCGTTATAAACTGTCTCTGTTTCTTCATAGGCAAATACATTTCCAGTGTGATTTAATATTATATCCATGATTACGTATATGCCGTTTTTGTGAGCTTCATCTACAAGTTCTTTCAGATCTTCCTTTACGCCAAAATGTGGATCTATATCTAAAAAATTCTGTATCCCATATCCATGGTAACTTTCTTCAAAGGCCACCTGCCTTAGTACGGGACTTATCCATATAGCCGTTACCCCCATATTTTTTAAATAGCTTATTTTACTCTTTATTCCCTTTAAATTTCCACCGTTCCACTTATCTCCAAACTCTTCCCATATTTTTTTGGTCTCTTCGTTACAGAGTACATTTTCATAATCTGTGTGCCTGTATAGATCCTTTTCTGCACCATTTGAAAACCTATCTACCAAAAGAAAATAAAGTATTTCATCTTCCCAGTTTTGGGGAGATTTATAATACTCTCTATCTTTGGCTAGTTCTTTTAAATTTACTTCATTTATACTTCTCATGAATTTCTACCTCCACAAAATTACTAATTAAAATATTGTACTCATTTTAGTTTTTCTTTCCTTTATGAGAGATATTTCTCCTGAATAATATTTTTAAATTAAAAACTATTAAGTGCTAAACCAATTTAAATTACGGTTCTGTTTATAATTATACAAAAAAAAGGATAGCCTATAGGCTATCCCCGGTCAACTCTGATCCTCGCTTTCATACCTTCCTCTAGAGTCTGGTTTTCACTTTCATAATTATAAAAATAATAATCATCGCCGTCACTTTCCACTCTTCCCCTATACCACTCACCATCTATTAGTAATTCTATAGGGCTTCCACAAGTAAAATAAAGCTCCTGGGCTGTGTCTAGATTGAACCGTCCCTGACTGTTTAAAACAAGTTTTCCCTCTAAGGTTGTTTTGCTGAGGAGCTCCATCTCATGTAATGCATTTTCGATCTCTACTTTGAGATATCCTATGATTTCATGGCATTTTATGTTTTCAAACTCCTCTCCAGAATCACTTTTTAAAAGGTTTGATGCACTTGATTTCAGGCTCTTTAACTCTTTCAAAAATCCAATATATTTTTTATCCAGCATTTTTAAGACCCCCTTTAATCAATCTATAAAATAACCTTCAAAAAAAATTTCAGATTCCCTTCTTTAAACTTTTAAATCGCAGATTTCAAAATCATTTTCCAGCTTCTCATAAAACTTTTCTTTAGAGTTTAAAGATGGGATGGTTTTGTTTCTCCCAGCTTTTTTCGCCCTGTACATATTGTCATCTGCCCTTTTCAATATATCCTCTAGACTCTCACCTCTGTCTAGGGTAGCTGTCCCTAGGCTTATAGTCACCTGAGACTCTAGCCCAAAGTTATAATGTTCAATTTCTTGTCTCAACTTTTCTGCAACTTTCCACACAGCTCTTTGATCAGTTTCTACACACACAACTATAAATTCTTCTCCCCCCCACCGACCAATAAAGTCCGTTTTTCTAAGGGTATTTTTTAGTATCTCAGAGATTTTTTCAAGTACCAAGTCTCCTGTTGGATGTCCAAAGTTATCGTTGACCTTCTTAAAATGATCCACATCCAGAAGAATTACCGACATTTTGCTTCTATATCTCTGACTCCTGTCAAACTCCTCTCTAAGCCTTCCCTCTATAGTTTTCCTGTTCCATAGTTTGGTAAGTCCATCTACAGTAGCTAAATATTTATAATCCTCAAGTATTTTATCCCTCTTTTGTGATTCCTCCTCTAAGCCAAGAACAAGCCTACTGTTTATCATCACCAAAATAGAGAATGTTATGCAGATCAGCAGCATCTGAGATATAATTGTCATGAGAGATATTACGAAACCAACTTTTAAAAACTTCACGCCGGCAGCACCAATTATATAATATCCTGCCATCAGTAAATATAATAAAGAAATAAGTAATAACAAAGCCCAAGTAAACCTATAATTGTTTGCCATCTTTTTATTATCACTCTTATACAGTATTCTGGCAGCATCGATATTTATAAATGCTACGAAAAGAGAAAATACAACTGCTCTAACCGTAAGTTTTGGCTCAACTAATCCGAAGTATAGGTATATCAGAGTAAAAATTCCCAGAAGTCCAAAGTAAAAATTTTTATTTATTTTCCTGTCTATAAAAAGTGCAGTTCCAAAATAAAATTTCACAGACCCTGCTATTAATAAAACATTGGCCACTACAATAGATAAAAAATCTGGAATCAAATTTCTCATAAGTATCATTGTTATGCCAACAGACTGAAGTGCAAAACACATCACCCAGTCTGATATTCCCTCAAATCTTCCTTTATTCTGCTTCCATACAAAATACAAAACAAGAGTGATTACAGTATCACTTATGCTGTGGCTCAGCAGTATGGTTCTCATATCTATATTTATAATAATCTCTCCTTTCGACGAATCTGAATCATATCCATTTTTTTGGATCGTTAAAATATTACCACAATTATTACAAAATTTATTTTTTTTCTTAAAAATATTCGAAATAGAATTAAAAAAAATGGTAAAACCATATGGCTCTACCATTTTTCCAATAATTTTATTATAATTCTAAAATATTAGTCCTTTTTTCTCATTTGTGGGAATAAGATTACATCTCTTATTGACGGGGCACCAGTTAGAAGCATTACCAGTCTGTCTATTCCTACCCCTAAACCACCTGTTGGAGGCATTCCGTACTCTAGAGCCTCTATATAATCGTCATCGATCTCTGCGTTGGCCTCTTCATTACCAAGCATAGCCTCTTCTAGCTGAGCCTCTAATCTTCCCCTTTGATCTGCTGGGTCATTTAGTTCAGAGAAAGCATTTGCATATTCTCTTGCGTCAATGAACAGCTCAAATCTGTCTGTAAATCTGTGGTCATCTGCATTTCTTTTGGCCAATGGAGATATCTCCACAGGGTGTCCATAGACAAATGTAGGTTGGATGATATGTTCTTCACATTTCTGCTCAAAGAACTCATTTATTATATGTCCTACTGTGTTCATATGAGGTGCAAGTACTACGTTGTTCTGCTTTGCAAGAAGTCTTGCATCTTCTACAGAAACATCTCCCCAGAAGTCTGCACCTGTTATCTCTTTTACAAAGTCAACCATGTGTACTCTCTTGAAGTTTTCAAGAACAAGTTCTTTTCCGTTGTACTCTACAGTAGTAGTTCCGTTTATTGTTTTTGCAGCATTCATTATTATCTCTTCAGTTAAATCCATCATGTCATTAAAGTCTGCATAAGCCTGGTACAGCTCCATCATTGTGAACTCAGGATTGTGTCTTGTGGATATCCCTTCATTTCTAAAGCTTCTGTTTATCTCATATACCTTGTCAAATCCACCTACAATAAGTCTTTTCAAATAAAGTTCTGGAGCTATTCTCAGGTAAAGAGTCATATCAAGGGTATTGTGATGAGTCACAAATGGTTTTGCAGATGCTCCTCCTACGATAGGGTGCATAATAGGTGTTTCCACTTCCATGAATCCTTTGCTGTTAAGAAGAGTTTTTACTGAGTTTACTATCTGTATTCTCTTGACGAAAGTTTCTTTTACCTCTTTATTCATAACAAGATCAAGATATCTTTTTCTGTATCTTGTTTCCACATCTGTAAGTCCGTGGTACTTTTCAGGAAGTGGTCTTATATTTTTTGAAAGAAATTCAAATCCAGCGACTCTTAAAGTAAGTTCTCCCTTTTTAGTTACAAAAAGACTTCCCTCTACTCCTACAAAGTCTCCTGTACCCATTTTTTTTACAATTTCAAATACTTTGTCCCCTAGGGTATCCTTTCTGAGGTATACCTGTATTCTTCCTGTTTCATCTTCTATATGAGCAAATACAGCCTTTCCTTGTCCTCTGCAGGCCATTATCCTTCCGGCTGTTTTAAAAACTGTAGAATCTTCCTCTTTCAGAGTATGGCTCAGAAGTTCCCCCACCATATGTTTTTTATCATACTTTCTTCCAAAAGGCTCTAACCCAGCCTCTTTAATTTCTTTAACTTTTTCCCACTTATCCATAATAACGTGGTCATCTGCTACTCTGTCAAAGTATCTTTCCATTCCACATCTCCTTTATATTTATAATTTTTTTATCTT
Organism: Ilyobacter polytropus DSM 2926; assembly: GCF_000165505.1. Lineage (NCBI taxonomy): Bacteria > Fusobacteriati > Fusobacteriota > Fusobacteriia > Fusobacteriales > Fusobacteriaceae > Ilyobacter > Ilyobacter polytropus. The sequence continues at coordinate 565,735 of NC_014632.1, read as the reverse complement.
AATCTGATTATATAAACCATAGCTTTTTTAGACCAGGTAGTCCCGGGATAATCTTTCGCCAGTTTTTCAAAAGTTTTCATACTTTTTTCTTTATCCTGCATCCTGTAATAGCATACTCCGGTGAGATAAGCTATTTCGGCTTTTTTCATGGGAGTTTTCTCTGATTCCATGGCTTTTTCAAAATAATTGGCAGCATCTTCATAACGGGTAATATAATAATAACTCATCCCGATCTTCATATCAGTGTCCAATTTTCTAGCTGCCTCTATATCCTTTTCCTCAGCTCTTTTGTAAAAAAGCACCGCTTCCTCATAGTTTTCCCCTTGATATTTTTCATCTCCAAGGTCCACCTCTTTTTTTATAAGCTTCGCTCTGTGATATATCTCCCTCTCTTTTTTCAGTTGATGTACTTTATCTTCCGAAACTTTAGAAAGAGTGGCATCAAATCTATCCAAATCTTCATTTTGAAGATATAGCATGCAAAGAGTGTAATATTCTTTTCCGTAGATAAGATATCTTTCGGCATCTATGATATTCCCTTTATCCATATACCATTTTCCTAGATATACTGCTATCTCTGGATTCAGGGTTTCGCTATATGTTTTTTTAAGAAAGAGTTCATCCTTCTCTCTTAAAGTTTTACCTGACAAAATTATATTTACCAGTTTATCTGAAAACCCTGGTTCATGAATATTTTTTTCTAAGAAATCCCTATATTTAAAAGGGTCATCTTTTGCTATCTCCATGTCAAAGTAAAAAAGTTGCTTTTTTTCCATAAAATCCAACTGAAAGTTGTTTCGTATAAATTTTGCAGCTTCTTCTGCCTCAGCCATTTTTTTGCTGACAAGAGTTTTTTCCAATATCATAAATGCAGTATCCTTATGATATAAGGCATCTGGAAAAGCAACTCTTGATAGTTTCACAGAGGTTAACAAAATATCTAATTTCTCATTTTCATAACTGTTCAATATTATATCATAATTTTTTTCCTGAGTAAAACTATATTTAAGCTTAGAATTCACTCTGAATCGCTTATAAAACATACCATCCTTTGTGACATTTAGGATGTATTCCCCCTGGTATCCAGTCTCAAAAAATATATTCTGATTTTTCACAACAACAGATGATCTGGAAAGGTATGGACTTTCTATAATCTCCACCTTATATTCACCTGGTTCAGGAAAACTCACATTTAGGGTTTCTCCAGTGAGAATCTCATAGTCTTCACCCCTATAGGAATCTGGATATCTTCTTACCCCGGCTGTATTTATAGATTTCACAATTTCTTTGTAGACCTCACTAACATTGTTTTCATTGAGATTTATCTTTTCTGAAACAATTTTATAGTCCACCTTTTTGGATTTCCCTCCATAGGGATTTATATCCTGAACTTCCTCTTTTAGTACTTTTTCCTTCTTGCTTCCCATGGCGTACAGTTTATTATATGGCAATGCTCCAAGATAAAAGACTGCCATAATAAATGCCGCTATAGTATACTTTTTCATAAAATCACCCTCAAATAAAAAAAATAGAGCACATACATGCTCTATTATAACAGATTTTATCTTATTTAAAAATCTAAATAGTATTAATTCCAAACTTCTTTTATAGCTACCTCAATATCGTTTACCTTTTCCTCACCGTCATAGATTTCATAGCTCAGAAAAAGTCCCTCTTTTTTCTGTTTCATCTCTGTGGTTTTCAGGGTAAATTTAGTTGAAGTATAGGGGGTTTGATAATGAAAAAAAGTTGTCTTCCCGTCCTTAAATATCTGGGCACTATTTATAACTCCTTTTCTTGTGATCTGCACCATATCTTTGAAAATAAAAATCTTACAGTCCCCGTGCTCATTTTTATAGGAATATTTTATTCCTTTTGAAGTTACTTCTTTCTGGCAGCTGACCTTTTCACTGCTTTTTTCACCGAAACTGTCTCGGCTTTCTATGATAAGGTACATAATCTCCTCCTACTTCCCCATTAACCCAGTTATAAAGGAATCTACATCTTCCTCATACTCGTCATAAACAGGCTCTTCCTCTATATAATTCTCACTTATATAGCTCTCCTCATCACCATCATCAGATATGGCAACACTATCCTCTCTGTCATAGTATCCGTCTTCGTCCCAGTCACCGATATCAGAGCTGGTTCCAAAATACTCCTCTTCCCAATGCTCTATTACTTCAATAGCATCATCATCCTCTAGAAGAACTATATCCTCTTCATTCTCATCAAATAAAAAAGCTCTTTTTTCTCCTTCAAAATCCTCTGCTATTATGTATTCTTTTCCGCTAAGAATTATATCTCCAACTACATGGAGCTCGTACTCTTCATCAAAAATTTCATAATAAAAAGTCTCGCCTACAGCATACATTTTAAGACACCTCTTTCATATTATTTATGATATTTACTATTATTAAAAATACTAAACCACCTATAGATCTGCTCCATAAGAATAAGCCTCATAAGCTGATGTGGAAAAGTCATCTTGGAAAAACTAAGCCTCATTTGGGATATCTTCCGAACTTCCTCTGAAACACCGTAAGAACCACCGATTATAAAATTTATGGTACTTGTTCCAGTAACTGTAAGTCGTTCTATCTCTTTAGACATCTCTTCAGAGGAAAGGTTCTTTCCACCTATATCCAAAAGAACATTATACCCTTTATTTTTTTCTGCTGTTTTTATGATTTCCATAGACTCTTTTTCTAAAGACTGTTTTCTGTTGCTGTCATTACCGTCTTCCTTTAGCTCTATTATCTTTACTTTTGCATAGAGACTCATTCTTTTTAGAAACTCATCTATCCCGTTTTTTATATACTTTTCTTTTATTTTACCTACACAGATCAGGTTTACACTTATCACCCTTATCTCCTTAATACACTATATTTATTAAAAATTTTGCTTTTTTATCTTCTTTTAAAGTTCTTTTCAAGTTCTTCTAAAGTAACTTTGAGTATAATAGGTCTCCCGTGGGGGCAGGTATATTTCCCAACATCGTGAAGCCTTTTTATGAGGAGTTCCATTTCGTCAAAAGAAAGTTTTTCTCCTGCCTTTATTGAATTTCTGCATGACATGGATATTATTATTTTTTCCCTAAAGTCCTTTACTCCTGTCTCATTTTTAAGCTCTTCTAGCATAAATCTAAAGGTATTTTCTATACTCGTCCGAAAGTCAAATACAGGGACACCTCTTAAAAGAACCTCGTCATCTCCAAAGTCTTCTATCTCAAATCCAAACTCGTTAAAAATTTCTAAATTTTCAAAAACTATATTTTTTTCCTCATAACTCAGCCGTAACTTCAAGGGAACCAAAAGATTTTGTGTGGCTACCTCTCTTGAAAAATGCCTTTTTTTCAGAGTCTCATATAATACTCTTTCCTGTACTATATGCTGATCATATATCTCTAAGGTTTTATTCCTCTCTACAATTATATAGGAGTTCATAAACTGCCCTATTACTCTGAAATAATTTTTTTCTTCTATTGTTTTTTCAGGTATTTCAGGCTTTTTTTCTGAAACATCAATACTCTGATAGATTTTCTTTTCCTCTTGTAAAACCTCAGGTCTATTTTTTATATTTTTATCTTCTGCAGAATATTTTTTCTGAAAAACACCTTCACCATCTAATAAACTTACCTCTTGGGTTTTTATTACTTCTTCTTTAAAGGATGGTACAGTTTTTTCATTATTTTTCTCTTCTGTTTTTTCTTTTTCCGAGTGTTCTTTATCTGGGGTTTTTTTAGGAGTACTAATCTCTTTATCAATTATCCCCTTAAATTCATCTAAGTCCAAAAAGTTTTCCACATTTTTTTCTCTATTTTGAAAACTCATTTCTAGTGATACTATATCTTCATCTTCACCTATTGCCTTTTCTATCTCAGAAAAGACCTGGTTATACACAAAAGAACTTTCTGAAAATTTTACTATTTTTTTAGAAGGATGCACATTGACATCTATCTCTTTAGGATCTATTTCCAGAAAAATTATTGCAAAGGGATATCTGCCCTTAGTGAGTTTGGTATAATAGCCGTCTATAATGGCTTTTTCTAATATCTGAGATTTTACATATCGCCCGTTTACATAGGTATGCATATAATCCTTAGAAGATCTGGTTATCTCTAAGTTACCCAAAAAACCTAATGGAAACTCTTTTAGATTCTTTAGAACGTTTCTTCCGAATAATTCTAAGATAGTATTTTGAATCCCCTTACCGCTGGTTTTCAAAAGCTCTCTTCCGTCTATTTCCAGAGAAAATCCCACATTTGGATTTGCAAGAGATTCCTTCAGAACCGTTTCTTTTATTTTTCCATACTCTGTACTTTTTTTTCTCAAGAACTTCAGTCTTGCAGGTGTGTTATAAAAAAGTTCCTTTATCTCTATCTCTGTCCCTTCATTGACAGACACAGGAGAAACCTTGGTGACCTTGCCTGCTAGTGCTTTTATCTCAGTGCCTAGCTCGTCTGATTCTCTTTTAGACGTTATTCTCATCTTTGACACCGAGGCTATTGAGGCCAGTGCCTCACCTCTGAATCCGTAGGTATAGAGGTTAAAAATATCCTCTTTATTAAAAATCTTACTGGTGGCATGCCTTTCTATACAAAGAAGAAGGTCATCCTTTGACATTCCTACGCCATTGTCGGATATTGTGACATCACGTCCGCTGTTTTTTACCTGAATTCTTATATTTGTGCTCTTTGCATCCAAAGAATTTTCTAGAATCTCTTTTATCATGCTCGCTGGATTCTCCACTACTTCACCGGCAGCTATTATATTAGAGACTGACTCGTCCAAAATTTTTATAACTCCCATGGATTCCCCCTTAAAAAAACGGTAAAATTAAAAAGGCAACTCTTCTGTTGCCTGCAGACACCAGCCTATTTTTTTCCAAAACTGATTATAGCAGATTTAAAAATAATTTTCTATAAATTTTTGATTAAATTTCTCAGCTACATGACATTAGTATTATTGGTTTTTCAAGCTGCTGAACATCTCTAAAAACTATATATATTTTATAAAATTTCATAAAAATCCTTTGATAAAATTAATATTTTTATCTTTTTCTTCTATTATACTTCATTAACACTTTAAATCAAGTTGCTCTTTTTTTCAAATTTTGCAATAATAGCAATAGAAAATCAAACTGGCAAGGGGTGAAACATTTTGAAAAAAATACTTTTTTTTATTATTTTAGCTATAAATTCTCTTATAAGCTTTGCAGCTGATGATGTCAACATTAAGGACTATAAAATTTTTGCATCTGGAAAAAACTTTCTTTCCCAAAATAATTACAAAGATGCTTTAACTCAATTTGAACTTTTGTCAGAAAAGTATCCAGAATCACTATTATTCAAAAGTAATTATGCCAATTATTACATAGGAATAACTTATTATAATCTCGGTGACTATGACAATGCCCGAAATTTCTTAGAAAGAGCTATATACACACCAAAGGACTTCAAAGCAGAGGATCCTTATTTCCAAAAATCTAAAAAACACTTGTTTGAATATAAAAGAAATTATTATCTGGCTAAAATTTATCTGGAACAGGGACTTAAAGATGAGGCTCTAAAACATTTTAAATTCCTCGTAAAAAACTACTATTCAAAGGAATTAGAAACCTATGAGAAAATGGCTCTGAAAGAACTTGAAAAGCACGACCCCTATTTTGAAATTTTATACATGGTAAAATATGAAAATGCCCTTCCTATTCTTTTATCTTTAAAAAATGAGGATATTCTGGCATTGGGAGATTTTTTTCTATCTAAAGGTTCCTACCAATCTGCAGAAAAGGTATATTCAGAATATCTTAATCTTGAGAAAAAAGATGTTCATCAGGTAAAGTTATCACTTTTAGAAACTCTCAAAAGATCAAAAAAATATGATGTCCTCCTGGAGAAATCCTCAGACTTTATAACTTTATCCGACAACAGTGACTTTTATTACTATCTGGCTCTTGCACAGATGCAGCTAGGAAAAAAATCAGATGCAGAACAAACATTCTCCAAAGTAAAAACCGGAAAATATAAAAAAGCCGCCTCTATAAGTATTGCAAGGATCCTGTCTTCAAGAAGAGAATATAAAAAGGCTATTTCAATATTAAAAAGCATCAAATCTTCCTATGCCAACAACCTTCTTATGGAAACATACATAAAGGCAGGGATGACAGAAGAATTTAAAAAAGCTTCTGTAAACTATATAAAAAAATACCCCTATAGCGATCAGGCAGCATATTATAGATTCCTCCTCTATAAAGAGAGTCAAAATCCAAATTATCTAAATTGGATAATAAAATATAATATAAACACCTATTATTATGAGTTGGCTTATTCTATCATGGAAAACATGAGAAATCTCGAGGCCTACCCTCTAAATTATAAATCAAGAATATACAGGGAAAAAGTCCAAAGACTAGAATCACTGGCAGAACTAAAAGACGGAGAAATACTAAAAATAGAAATTGAAAATATGGACTTTCCTGAAAAAGACAGAGTTTTCAGAGAATATCTCATGAGCAGTATATATGAAAAGGGCGGGTTTTATCTGAGTGCAGTCTTAAAGTCCAGGAAATATCAAAATGATTTTTCAAAATATTCAAATTTAATAACTTTCCTTTATCCCAGATATTATGATTTTATGGTAAAAAAGGCAGCTAAAAAATATAATATAGAAGAAGCACTGATCTACAGTGTCATCCTTCAGGAAAGTGTCTTTGAACCATCTCTTATATCAAAGGCAGGAGCCACAGGACTCATGCAGATAATGCTCTCTACAGCCAAAGATATGGACCCAGATATAACACAGGAGAAACTTCTTGCTCCAGATATAAATATAGAACTAGGATCTAGATACCTAAAAAGTCTTTTGACTAAATTTGACGGAAACATTCCAAAAACAGTAGCTGCTTATAATGCAGGTGCCGGCAATGTAGTCAAATGGAAGTCTGACAAAAAAGGTGATCTGGATATAGAAAAGATACCCTTTTCTGAGACCAAGAAATACGTCAAAAGAGTCATAAATAATTATTATAAATATAAGAGAATATATCACTACTGATCTTTAAAGCCGAGTAAAAACTCTCCTGTAAACTTACACAGGGGAGTTTTTTTTATTTTAAATTCTAAATTTAAAATTGACAGGAAATAAACCTGAAGTATGGTAAAGCTCCCTATAGCATAATTTTCAGGAGGTAGATTTTTATGAAAAAAGCTGTGTTTTTAATATTTATTTTTATTATATCTCTCAATTCATTTGGTAAAAGAAAAGTTTACCTTATAGTGCATAAAAATACAGAGGTAGGAAGTGGTAATTTTTTTGTATCTGCCATGGATACCAGCGGAAACAAAATTACCGGTATAACCACCACCAAGACAGATGGGGATGAATACGATACTGTAAAAATATCCATAGATACAGACGAGGAAAAAATAAAGGTCGCTGCAGGATATGATTGGAAAGGTGGTGAAGGTTATGATGACTATTATGTCTTATTAGCCAACGAAGCTGCCGATGGTTTTGAAGATGTCAGAGACACCATAGTAGAAAATGATTCTGATGGCGATTATGATTATTTGGATATATTAAATACATCCTACTATTCCGCGTATTCCAGTTTCCCGGGAGTTGAAGTCACAAGTGATATGAGGTTCTTTGCCGTGCCAGTAAGAGACGACTCTTCAAACATCTCTTCTAATATTATAGAAGAGATACCTTTCCCGGCTCCCTTTACCATAGAGAACGGTAAGATAATTACAACAGATAAATATACAGGAACTGCTAAAGTTATCGCTTCTGAATATACCCAGTCAAATATATCAGGAGCTGTTACGGTGACTGACAAGGACGGAAATTCCAAAATAAAGGAATGGAAAGAATCTGATGATTTCAAAACCGAATTTGATTCCTATTATAGTTCAAATGGAGAATATACAAACTGGACCCCTGGCGAATCTGTCTCTTCAACAACCTCATCTGACGGTAAAGTTGTCACAAACTCTGTCACTGGAAAAAATGCAAGTACCGGTGACTATAGTCTCTTAGGAATTTTATCTGTCAGTCTTTCAGGAGATGCCGGCGATGTAATAACAGTTTACAGCAGACAGGGATCCGGAACCCAAAAATGGAGTGGGAATGAAGATCAGATTATCGATTCGGATTCTAGCACTCATAGTGGTGAGTACATCTTTGTAAAGAAAGACGGAGACACCATCCTACCAATTCCCGGTTTAAATGACCAGACATCCTATATTGATTTTGTACAAGACGAAGATGACGAAGATATCGCTCTTGAAGTTCCAGAAGATCAAGATGCAGATAATCCAGATTATTATAATATAACCATGGGAAGCAATGACGCCCTTATCCTTTTTGAACACGGAGGAAATTATAGTTCAACTGCATCTTATTCTGATATGCAGGATTTTGTTGTTCTGATTAAACTTTATTCAAATTCTAGTGAAAGTGCAACGATGACATTTATTACTGACGAAGGAGTGGAAGTCGATTCAGCTACTTCTATGATCACTAATTCACCAGAAAGTGATCGTCAGAGAAATAGTGACATAGGGATAAAAATAATGGATGTCAGTGATGGTGATAACAGTTTCAAGATAAAAAGAATATCCAAATAAAACTTTATAAAAATAAAATAATAAAAGAGGCTGATAATCCAGCCTCTTTTATTATTTAAAATTTAATTATTCTAATTAACTTGATTTATCTCCATTGAAATCGCTGAATTTTCATATTCAACATCTGTGAGGAGAAGTCCGTCATCTGTATTTAGATCAATAGTTTCATTTACTATTATGTCAAAGCTCATCTCTGGTATCTTGACATCTCCGTCTGATTCATAAGCTGCTAGGACAACAGTTTTTTCAAAGGTAGCCTCTATACTGTACTCATCCCCTACCGTTCCAGTGGCTAGTATGTCCTCTATATCACTTTTCAGAGTTGTAGTTGTTGTCACATCCTCATTGTATTTTTCAGTTCCACTTGAATCTTTGAGGATAATATGTGTCAGCCTGTATCCTCCTATACTCACCTTTTTTTCCTCATCATAAGATGAACCTGTACTTTTCCATAATTTTTGTGTTTTCTCCGGTACACCTCCAGACTGCCAGGATCTTTCCATTACCCTGTAGACCTTATCATCTTTTGCTTTGTTATAAGTATATTTTATTTCTTCTATATTTTCACTGATCATTGTCTTTTGTTTTGAACTATCTGTTAGAGTGTAGTCCCAGTGTGAGTCAAAATATTCCGAGAAACTATTTAATTGAATTCCATAATATTCACTAGTGTATTCACCGGTACCGTAATTAAAATACGATGATTGACCATCTTCATTAGGCACTGCATAACTGTCTGTATCTCCAAAACTGGAAGGATGATCATCATCATATATAAATCCTTTTCTGACGAAATTCTCAGCCAGATACAGCTCCTGATAACCGATACTTGAAGCAGTATCTATATTGTTGGTGATTTTTTCTCCTGTTACTTTGTCAATGGCCGACTCTGCTTTTTTTGCACCTGTATAATATATATTCAGAGACATACTTAGAAAAAAGGCAAGGCACATCACAGATAGTATTATTGCTGATCCATTTTTTTCCCCTTTTGTACTTTTATTTCTCCTACAAGGGAAAACGGATTTTAAAAATATAAAGTTTTTCATAACTCACCCTCCCTTAAAGGCTGTTTATATCAATTCTGCTTATTACAGTATCTCTCACTGTGTCTTTTATTTTACCTTCAAACTCATCTACATCCATATCTATAAAAAATGTTACGATTCCTTCTCTGTACTTAAAACTACAGTCTTCTACATCATCCATAATAGTCTCCCACCCATTCCCGTCAAAAGTAAAGGTGTCATCTGTTTCGTCAGACTCTGTAAACTCCTTTGATTCTCTGTACTTTATTTTATCTTTTTCAAACATAAAAAATACAAATTTTGAATTTACAGAGTCTGATGTTGAATCAGCAGGTATCTCTAGAAAAAGAATAGGGCCACTCTTTTTTTCATCAGTTTCCAATTCTTTGAAAAAATCTTTGGCTTCATAATAATCTTCTGAATAATAATCTACATCATCTACATCTTTTGATTTAAATTTCTTAAACACTCCTACATAACCTAATTTATCGTTATATCCCGACAGATCTCTGCTGTTTTTTGCACTTCTGACCTTGCTCTTCATGAACTTGGTCACAACTGAAAATTTATGATCCACTTTTTTCTGCATCTGTACACGTCTGCTCACCATTCCGAAGCCTTTTATGAGAGGTGAAGATAAAAGAAAGACCACTGCCAAAACCGCCACTGCCACTAATGCCTCTATAACTGTAAATCCTCTTTTATTCATATAAATGCCCCCAATTCTCTACAGGAGTCAGCAGAAAGTTTTGTCCATACTCCTTTGTCTCCCCTGAGTTGTCTTTGGTAGAAGTATATTCTAAGATTACTCTTCCGTATAAGATTTTGTCGTCTATTACTCCTTCATATCCTATAATATTAGTCGTTGTTTGATTATTTACAGGATTTTTATAACTGTTCTCATTCATGGAGAGGTCTGTCTTATTTATAACAATACTCAGTTTTGCACCTTCTAGGTCAAGTCCACGGCTCTCTAACAAAAATAATGCATCAGCCTCATCTGATTTTTCATTGTATATTTCCCCCCAAAAGTCTGTTTCAAAATCTGAAGTTGATTTCACAGTATCCACGACATAAGAGTCTTCAGCTTCTTCGTACTCCAACACATATTCTTTATCCAAAGTTGATACACCACTCAAAACATAGTCAGATACATAGTCATATCCCATGGATTTTATATAATCTATTACTGAGGTTACAACCCTTGTGTCTTCCTCTATCTCTGTGGTTCTCCTGTTTTGTCCGAGAACTTTTACCGTAAAACCGATAATCGGTAAAATCCCTATCAGGAATATTACAATTGCAATAACCACCTCTAGCATAATAGTTCCCTTTTTCTTGGACATATCTATCACTCCTGTAAATAAACTTTATAAATAGCTATTGCTTTCAGCATTGGTTTTTCCTTCTAAAAACATTAATTTTTAAGTTAAAAAGCATATCTTTATAAAATCAAATTAATAAAAAGGGATTTTACAAGGAAGTGTAGTATTATAAAATATACTAAATTTACAGGCGGTGGTGTTTGAATGAAAAAAAATGGATTTAGCTTGATCGAACTTGTTGTAGTAATTGCTATTACCCTTGTGGTACTGGGTATAGCAGGTTTATCTATAAAAAAAGCCATTGAAAGAAATGATTATCAAAAGATAGCTACTTTTATTCCTAAAATTATCTTTACAGAGACTAACAAAGCCTTTGAAGACGGAGATGAGAAAGAGATAGAGATAAACTTATCTTCTAAATATATAAAGGAGGGAAGCAATGAGATAGAATTACCTCAAAATTATTCTTATTCTTTTTTCGCAGTAACAAAAACAGACGATGATGAAATGGGAGACTCCTCTAAGGGTGAGACAACTGAGTTAGTAACTTCTGACAATGTTGTTTTTAAAATTGCAGATGACGGAACCCTAACTGAAACTTACGATAATGACGGAACTCTTCTGAAAAACGGATTTTACAGTAAATATCACCCCTCTATACTGGTTCAAAAAAGCGACAGCTCTCCCTTCTGCAGGATAGATATTGTTTCCTCCTCATATATTATTCCTAGAGTTATTGTATATAAGCCTCTAAGTGATAGCATGTCATTTCCAGATGATATGAAAGATGAAAGCATGTGGGAAGAAGATAACTTCAACTAATTTTCATAAAAATAACCCCCACAGATAAACTGTAGGGGTTTATTTATTCTTCATAAACAAGTATCGATACATAGTCTACAACCTCATCAGAAGGATAGACTTCTCCTGAATGTCCTCTCTTTAGTATCTCCAGTTTTGGATTTTTAAGAATCATCTTACTGTACTCCAAAAGTACCATTATAGGACCCATTCCGCATATGGATATATCTTTTTCTAGTATCCTATCCTGAAATTCACCAGAATCCATCTTGAGCAATGATTCTATTGCATAGCTGTCTAATTTTGCTCCCTCTTCAGAAGAGTGAAAATGTGTAAAATCTGAAGATATGAGAATTAATATCTTTCTGTTTAGCTTTTCTGAGGCATTTTTTATCTTTTCTGCTATATTTTTTGCTGTTTTGAGATCCTGCCTCATCATGCATATTGGAAGTATTTTAAAGCCTTTTTTAATAAAATAATATAGATAAGGAAGCATAACCTCCCCTGAATGCTCAAACCTCTGTGCCATTGGCTCTACTGGGAAAGAAAGCTCGTCTCCAAACTCACTATCCAACTCTATACTACCAAAGGGTGTCTCCCAAGCCTTATTGGAATCTATCGAGACTGCTTCTCCGTAACCTGTGTGATTGGGATTCACCAATACCACCGTATCATATTTTTCACCCTTTTCTCTCAGTATCTCAAAAAGATGCACCGCCTCTCTGACACAGTAAACATAGCCAGCATGAGGGCTTACACCTCCTATTATATTTTTATTTTTAAGTTCTGTTTTTATATTGTCACTTTCTTTTTGGAGGGCCTCCTCAAATATCTCTTTTATCTCCTCTGGAGAATTTGGATAGAAACTTCCTGCTACACCGCATTTTCTAACTGTCATAACCCTTCACCTCTTATCTTTAAACCACATTTTTTACATTTCCCATTTTTTGATCCCAAATCTTCTGAAAAATATCCCGACCTTTTCACAATTAGGCTGCCGCAGTTAGGACAATAAGTGTCACTTCCTAGGTCACTCTCTGTATTTCCCAGATAGACATAATCTAGCTTATTCTTAGCCATCTCATATAATTCTTTTAAGGTTTTCATAGGAGTGGCAGGTTCTGTCATCTTATACATGGGGAAATATCGGTTTATATGAAGGGGAACATCTTTTCCAAGGGATTTTTCATACCAGTCTAGCATCTCTGAAAACTTCTTTTTATCATCATTATGACCAGGTATAACAAGGTATTCAACCTCTAAATGTCTGTCTGATGCCGCTATTGTTTCTAGAGTCCTTTTCACAGGCTCTAGTCTGCTGCCTGTTATTTTTTTATAAAATTCATCTGTGAAACCCTTTAAATCTATACTAAAGGCATCTATTGTTTCAAGGAGTTTTTCTAAAGGTTCTGGATTTATAAATCCGTTGGAAACCATTATATTTTTCATTCCCCTGGACTTTATAACTTTTGATATATCATACATAAACTCATACCATATAATAGGTTCATTATACGTATAGGCAACCCCTATATTTCCATTTTCTTTCAGCCTCACTGCCTCTCCTGCTATCCCTTCAGGGGAGAGTCCCTCTGTATATCCTTCAAACTCTTCAAACTTTCCCTGGGCTATGGTGTAGTTCTGACAATATTTACATTTTAGGTTGCATCCTATACTTCCTACAGAAAGAACTTTTGATCCCGGATAAAAATGGTACATGGGTTTTTTCTCTACAGGGTCTAGGCTCACAGCTGACGATATACCGTAATTCATGGTATAAAGCTCCCCCTCTATATTCTTTCTCATATTGCATATCCCATAATTTCCTTCACCTATAAGGCAGTTGTGGGGGCAGAGAAAACAGCGTATATTTTCTCCCTCTGAATTATAAAAAAGTGCTTTTTTCATATTTTTTCCTCCTAGTGATATCTCTTTACCTGAAATCTGTAAATATCAGCATTTTCACCAGGTAGTATCCCTCCCTTTTCCCTGGCTATAGAGACTTGTTTTTCTGGGCTGTCTACCCCCTCTATATCTGGGAGTAGCACACCTCTTCGTCCTCTGCTAGATACTATGACTCCGTATATTTTGGGATCGAGTTTTTCTATTTTGTCTATTTTTTCAGCTTTTTCCAACACATCTACAGAAATCTCTATCTCTTCTAGCTCATATTCTCTTAGGGGTGGAAATCTAGGATCATCATAGGCTGCTGATTTTGCATTTCCCCATATCTCTTCATAAAGGTTCTCACGAAATGGCTCTAAGGTTCCGATACATCCCCTCAATTCACCATTTATTTTATGAAGAGTCACAAAACATGCGGCCTTTACTTTGAGCTCATCAGGTATTGATAATATTTTTTCTTCTTTTGCAAAATTTTCCATGATACTACTTAACGCAACTTGTGTATATATGCTTTTGGTTTTGTACATTATTGGACCTCCTGCTCTTTTCTTATATATTCTCTTTTATTTAAATTTATCCTCCTGTTTTTTAATTGCCTTACATTATAAAAGATAGTGAAATTCATAAGAATATCAGAGTCAAAATATTTTTCCACGAATTAAAATCAATAAAAAGCAGAGATATCAACTAAACTATAATTTAAAATAGAACATCAGCTTAGGTTAAATTATGATTTATGATAATTCCTATGATATAATTTATTTGACTGTTAAATTAACTGAATAAACAAATGAAAAGTTTAAACTGATTATTTTATAAAGGGGAAGATAAGACGATGAATAATACAAAATGGATATACAAAGGGGACTATCTTCATGAAAATAGCTCCCTTCCCATAGACAGAGATATACTGAACATCCTCTATAACAGAGGTATAAAAGATGAAAAGGAGATAAACAGATTTCTTTACTCTTCTATAGAGGATATTAGAGACCCTATGACCCTAGCAGATATGGATCTGGCTGTGAACAGGATTTTAAAAGCCAAGGAAAAACAAGAAGAGATATGGATCTACGGAGATTATGATGTAGACGGCATCACCTCTACTTCTATGTGTTTTATGGCCCTTAGAGATATAGGGCTCAATGTGAGATATTATATCCCCTTAAGAGACGAGGGATACGGACTCAATAAAGAGGCTCTTTCATATATAAAAAATGAAGGGGGAGATGTAATAATAACTGTAGACTGCGGAATCTCATCTATAGAAGAGATAGAGCATGCCAACAAAATAGGGCTAAATGTCATAATCACCGACCATCATGAGATAAACAACGCCTTGCCTTCTGCCTATGCAGTTATCAATCCCAAAAGAGAAGACAATGTCTACCCCTTTAAATTTTTAGCAGGGGTGGGGACTGCCTTTATGTTCTTATATGCCATTTACAGGAAGATGGGTATAGGGGAAAAAATGCACCAGTACCTTGATATTGTTGCCATTGGTACAATTGCCGATATAGTTCCCCTTGTTGAGGAGAACAGGATTTTTTCAAAATTCGGACTGAAACTTTTGGAAAATACAAAACATCTGGGACTTCGGACTCTTCTTGGTTTTCTCTACCCAGAATATGAAACAAAAGTTTTCAATACATATGATGTGGGATTTGTCATTGCCCCTGTGTTTAATGCTGCAGGAAGACTTGAAGACGCCAAAATCGGGGTCGAACTCTTTGTTTCTGACTCTAAAAAGGAATCCCGAGAGATATCTCAGAACCTCATGGGAAAAAACAATGAAAGGAAAGAGATTCAGAGTGAAATTTTAGATCTTGTGGAAAAAAATATATCTGAAGAATCCCTGGATATGAAAAACGTAATAGTAGTTGCCAGCAAAGATTTTCACCACGGAGTAATCGGGATAGTAGCATCAAAGATAGTGGACAAATACTACAAACCTACAATAATAATGGAGATAAAGGAAAAAGAAAATATAGCTGTTGCATCTTGCAGGAGTATAGATAACTTCAGTATGATTGATGCCTTGAACACCATGCCTGATATATTTTTAAAATACGGAGGTCACGACGGGGCAGCAGGTTTTTCAATACCTGCAGATAAAATCCAAGAATTTAGTGACAGGATAAACAGTTATGCAGGTTCTATATTAGATGAAAGTGATTTTCAAAAGCCTGTAAAAATAGAAAAAGAGATTCTTTTTCATAAGATCTCCTACGAATTTTTGGATAAACTCAGACTTTTAGAACCCTTTGGTTTCGGAAACCCCACTCCCATATTTTCCATAAAAAACTGCCTTTTCAAAGACCTGAGAATGATAGGTAAAGATAAAAACCACATGATGTTCACCATATTAAAAGATGGAAATGAGATCAAAAACTGTGTCTGGTTCAGCAGCGGTCATAATTTTCAGGAGATAGCTCATATGAGGGAGATTGACGTGGCATTCAAGCTGAAACAAGAGATATTCAAGGACAGATATATGAATAAGATATACATAGAGGACCTTAATCCCTCACAAAACGAGAGAAACTATCTCAAAGAAAGTATAGCAATTTATGATACGGTTTTTCCCATGGAGGCAGTTATCTACAGCAGAAGAGAGCCGTCGGACAAGGATGTTTATTTAAGTTTTTCTGATGGTGTAGAACTTATACAAGAAAGAAGGGTTGCTGGATTCATAGATTATCAGACTGCAGCAGTTTTAAAAAGACTGAAATATTCTTATAACTTTAATTTTATCACTGAAATCAAGAAAGTTGTTAAAAAACCTGAAAACTACAACATACATCTCAATATAAAAAGAGATTATTCTTTTTCAACCCTTGCATATAAGAAAAATGAGATATTTAAGGAAATCAAAAAATTTATTCTTGGAGAGTTAAATTATAACTCAATACAGAAAAAAATACTCTCATCAGTTTTTAAGGAGGGTAAGAGAACCCTCGCAATAACAGACCCAGGACGGGGTATAGGGGCTGTTATTGAAACCATCGGTATTTATAATTTTATTTCTGGAAAAAAACTCCTTCTTGTTACACAGGGAAATATTCCAGAGAAATTAAAAAATTATACTCAGGTTTCTGAAAAATATCTAGAGGGGTATGATTATTATATTTTTATGAATACAACCCCTGGAAATGAGATGAAAACTCTTCGTGAAAATATACTTGTAATTTCTCATACAGATATATCTATAGAAGGATTCCATAAGATAAAGGACAGCTATTCACTGCCTCAAAATATCAAAATTTTACCTGAATCTCAACTGGTAAAATTATATGATATACAGAAAATATTCTATACAAAAAAACTACCTTATAAGGAAAAAATAGAAATACTAAAAAACATAAAAAATTACACTGAAATTTTCTCAACAAAAGATATTCTCGCATTTTTTTGATAAAGATATTTTCTAAAGGGTCTTTTAAAAGGCCTTTTTTTACTATCTAAAAAACAAAAAAAGAACCAGGTTATCCCTGATCCTTAAAAAAATTTTCCAGTTCCGGTGCCTCTTCTAGCCTTCTGTATATAATACCAGCTGCACTTTGCATGAGCCTATCTTTTATAAACTCATCTGAAGGGTTCTCAAAATATCCTGTACATGTGAGGGTCGCCATCCCGTGGGCATAAGTCCAACAGTCTAAAAACAATGTCTCTTTTACCTCTTTAGGAAGTCCCATAAATCTGTTATCAGCTGTTATTTCTTCCTCTACAAGTTCTTTAAATTCCTGTATCAGACCCTGATAAGATTTTTCTCTCAGAAATATAGATCTGAAGAGCTGTTTCTCCTCCCTTGCAAAGGTAACTATCCCCATCCCTATATTCAACAATGGAAGTTCGGTATTTTGATTTTTTACATACTCCATGAAAACACTCTTAGACCTCTCTATTAGTTCTTTCTTTAAGTCGTCCATAGATTTAAAAAAACCATATATAGGTGCAGGCGAGGATTTAAGAGCCTTTGCCAGATTTCTGGCTGTTATCTCTTCAAGGCCTTTTTTTTCTAGCATTTCAAAGGCTTTATTTAATATATGATCTTTAGTGAAAATTGCTTTTTTTGGCATTCCAACCTCCCAAAATAAAATTACACCTATAATATAACACTTAATTTTTTATTTTTCAACTAAATTATTATACTCTTTACAAAAGAGTAGCTTTATCTTAATTAAAATTTCTTTTCAAAATATAAGATTCTATCCTCTAAGTTCAAAGAAAAGAAGATAACCTAAAATAAACAAGTTACCCTTTTATTTCAGGTTAAAGTATTAAATTTATTGGGATTCGTTACTTTTCCTTGATGAAAAGCACCCCAAGGGCATTTCCTCCCTTCGGTCAGGGCATAACCAAAAGTTCAAGAATTTTCAAATGTCTAGGAAGTAGATATTTCTTTTATCGCCTTTGTAAGTTACAGTCCTCGGTTCCCTGCGGAACTTATTCTGTAGGACGGCTTAGTGCAGGTTCTTTCCTGTATAAGCCCTGCGACTTGAAAATTCAAAAGACATAAAAATAATAAAGGCCAAACAAATAGTATGCACACAGTTATTCCTTAATTTTTGACTATTCTTAACTCTGATTTTAGCCATAGTATAGGAAGAAGAATAAAAAACCTCTCGCAAAAGAAAATGCATATACTTTAGTTTTCACTCTGTGAAACTCTCTTCTTTTCTCTGTGTCCTCTGTGGCCAAAAGGTTTTATCTTTATTCGTGTTAATTTTTTTGCCTTTTATCGGTTTTCATTCGTGACAAAATCTTTTGACTTTAATATTCTTGTAAATTCAGTAATTTATCTGAAGTTAGTTCAAATAGCAACTTAATTTAAAACTATCTCTAAACTTAATATAAAAAGCTGTGGCATAGGCCACAGCTTTTACTAAAATTTCTTAGTCAGTCCAACTCCCACTGAAACTATTGATTTATCATATTTTTGATTTTCTTCTGTACCATAGTCTTCTGAATAGATACCTTCATTTCCTTCATACCAGTAGTTTGCCACAGATACAACCCATTCAGTAGTCTCTGACTGTCTGTATTTAAACCCTGTTCCAAGCATGATTGAGTTTAGGGCATATTCTACATCGTCATAAGTTTCTTCAGGGGCACCAGTATAGGCATAATTTACCCCTATAAGCCATGCCCATTTATTATTGAGCCAGTATTCAGAACCTGCTGCAAGCTCCCATCCATTTTCATAGTTGCTGTTAGCCTCTTCCACTTCTCTATCCATATCAGCGTCTTTGTTGAAGTAGTAATTCCCTCCTGCATATAAATTCCACCTGTCATTGACTGCATAAGAAGCCCCTATAGCCGCCACAGCAGGCAGGTCTCTTCTCATCTTTACACCGTCAGCATATTCAGGATAAAAATCTGATATTCCAAAATACCCGTCACCATTCCCTAAGTTAGGAATAGAATCAAATACACTTCCCAGATAGCTGTTTACATAGGTTTCATCTGCATCTGCCTCAAATTCCATGACAATTCTTGTATCATACCTCATCCCTATATTGAGTTTTTCCGTCGCCTTATAGTTCATACCAAACTGTCCTCCATACCCCCAGGCAGTTCTTTCTGAATCTATGGATATGCTTTCATCGTCACCATTTAAAAGTGTCAAGTCCGCTTCTGCAACAAGGCTTCTCATACCGTAAACTACCCGACCTGCAGCAGATACAGATATTTTATCTGTCACAAACCACGCTCTTCCCAAGGTTGACTGAATATATTTGTTAGATCCTTCTGCATAGTTATCATTTACCGAGGTAACCGGAGACATGCCAGAAACCTCTAAATCAGTAAGAAAACCTATCCCGGCAACACCGTCTTCATATTCTAGGTCACCTCCGCCCCCTATACCTCCCAGAGTCCAGTACCAGGCTCTTTCATCATTCTTACTTACAAATGATACGTTTGGCATAGGTTCTAGTAGGTCAGCCTTATATTCCTTCCCGTCGTATTCCATCTTTTCCTCACCTATAGCAAGCTGAAGTCCCACACCAAAATAATTTCCGTTTTCAAGCTGCATTAAACCTGCAGGGTTAAAGTAAGGACTAGACCCAGGACTTATGGCTCCCTGCTGAGCAGGGTTGGCGTTATACTCCATTGATAAGTTCTGTACGTGGTCTATAGAGGCTCCAAATGACACCGTTGAAAAAAGTATCCCTAATATTCCAGTAGTCAGTTTTATTATTTTCATAATCTTATTTTTCTCCTTTAAGCACATGGTCATTGTGTTTCTTATTTAATCAACGGTGTAATATATCAGAATTTAATTAATTTTAAATTAACTTTTAATTAATATAAAATAATTTTTAAACTTTTTAAAAAACCATAAGTAATTTTTAAAAACCTCATCCCTTTGTCAAATCTGACTTAGGATAAGATATTTTAGATTTAAACTTGTAATGATTCCATTATATAATAAGTTTTATTTTAATATAAATACCCCGGCTAAAGAGCCAGGGTATTTTTCTCATATTCTTTGTAAATAAAATCATCATAAATCTCTTCTTTAATAATTTGAAAATTGCTCAAACTTATTTCTGGAAAATATGAATCTCCATCATACTTTCCGTGAATATATGAAATATAAAACTTGTCTACAAGATCTGCCACCTGACGATATATACTCTCTCCACCTATGAAAAATACCTCTTTTCCAAGTTTTAAAGCTTCTTCTAGGGCTTCTTCAACGCTGTGGAAAACTTCTACCCCTTTATAATGAAAACTTTCATCTTTTGTGATCACAATATTTATTCTTCCTGGAAGGGGTCTTCCTATCCCCTCAAAGGTATTTCTTCCCATAATTATAATATTTCCCATGGTTGCTTTTTTAAACTTTTCCATATCTTCAGGTATATTCCAAGGTAATTTGTTATTTTTACCTATAACCCTGTTTTCATCAAAGGCCACTATTAAACTTATCATAATTAATAATAAAGATCCCTTTCACCTTTTTTTACTTTTTCAAGCTTTAGTTTCAGAGTTTCTTTTACCTCAGGTAAAAGTTCACTTTTTTCTATCTGCTCAAATATAAGGCTGTATCCCACAGCCTTTGTTTCTTCTCCTGCATAATCCTCCAAATACTCTGCCAAGGTCAGTATAGCATTAGGAGTACAGAAATGATGTATGAAGCCTGGTTTTGAAAACTCCATAAAGTGTTCACCTGTTCTTCCTAGACGATAGCAGGCTGTACAGAATGAAGGAGTAAATCCACTAGACATAAGTTCTCCCATAACTTCATCTAAAGATCTTGTATCTCCTATTTTAAACTGCTCTTTAGAAAGATCCTGCTCCTCTTTCTTTTTACTGTATCCTTGAAGCTCTATCTGTGTTCCTGCATCTATCTGTGACACACCAAGGGTCATGCATTCTCTTCTTAGTTCTGCATTTTCTCTGGCAGTAAGGATAAGTCCTGTATAAGGTACTGCAAGTCTCAAGATGGCTATTATCCTCTTTAGTTCCATATCTCCCACAATAAACTCAGGATCTTTTTTAGACCCAGTTGCTTCATTCAGTCTCGGAAATGAAATAGTATGAGGTCCCACACCAAAATTACTTTCTAGATGTTCTACATGCTGCATTAGTCCCATAACTTCGAACTTCCATTTGTAAAGACCGAATAAGGCCCCTATACCTACATCATCGATTCCAGCCTTCATAGCCCTTGAAAGACCGAAAAGTCTCCATTTGAAGTTGGATTTTTCTCCCCTAGGATGTACCTTCTTATAAGTCTCCTCATGGTAGGTTTCCTGGAATATCTGATAAGTTCCTATTCCAGCCTCTTTTACTATTTTATAATCTTCCTCGTCCATAGGAGAGGCATTTATATTTACCCTTCTTATCTCTCCCTTACCTTTTTTTACTGTATATGCCTTTTTTACAGTATCTTTTATATACTCTGCAGGATAGTCAGGGTGAGTTCCATAAACCATGATTACTCTTTTATGACCCTCGTCTACCAATGCCTCTACCTCGTGCTGCACCTCATCAAGGGACAGACTTTTTCTCATTATGTCATTGGTCACCTTGAATCCGCAGTATGTACATGAGTTAGTACATTTGTTTCCTATGTATAGGGGGGCAAAAAGTACAACCCTGTTTCCATAAACTCTTTCCTTTATATCTTTTGCCAGGGAAAATATTTTATTTACCCTATCTTCCTGGTCACTGTTTAAAAGTATTGATACATCATCTATAGAGAGTCTTTCCTGTCTCTTTGCCTTTTCCATAACAAGGTCAAACTCAGAATCTGAGGGATTGTTATTCTTTTCCAAAAGGGTTTCTATGAGCTCTCCGTTTATAAAACTTTTTTCTTCCACTTCATCTTTCCATGTTTTCTTCATTTATGCCCCCTAATTTACATTATTTAAGTAATCTAAAAGAAATAAAAATAGGCCTTCCTAAATTTAGGAAGGCCTTTAAAATCATTTAAAAAGTTTTTTATAAAGATTTTAAAGTATTTTTAGAGATTATAATTCTCCCAATAAAAATTCAATAAACCTATATAAAATATAGTACTTTTTTCAGATTCAACCTTCCCTTTTACTCAGAATCATCTTTTCTCATCTTTGTAATTAGGAATATCATCTTTATTTATTTTTTCACAGCAGTCTTTACAGATACTCCTTCAAGATTGCCTATTCTTCCAGACAGTGCACTCATATCTTCGTTGGTTCCGTCTAATATAAGCACTATTACAGACACTCTTTTCTCCCGGTAGGGTATCCCCATCCTTGAGATAATAAGCTCTGAAAATTCTGACAGTATGTCATTTACTTTCTTTACACTCTCTTTTTTTTCTATAAAAACAGAAAGTGTAGCTATTCTTTCGTTCATTTATCACCTCAGCAGTAAAACTTAGTACATTTTATCACAAGCGATTCTAGTTACAGTATAGTACATCTAACACACAAAAGTCAACTTTTCCCATATCTAAAGTATAAAATTCTAAAGTATACTTGGAAAAGTGAAATAGTTGAGTTATACTTTTTATACAAATTCCAACTTTTATCATAGTCAAATTAAGGGGGATAATATGAAGATAGGTTTAGTCTGTATGCTAAAAGGAAGAGGTATGAAAAAAGGGTTTACAGGTATAAAGGCACTAGAAAAACTAAGCCAAGTTGAAATTGATAAAAAAGCCTGTGAGGCAGCACTTTATAATATAGACTACACCCTAGAATGCTTAAAATGGGTAAAAAACCACGGGCAAGGTATGTTTAGGGTTTCTAGCAGCCTTATACCCTACAATGAATTTTGGAATTGGAAAAATTTTGATAGTATTTTAGAAAAACTTAAGATTTTAAAAAAATTCGCTAAGGATAATAATATAAGACTAATAATGCATCCAGATCAATTTACTGTATTGAACAGTGAGAATAATGAAGTGGTTCATAATTCCATTAAAATATTGAATCACCATTATGAAATATCTGAGCTTTTAGGAGTAGAGGATATTATCATCCATGTGGGAAGTTCAAAGGGAGATTACAAGGAAAGATTTATCAAAAACACCAAGCTTTTAAATAAAAAATTAAAGGCCAAGATTTTATTGGAAAACTGTCATAGTGTGGGTATAGAGGATGTCATAGAAATTTGTGAGAAGACCGGCATTAGACCGTGTTTGGATTTTCATCACGACAGGATAAAGCCATCTTCTCAAAGTTTCGAAAACTATATAGAAAAAATATTGAACCTTTCTAAAAACAAAGTTCCACTGGCTCATATAAGTTCTCCTGCTGGAGATGAAAAAAACAGCTATAAATCCCATTCAGAGTATATCTCCACCGAGGATCTAATAAAATTCAGAAAATACTTTGACCTTTTCGACGTTGAGATAGAGGCCAAAGGAAAAGAAAAAGCTGTAAAAAAAGTCGTAGATTTTTTTAAAAAAATTTAAATAAAGTATCTCCTAGATTAAAAGACTGAATGTGTTATCTTCAAAATTTCATCAGTATGTTTTCTTATATTTTTAATTACCTTTGTATTTATCTCATCATAAAATTTATAAAGATTTTTATCTGGTTCAAAGACTTCACTGACTCTAACCATTTTTTCCATTGCTTCATCAAAGGATTTATATATGCCTAGATATTTGGCAGCACATATTGCTGCACCAAGACAAGCAGAACTCGTTGCTTTGTTTCTTTTAACCGGTAAACCAAACATATCAGCTATTATCTTCATCATTAAGTTACTCTTAGAGCCTCCACCGATTACAGTAATATTATCGATCTCAGCTCCTATTTCATCTAGCATCTCATATATATTATTTTTAATGTTGTAGGAGATGGCCTCTAGAATAGAACGGTATATGTGAGCACTTGTATGCCTATGGTCAAAACCTAGCATAACTCCTTTCCTGAACTCATAATCTGAATTGTTTAGCCAGTCTAATAAAGTGATCAGCCCATCACTTCCTGGAGGTATTGTTTCCCCAATTTGATTTAAATAATCTTCTTCAGAAACACCTAATTCTTTAGATTTTTTGATTACTTCTTCACCTAGAAGGTCTTTATACCAACTTACAGTCCACATTCCCCTTCTTATTCCTTTAGATTCATAGACATATTTAAAAGGAACACAGGCTAATGTTGGAAAGAAACTCTTGGCATCTTCAAAATAATCTTCTCTCAAAAGCATAGAAGATATAAAAGTTCCCAAAGAGATCATAATTGATTTATCGTCATTGATGCCAGAACCTAGTACTTCCACAGCCTTATCATTACCACTTGATACAACTTGAATTCCCTCTTTCAGACCAAATTCTCTGCACAACTCAGTTTTTAAAGAACCATAGCTCTCGCCCGGTTTTATTATAGAAAATAATTGATCTCTCTTTAGTCCATTATCTTTTATAACTTGGTCATCTGTTGACCAGTCAAGAGTTTTTCTGTCAATTGGCCAGTAAACTTCTAAATTACTGCAGGTATCTTTGAATTCGCCTGTCATTCTGCTAGCTAAGTAACCTGAAGTAGTTGTAACATATTTCACCTCATCATTATCATGCACATAGGGTGCAGACAACCTTTTGTCCATCCAGCTTAAAACAGGATAGGCTAGTGAACCATCTTTTTTTAGGAGTACACGACAACACCTTATTGTGCAAAGTCCTATGGCCAAGATAGAATTTTTATTTCCAGTAAATTTACTTAGACAGTCCTTTAATCCACCTAGGACACTATCCCATAGATCATCATTAGGATGTAATGCTACACCGCCTTCGGCTGTATAGAGGCTTTTTAAAGTTTTAGATCCATAGCAAACTTCATTTCCTTCCAAGTCAAAAATAGTAACTTTAGTGCTTTGTGAACCATTATCTATGCCTATTATATACTTACTCATAATAATTTCTCCTAAGTTCTACAATTATATTAAAAACCCTCTCGTAATGATCTGAATATTCAGAACATTTTTTTATTAACCGTAAATATTTTACCCCAGTATTTATTAAAATTGACATTGTATAAAGTACCCACAACTTTTTTATCTCATTATATAAGTTTAGTAGTAAATATCTATAATGACAACACTTTTTCAAATAACTTTTAAAAATTTTTCATATAGTTAGTTTTGATTGATATTTTATTTTAATCAATAAAATTATCTATTATGCTGTTTTTTCTGTTTCCACAAAAATATAATTCACTATGACAAAAGATCTGGTACTATAACTCTTCAAATTTTACCACCTTCGGGATAAAAAAAAGAGCCCTGATTAGAGCCCTATCGGTAATTTAAAAGGTTATTTAAACTTAATTTCGAATATACCTATTTTTTCATTTTGACTCTCATCAGCAAATCTCCGACTTTGACATCTCCATTGGCCACAATCTTCAACTCTTCAACCAAGTCCATATTATTTATGATAACTGGAGTTCTTACAGACTTGGCATTTTCTTTTATAAAGTCAATATCATATTTAACAAGCTCTTCTCCTATTTTTACTTTTAATCCTGATTCAGCAATCCTTTCAAACCCATTTCCCTTAAGATTAACAGTATCTATTCCAAAATGGACTATCATTTCAATTTCATTTTCCACTTCAAAACTAACAGCATGATTAGTTTCAAAAATATTTATTTCCGCTGCAACTGGAGAAAATATTGACCCTTCATATGGTTCTATTGCACACCCGTCTCCTATCATCTTGCTTGCAAAAGCTTCATCAGGAACTTCGGAAATATTTATAACCTTACCATTTAATGGTGAATAGATATCAAACCAATTATCTTCAATTGTTTTTTCCTTTTTAAAAAAATTAAATAATCCCATACTAACCTCCTAAGAATAAAGTTGATTTTTTTATCTCGATTTATATTTTATTTCACAAACCTTTATTAATCTAAATATCTCTTCAACGTTTTTTTCTACAAAAGTTCCGGCTCTCTCTTTATTCATTGCTTCTTCAAGAGAAACAGGGTAATTTATAGTAGAGAAGAAGGCATCTAAGCCGTGATCATGCATGGCTCCTGCATCATCTGCCACGCATCCTGCTATTGCTATTACAGGAATTCCTTTGTCCCTAGACATTTTAGATACGCCCATTGGGGCTTTCCCCATAACTGACTGAAAGTCTATCCTTCCTTCACCAGTTATTACAAAGTCTGCACCCTCTATACTCTCAGCAAGTCCTACCTCCTGAAGGATTATATCTATCCCAGGCTTCAGCTCCCCATCTAGGAAAGCTACAAAGCCTCCTCCTAGACCTCCTGCCGCTCCTGCTCCAGGTATATCAGATATGTCTTTACCTGTTTTTTCCTTAAGAGTCAAAGCTAGTTTTTGAAGAGATAAGTCCAAGTATTCCACCGTTTCATCATCGGCACCCTTTTGCCTGCTATACACATGAGCCGCTCCTTTAGGACCATAAAAAGGATTATCCACATCACAGGCTACAGAAAACCGGCATTTATTAAGACCGTCCATGGTACCACTAGAATCTATTTCAGCCACTTTTCCCATTATCTCGCCGCCGTAACCAAGAAGTTCTCCATCTTTATCCAAAAATTTATATCCCAATGCTTGCATCATTCCAAGACCTGCATCATTTGTTGCACTTCCACCTATACCTATAATAAACTCTCTACACCCTTTTTCAATTGCATCTTTTATAAGTTCCCCAGTACCATATGTTGTGGCTTTTCTGAGATCTCTCTCTTCCGGTTTTAAAAGGGGTAGTCCCGATGCCTCTGCCATCTCTATAACAGCCACATTATTTCCCATTATTCCATATTTAGCATCTATTAGTCTCATAAAAGGGTCGTGTACTTTTACATCTACAAATTGACCCTTTGTTCCCTCTACAAGGGCATCTACTGTTCCTTCTCCCCCGTCTGCCACAGGGACTTTTTTTACCTCTGCATTTTCATATATTTTTTTTATACCATTTTCTATAAGCTGTCCAAGCTCTAATGAACTAAGGCTTCCCTTAAAGGAATCTACCGCAATAACTACTTTCATTAAAATCCTTACCCCCAAATACAACCAGACTTAGATTATTCAAAGAAATCTTTAATTTTAAAATATCTAATATTAAAAAGGATAGACACCTCTATCCTTTTTAATTTAATAACCTAAATGATCCTTGACCCCACTTGCTATAATATTTACTTTCGGACCATATATAACTTGCACCTGTGTCTCAGAAATTATCTTTATTCCTGCTGCACCAGTTGATTTTAGTTTCACTTCGTCAATGTCTTTTGAATTCTTAACCTCAAGTCTAAGTCTAGTAAAACAGTTGTCCACCGACACTATATTAGAATCTCCACCGAGACCATCTATTATTAATGCTGTTTTTTCATCTTTGCTTTCGGATATATTTGTAGATGATTTTTCCGTGCTTTCTACACCTGAGTCTATAATTATTCCTTTTTTGGTGAAATAATATTTAAAGGTAAAGTAATATATTCCAGAGTAACCCAGACCAACTATAACTGGATATATCCAATTTGAGCCTGGTACCAGAGTTCCATATACCAATAGATCAATAAGACCACCTTGAGTATTTCCAATTCCTACACTGAATAAATCCATTAGTAAAAATGATAGACCAGCCATTACCGAATGGAAAACAAATAATAATGGAGCTATAAATAGAAATGTAAACTCTAAAGGTTCTGTAATTCCTGTAGTCATAGAAGCAAGAACTCCTGCTATAAGAAGTGCCTCTGTGGTTTTCTTTTTACCTTCTGGGGCGGTTTTATACATAGCTAGGGCCGCCGCAGGTAGACCGAATACCATGTAAGGAATTTTTCCCTGAGATAAAAATCTTGTATATTCTTTCAACTCGTTTATATCTACTTTACCAAAATACTCAAAGAAGATATTCCATACTCCAACAGTTCCATTTAGTTCTCCACCTACAGCTGTAGTTCTGAATATACCATTTAAAATATGATGCAACCCAGTAGGAATTAAAAGTCTTTCTAAAAAACCATATAGAAATGTTCCAAAAAGTCCCAGATTGGATATTCCAATACCTACAAATTGTATTGTATTACTTATAGGTAGCCAGATAAATGGAAGAATTTGACCTAATATTGATCCCACAATAATTACCCCGATTGCCACAAATCTTTTTCCTCCGAAGAAGGCTATAGCAACAGGAAGATTAATATTATAATATTTATTGTGAATATAAGCAGTGAGTGTACCTGCTATCATTCCTCCGACAGCTCCCATTTCAGGAACTCCACCTAGTCCTAAGGCGCTTCCCAATGCTGAATTTGGAAATGATATATAGTTTGATGCTACCATGTAACTTGAACTCCACATTAATGTGTAATAACATACAAACCCTGCAAGTGCAGCTATTTCTTTTTCTTTCTTTGCAAGTCCCAAAGAAATAGAAATTGCAAATAGCACAGGAATTAGACCAAATATTTTAATACTCATAGTTCTAATCAAGAAAAGCACATATGCTACTCCACCACCATTAAGGAAGGGCAGCATATCTTTAATTTGCGGCCTACTCAATGCAGCAGTGAATCCAAACAATATACCCACCGCTGCTAAGAGGGCAATTGGTAACATTAAACTTCTACCAAAATCCTGCAGATATTTCATAACCTTATCCTTCATAATTCACCCCTATTTCAAATTATTCTACACTAATTTAGGCCAATAATCCTTATTAGCATCAATAAGTTTATCCAATATTTTCCTTCCTTTTTTTGCATCAACAACAGTTCTGTTTAGCGTAAGTGCTTTCAGTGCCTTATTATATGACCCTTCAAAGTAAGCCTCCACAGTTAGTCTCTCATATGCAAATTGATTTTCTATCATAGCCTTATAAAAAGTATCTACTTTTCCAACACCGTAAGGTTTGGGACCATTTATCCCTAGTGACGCAGCTACTTCTACCATGGCATCGTTAGGAACATTTTCAACAAGTCCATTATTTTGAATAATAACAATATATGTTTTATTTTTATTAAATGCAATAGCCTCAGCTACTTCAACAATCATATCACCATGAGCATCATTGTGAACTACATCAGAAAGCTTTGTTGTTCCGGCATTTACAGCATCTCTACACTCCTGGAACACTCTCTTTTCTCTTCCGTTCATTACCTCATTGGCTCTTGTATAATTAGGATCTAACTTATTTGCTTTATAATCAGGATATAAATAATATTGAAGATAAGTATTCGGTAGATATTCCGGGAAGTCTACCAGCATATCTCTAACCATTGCATATGTATCGAGCCAAGATTGATCTCTCTGTTCGGCATCTACAGGAATAAATCCACCAGTCGTAATTATCTCCTTTAACTTAGGTGCCATGTCTACACCATTCTTATTATACAGGTGTGTAAACCATCCAAAGTGATTGAGTCCAAAATATACAGGTTCAAATTCACTTGGATCCATATCAAGCAACCTTCCATATGACCTCAAAAGATTTACCGGCTGATCACAGATGTTGAGAATTTTTTTATCATCAGGAAATACCCTGTTTAAAGCATCTGCTACTATAGCGGCAGGATTTGTATAGTTTAGTATCCAAGCATCTGGAGACATTTCTCTTACGTCATTAACTAATTCTATCATATCTCTTATTGATCTCATACCGTATGCAAATCCTCCTGGACCACAAGTTTCTTGACCAATAACACCCTCACTTAATGGTATCTTTTCATCTAGTTCTCTCATTGGATATCCGCCTGTCCTCATTTGGCAGAATACAAAATCCATATCTGTAAAAGCTACCTTTTTATCCGTTGTATAAATAAATTTTGCTTCTGGATATTCTTCCCTAAAAAGAATTTCTCCAAACTTTCCAATAACCTCCTGCCTTTCTTCATCAACATCATATAATACTATACTCGCTAAAGGAAAATCTTTCTGTTTTTTACAAATTGCCTTTAAAATTCCTGGAGTCCATGTAGATCCTCCACCGACTAATACAATATTAAATCTCTTATCCATCATCTCACTCCTCTTTAAAAATATATTACAAATTTAACAAATTTCCAAGTTGTCTAATTGTCTAGACAATTCAAGTATAGTTAAAAAAAACAATTCTGTCAACATAAAGTTTTTTTTTAGAACAGCCATTGTGTGTTTTTAATCATATTCTGCTATCAAAGTGAACTTATATTTTTTTTGATTATAGCTTATTTCCGAGTATTCAAAAGGGGTTCCATCGGCTAAAAAAGTTATGGATTTAGCCTTGAGAACAGGCTCATTTCTATTTAATTTTAAAAGACTTGCTACATTTTCCAATGGAATTTCGGCCATGATTTCTCTCTTACTTTCTTTTATCTTATAACCTTTTTCTTGAATATATTTATATTTAGAAGAAAGTATGACATCCTCTGTAAGATCGTCAAAAAGATCATTACGCATATATGTCTGTTCTAATACTGCTGGTACATCGCCCAAACACCTAAGTCTTTCCATATAAAAAACTTTTTCCCCATCTGCTATCTTTAAAATTTTAGAAATATTTAATGGTGCTTCTGTCAGCTTAAAGACCACAACTATATTTACAGGTTCTTTACCAGATTTTTGCACTTCTTTTGAAAAATTTCGAAGTTTATCCAACGGTAACTCTATTTTTTTAGTATCTCTTTCTTTAACGAAAGTACCTTTCCCCCTACTTCTAACGAGATAACCGTTTATAACAAGACTATTTATTGCCTGTCTTATTGTCATTCTGCTTACACCAAGTTCTTTTGACAGAACAGTCTCAGATGGAAACTGCTCTCCGACTTTTATCTTATTTTCTTGAATTAGTTCTAAAAAATATTTTTCTATTTGGACATATATAGGTGTTCTTGAATTTCTATCAATCATAAATTATTACCTGCCTATTTTTTTTACATCATATCATAAAAAATGAATTTTTATATAGAATTTTACATCTTATCATTGAATAGATTAACATTACAAAAGGACCTCCCGGCAGAGGTTCTAAAATATTTTTTAAATTATATCCATTATCATAAGAGCCAACCTATATGTCATTCTATTATCTAAGTAGGATAAATTACACCCTAGTATACCCTCAATTTTGGACAATTTATAGCACACGGTATTTTTATGATAAAAAAGTTCTTCAGAAACTGCTTTGATGCTTCCGCTATTTCTAAGATAACTTTCTAATACTGTTAAGTAATCTGTCCCCTTTAATTCATCATTTTTAACAAGTTCCTCTATGGTTTCTCGGAAGTATTTTTTAATAATTTCTTTATCTTCTATTGCCAAGAGTAGTTTGTACGCCCCCAAATCACTATACATACTGACCTTATCATAAATTTCTTTTTTTCTTTGGAGTTTCAATACATCCATTGCTTGCCGAGCACTTTTTGCAATACATTGGATATTTTTAGTATTTTCTCCAACACATAAATATATTTTTTCATCTTTTTTCAATATTTCCATACATCTTTTTTTTATTTCATCAAGTATATTTTTTATTTCTTCTTGAGTATAATTGGCGAAAGCAAGAGTAATCTTAGCATCCACATCATAAATGATAGTTCTTTCGTAGGAGTACAAAATATTTTCTATGAATCTTAAAAGTTTAATTCTCTTTTTACTATTAACTGCCGTTATTCCGTCTCGCTCAAATATTTCTATAAGAACAACGCAATATGGCCATATAGTTCTAAAACCTTTGCTTTCTAAGTAGGGAATATAGAGTTCATGTTGGCTTGGAAAAAAGATCGCATTATTTAGAGCACTTGACAGTTCGAGGGTAGTTTTATCTGATAGGGTTATTTGATAGCAAAAATCTTTCATAAGATTAGCCAAATGAGTATGCCATGGAACTTCAAAAAGTGGAAAATTATTTTCATTGCAGAACTGTATAACATCCTCTGGTATTTTTTCAATATACGGACCTGTATTTATAACTATGCCGCTGGCCTTATGTTTATAAGTATGCTCAACTAGCTCATATAATTTCTCCTCTATATCAACTTTTTCTAGAGCAATACCAGTTATAAAAGCCAACTCCTTACCATCCAAGAAAATTGATGTTTCAATACTTTCAATCATATGTGCCCATGTAACAATATTATTAATACCATTTTTACCGGCAATTAATTTCATATTTTTTCTGCTAGTAGATTTATATAATTCACTTAATTTTATAGCCATAATTTCCCCTTTTTTTAATCTTACAATCCTATAAGGATATAATATTCAAAATCCTTCCGAGCTCATATTTTATTATATCATTATTTTATCAATATTTATATCTACTGATTCGTCCTGAACGAGCTTAATATAATCTTAATAATATGTTTTCATGAGTACTCCTAATATATTTAGAATAGATATTTAGGATTCTAGATCTTTTTAAGTTTATTTTTTAGGGGTTATTCTATGGGAATTGTAATCTAAAATATTTTTTGCACAATTAAAAAATAGAAGATAAAATTTCCCATACTTATTATTGTATCTTTTTATCTCAAGTATGCTTTTTCAATTATCATAATCAAATCATCAACATTTGTTTCCTTAGGATTAGTCATCGTACTCATTTCAAGCATCGCTTCTTCTGCGAGCATTTTAAAATCTTCTTTTGGAATATTTAATGATTTGAGCTTTGGAATCTTTATGGTTTCTGATAAATCTATCAGCTTATTTACAACCGAGTCAGCCAATGTTTTCTCATCAAGTCCACCAATTTCAATACCCATGGATTCAGCCAAAGGCTTAAGTTTATCTCCGAAGGTTTCAATATTATACTCAACTACATAAGGTAGAAAAATAGCATTGGCTACCCCATGAGCAATATCATAATGAGCACTAAGCGGATGAGCCAGAGAATGTACTAACCCTAACAATGCAGAGTTAAAAGCCATTCCTGCTGTAACACTCCCTAACATCATTTTCTCTCTAGATATTTTACTACTTTTAAGAACAGCTTCTTCAAGGCTCTCCATTATCAATTTAATTGATTTTAATGCCATGGCATCTGTTACAGGGGATGCCCATTTGGAAACATAAGCCTCTATTGCATGAGTTAATGCATCCATACCAGTAGAAGCAGTTATGCCTTTTGGCAGTTTCATAGTTAAGCTTGGATCACATAGTGCTATATTCCCACCAACAAATTGACCGGCAATGACCATTTTCTTGTGACGTTTTGTGTCTGTCACAACACTCACAGAGGTCACTTCACTGGCAGTCCCTGATGTTGTCGGAATCATAATCAACGGCAGTGTAGATATTGCAACTTTGTTTATCCCTTCATAATCAGCTATCTTACCTTTATTAGTAAGTAAAATATTAATAGCTTTAGCACTGTCCATAACACTTCCACCACCAATTGCAACGAAAGAATTAATATTTTTTTCTTCAGCAATTTTAGCACCTTCATGCATCAATACATCTGTGGGGTTTGGCATAACCGAATCAAAAATAACATATTCTATATTTTCTTCTTCAAGCGAACTAATAACCTTATCTACAAACCCTAAGTCTAACATAGCTTTATCACAAACAATCATCGTTTTAGTTGTACCAAAACCTTTTAATAAGTTACCTGTTTCTACTATTTTATTATCTCCAAAAAATACAGTTGCTGGTATATCAAAAATAAAATTCATCTTTTTCCTCCTACATATTAAAATATAGCCTGAAGGCTGTATTGTTCTGTTATCACTACAATTATCCAGTAAAAAACCGAGCCTAATTAGGCCCGGTTTTTCCTTTTTCAATTAATTATTTTATTTATGTGAATTAATATTTTATTGCATCCATTTCAATCTCAACTAACTGAGTTGGACGGTTAAGCATAGTTGTACCAACCATAGTAAAAAGTGGTTTTATATTTAAAAAGTATTCAGAATAAGCCCTCGCAACTTCAGGAGCATATTTCATATCAGTAACATAGGCTTTTACTTTTACGACATTTTCAGCTCCGGAATCTGCTTTTTCCATAATTTTCAATAATTTATCAAAAATAAATTTTGTCTGTTCATAAGGGTCATCTTCACCGTGTACTGTTCCATCTGGTTTTACAGATGTTGTCCCTCCTAAATATACAAAAGGTCCCACTGTAACCATTCTTGAATATCCTGCTTTTTCTTCTAAAGGTGCACCTGAAGAATAATTTGTTCTTACCATTTCCATATATTTTCCTCCACATTTTTAAATTTTAAATCATCTATATTTTAGCTTTAAATCTGTCATATCTGAACGGAGTCACATCCAGTGTTGTCTCTTTATCCATCGCCATTTCACTAAGCAGCATCCCTACAGTAGGTGCGATACCAAATCCGTGCCCTGAAAAAGCACATGCAAGAATGAGTCCCGGAACTTCCTCCACATGACTCATTACAGGGATACCGTCTACACAATAATCTAGATGTCCGGCCCATGTACGGATGATCTTAAGATCACCTAAATCAGGAAAATACTTCATGATCCCTCTGCAGACTGCCGATGCTGTTTTACTGTTAGTAGCATGGATTCCACCATCTTTGTTAAAGGCTTCATGTCCTGAAGTTCCTCCAAAAACAAAGGAACCGTGGGTACTTTGGTGTCCATAAAAATCCGCTTCTGCTGTTCCCAGCATCTGATAAAACATCGGAGATTGTGCTTCTGTGACCAATACTTCCATTAAAATAGGATTCATCGGTACATCGACACCTACTGTTTCTGCAATTTTACGGCTTCCATATCCTGCTGCAAGGATGATTTTATCCCCTTCATAAATATTTTCTTTTGTCACTACCTGCCGGGCTTTACCTTTAATTTTCTTTATCTCGACAACTTCTTCCCCTGTAATAAAACAGGCACCAAGTTCACGGGCTTTTTTATAATATCCCAAAGTGACCAGCATAGGGTTCGCGTGGCCATCTGTAGGACACCAGCTCGCCCCTATAACTTCATCAGAGAGGTAAGGACATATTTCTCTGGCCTCGTCTCCTTCTACCATTTTTAGATCCAAACCTAAGGCTTTACTTCTGTCCACTATTCCCTGCAGTACTTTCAGATGTTCTTCAGTCTTCCCCAACCGAAGATTCCCTTCTTGATAGTACTCAACATCTACTCCCAATTCCTCAGAAAGGTTTGGCCAAAGATTTTTTACACCGTACATTGCCAGTGGAAGCTCGGCAGAATGACGCCCAGACTGTCTCACACCTCCACCGTTACGTGTCGATCCCCCGTCACCGATGCTTTCATCTTTTTCCAGTACAATAACGGATTTCCCTGCTTTTGCAAGATTATATGCAGTGGCATTCCCTATAACTCCACTTCCTATTATAATTACATCTGCTTTATTTATCATCTTCTCACCCCTTCCTCTCGTTCCCAAGAACTTTCATTTCGATGGGTCTCATTGGAGCTCTTGATACAGCCGATTCCAATTCTAAAGGAGAAATCCCCAATTCTTGGGAAATAATCTTTTTAACAAGTTTCCCGCAGGTCTGACCTTGGCACAACCCCATTCCAGTTCTCAAATATTTACGTACTTCTTGAAGCGTAAACATCCCTGCATGTATTGCTTGACGAATTTCACCCTTTGTTACTTCCTCACATCTGCAGATTATCGTATCATCATCAGCTTGAGGAATAAATTTTCCTATATCTTTTGAACGATCATTTATTTTACTCATATTATTTTACCTCCTGCAACTGCTTGAAGAAACGGGCTTTCATCCCCATATCATCTGTAACTTTAATAGTTAGCAAACTTGTTTGATCAAAATTCTTTGATGTCCTCACACCAACAACTTCAGCCTCACAAATTGGTTTACCACTACGATCCAATGCCTTTCCTTTGTCACCCTTTTCAGGCAATGGTAAAAATTCATAAGGCATAGTAATGTGAGTATATCCTTTTTCTTTATCCTCATCTATTAAGAATATTGATTGTCCTGAACACGATACTACACACAAGCCACAACCAGTACATTTTGTTGACTCGTCAAAAGCTGGCAATGTTGTGATATCAGAACCAATTTTTATACATCCTTTAGGACAGGCATCCTGACAAGGATTACACGGAATATTTTGTGAACACTCAATAATAGGATGTACTCCGCTTACTGATTTTACACCAGGATATTTTGTCACTTCGTCATCTGTTAAATAACCTTTTCTTAGTAAGTTGTTTGAAACATCAAAACCTTCATCAGTTTTAAGAATGTCTTTACCTCGATTTTCAGGGGCAAACATTCCCTGACGTAAGCTTATAAGAGAAGATTCTAGTTCTTCAGCTTCTTTTATCAATTCTTCTTTTTCTATATAACCCAAAGCGTGAGCAGCTGCAATTCCAGCTATTCTTCCTTCTATCATTGCAGAACTCGCTTCCTCTATACCCGATACATCCCCTGCAACAAATATCCCTGGAAGTGACGTGGCACCATAATTATCACAGACAGGAACCAGTCCTCCTTTTTTAGGATCTTCAATCATTTCACACCCTGCCATTTTTAATAGCTGAGATATAGGAGATAGACCTACAGCCAGACATATCGTGTCTACATCAAAGTGTTTTTCCGTTCCTTCTACAATCTGCCATTTACTGTCAACTTCTCCTACCACAACTCCATTAATACAGTCATCACCCTCTGCTTTGATAATTGTATGTGACAGGTAAAAAGGAACACCGCAACGTGCTATTTTTGCAGCATGAACACCATATCCACCGATTTTTGGTGCTGCATCTACAACTGCAACTACCTCACATCCTGCTTGTAACAGTTGATAACTTACAACCAAGCCTACATTACCACTCCCAAGCATTAGTATTTTTTTACCAGGTTTCACTCCGTGTAAATTCATCATAGTCTGTGCAGCTCCTGCACCTATAACACCTGGAAGTGTCCACCCGTCAAATGTAACCATGTTTTCAGATGCCCCTGTAGCTACTATAATTGAATCTGCTTTATAGTGTATTATTTCATCATCTATATTAACTGTTATCTCTTTTTCAGAATAAATTCCAATAACAATTGCATTCAACACAACTTTAACACCCAGCTCATTAGCTGTTTCAAGGAGCTCATCCCCGATTTTAAACCCTCTTATTTTAGCTTTATGTTCTTTGGATCCGAAAAATTTATGTATTTGCTTAAATAGTTGGCCACCTGGCTTAGAGTTTTCATCGAAAACAGCTACTTCGAGACCTCTTTTTGCAGCTTCAATGGCAGCTGAAAGTCCTGCAGGTCCTGCACCGACTACTATAAGATCATATCTTTTCATATTCATCCCATCCTTTTTGCTATTCTATAATTAAAATCTATAAATTAAACTGAACTCTTCTGCTAGGACTCTAATAAACTCATTTATTTCCTCTGTTATACTCTGTGTCCAAAATTTTACATTCTTTTAGTTTATTTTTATGATTTGTGACTAAAAATATAAGAAAATCAATAACTTACATCAATTATTCAAAAAGTAACTTTATTTAATTTCGTCTATTTTGCCTTTGCCGAAACACCATATTGAGTTTCAACTACCATTCCCTGCTCTAAAGGAGTAACACAGGTTCTCACATTTGCCTTGCCATTAACCACCATAACACAGTCTGTACAACGTCCTATAGCACAGAATACTCCCCTTGGAGAATGCTTGTGTGTGTGTCTGTGAACCATAACACCTGCAGCTTTTAAAGCTGCAGATATTGGTTCTCCCTCATGTCCTTTTAGCGGCTTACCGTCCATGGTAAAATCCACTAATTCACCTTTTTCTATCTTTCCCAGTACCGGGTGTTCTTCTATTCTCATGTGGAGACCCTCCTAATTTTTCAATTTTTTAAGTTAACTTTTTTATGTCAACTATTTTTCTTAGGCCAACTCTGGTTTTTCCCAAAGGTTAAGTTTTGTACCGATGCCTTTTTTAAGTGCATTTCTGTATACTATCGTTCCCCATGCTATGTCTTCAACAGGCATACCACCTACAGAGTATATTATTATCTCTTCATCATTACGACGGGCAGGAATTGTTCCCATTAAAATATCTCCGAGATCATGTATGTCATCTTTTGTTATTTTCCCTTCATGCAGTAAATCCATATTGTAACAAGCTGGAATAGGAATAGTATGGAATGTTGGATATGGATATTCCTCTGCCCATGCTTCATATAGATGTAAACAATCTACAACTGTTCTGGCTTTATTTACAATAAAATCTTCATCAAATCTTGCTGACGCAGGACAGCATATTACTGCTCCAGGTTTAATCCATTCCTCTTTTACATATGGATATTCATCAAGATTTCCAAGTGTTGCAGAAGTAGCTAAACATACAACATCAGCATCTTTAACTGCTGACTCTATATCATCAACGATTTCAATGTTTTTAACAGTTGGGAACTCCTCTTTTACATATTTTACGAAAGAATCTATTGATCCTTGACTTCTCCCCTTTATTTTCACTGTTTCAATCCCAGGTCTTACAGCTATAAATGAA
Source organism: Ilyobacter polytropus DSM 2926 (assembly GCF_000165505.1). Taxonomy (NCBI): domain Bacteria; kingdom Fusobacteriati; phylum Fusobacteriota; class Fusobacteriia; order Fusobacteriales; family Fusobacteriaceae; genus Ilyobacter; species Ilyobacter polytropus. The sequence goes on along the minus strand of NC_014632.1, from coordinate 527,150 downwards.
GCTAAAGCTGTTTTCCCCATTACTCCAGGACCGACAATACCACAGACTTTGGCATTTTCATGTGCCAGATATTTCACTCCCACTCCAGGAATAGCTCCTGTTCTGTAGGCACTGAGAACGTTAGCTGACATATGTGCTACAGGTGCACCAGTATCTTTATCATTCAGTGTTAGCATAAGAATAGATCTTGGTAATCCCTTTTCTCTATTGTCAGAGTTTGATCCATACCACTTTGCTCCAGCCATATCAAATTGACCACCAAGATATGCAGGCATTGCCATAAATCTTCTGTCAGGGCCGTCTAAAGGCATATTAGGAAAAGGTGATTCTTCAGGAAAAGTTACCATACAGCCGTGAGAAAATCCGTTAGACCCACCCATTCTAAAATCTCCAACCTTAAGAAGTTTGAACATCTCCTCCATAGCATCTACACAACCACCCATATCTTTGACTCCAGCTTCAATCATATCCTTTTCACTTAAATAAATAAAATCTACTTTACTATCTTTCATATTCATTTCCCCCTAAAAAATTATTTTTATAATCCCTTTTTTAATTAACTGAAAACAGTTTCTAATTTTTTTTCATCATCGTAATCTGGATCATTATTTAAATCTAGATCGGAACTATTCTCATCTTGAGCAATTACTTCTTCCATACTTATAGTCTCAAAAAGACCTTTTTTCATAACAAACTTAACCCACACAAAACAATAAGCAACTAAAGCCATCATTAAGATTGCAGCGTTTGAATAGATAGCATTTCTTAAATCAGGTACATCTATAATGTGTGTCATCATATAGATCATTCCTAGAATCCCAACAATTTGAGGTAGCCCGAATAATTTGACACAGAAGCTTCTCTTAGCATCTGGATAACGCTTTCTAAGAACCAAGACATTTAAATGTGCTACAATATATGACGCCATCCAGAATAGACATCCTGTCAGAATAAATATTATTAAATCATCGGCTGATGTAATACCTGTAAGTAGAGCTGTTACAATTCCACCTGTAATAAGAAACAATCCATTATATGGCACTCCGTAACGATTAGTTTTTGTAAAAGCTTTTGGAAGCATTCCACCTTCAGCCATTCCCAATAGCATTCTAGGAATACCGGCAAGGATTGTATTTAATGTACTTACAACTGCACCTATACTTATAATAGTCATCCATCCGGTCCCTACCTTTCCTAACAAAAGTCTGGCGAAATCCATATGTGGCTGATTTGATGTCTGCAATATTTCATAAGGTACATAATTAGAGATACCGAATATCATAATTGATTGAACCACCATTAGTATAAGTAAGGCTAGTATCATCCCCCTAGGAATGTCTTTCTCTGGTTTTTTCATATCCTTTGTTAAAGGTAATACAAATTCAACTCCGATAAACAACCAGAAAGCCAAAGCTGTCATAGAAACAACTCCAAATCCCATAGGATTGAAAGCCTGATTCGCTTGGGTAACTACTTCACCAGAGCCAAGTTTCAAAGCTCCCATTACACCTATTATGATCATGGAACCTATCATTATAACTGTGGTAATCATCTGAGTTCTTGCATAGGAACGAATTCCGAAAACATTAATTATAAATAAGAATAAAATCGAAATAAGTGTAATCAATAAAGGACTGACATTGGGTAAAATAGATGAATTAACCACAAAACCAATCATAGCGGCTTCTGAACTGGCTGCCAAAATACCACAGATGATATATCCTCCAATAACGGCAATCATCGATACAAAAGGCCCCATTGCTGCTAATGTGTACTGACCCAACCCACCAGTAACAGGCATTAATCCGTTGAGTTCTGCAAAAGAAAAAGATACTAAAATATTTAATCCACAGGCAATAGCCAAAGCGATGATAAATCCCTTACCTGCAAAACCAACACCTTGTGATAATGTTACTAAACAACTGGTCGCCACAATTAGACCAATACCTGCTGAAATTGCACTCGATAACCCTAATTTTTGATTTGTCATACTGTAACCTCCTATTGAATAATTAGTTAAAATATGCCCTTGAATATCCCATAATATTGTTTCCCATATTTTTTACCTTATTTTTTGATTGTTGTTTGCATTTTCAAAATATTATAGTGATAATCTCCTGATTTTGATTATCTCAATAGATCTAAAAATTCAAGAAAAGGCTTTGAACAGATGCCAAGTAATGAAAAGTGTTAAATAGAAAATTAAATAGTTGAATTCTCATCTCATAAATTTTAAACTTCAGGAAGGATATCCATTTCTAGAGCATTAATGATACCAGCTTCTACCGATACTTTAAACCTCCTAATAATTTTTTTAAATCAAATTAAATTGAATTTATACCAAACAATATATCTATAACAAAAAAGTCGCATTACTTCCATCTGATATTCAGAGAAAGTAAAACGACTTTGTACCTTTCCAGGGTATTAAAGAGGGATCTCTTCTTTTTGCTGATAAGATGCCATTTACTTTTATATGATATATTATTTAATGATAGATAATTCAATATTTTATCAAAGTCGATTACCATAGTTATTTACTTGAAAATAGTTCCGGAAACTGACTTGTAAGATTTAATATACTAAGATTATAAAGGGTTTTCTTTTAAATCACAATGGTACAGGTCTCTAATTTTTTTGTGACGCGTCACAAAAAGAGTATATAAAGATAAAATTAATGGCTGATCCTTAAGTATTTAAGCACAAGAACTTACAATAGTTAAAAAATATTTTCAAAATATAATTATTGATAAAAATTCTAGTCAAACTAATATTATTTTGCTTTAAAGCTTTTAAATACAAGACACAAAGCCTTAAAATAGAGGAGATACATCCTTTAAAAAATTTATATCACGCAATTTTTTTCTATAAAACTAAAAAATAGAATATTTATCATTATCTGAACTCTCTATTTAATGAATAAAGATTCTCTTTATTATGTAGAATCTAAATAACATATATAGTGATGCATCACAAAGAACTTTTAAAACTTTACTAGAAGAGAACATAGCCAGCAACAAAAAAGTCCCCCCTTAATCAAATAGATACTAGAGTATCATTTAATAATTAAGAGAAGGACTTTAAAAGACAAAACCTTATTTCAAATGCTTCTTAATATGTTTTCTGAAAAAATATACATTTATATCTTTTCAAAATTTAAATTACTTTGATATTTCCTTAGGATTACCATCTTCGTCGATTGCCACATATACTACAGTAGCCTCTGTTACTTTTATACAAGTTTTTTCATACCTGTTTCTTTGGGCACAGACAACTACTTTTACAGTAATAGACGTATTTCCAATTTTTTCTATCTTTCCGTAACATGTTACCAAATCCCCTACATAGACAGGTTCTTTAAAAACAAAGTCAGTTACTTTTATCGTTACAATTCTGCTCTGGGCTCTCTGTGATGCAATAACTGCACCTGCCAAATCCACCTGTGCCATGATCCATCCCCCAAATACATCACCTGCTGGATTTGTGTCTGCTGGCATCGCCACCAAACGTAAAGCCGGTTCCATCTCATTTTGAAACCCTGTGTATTCCATACTCATATAATGCCCCCTTATTTTCAATTTGTAAGTATAATAATTTGTTGAAATATCCCATAAATTGATCTTTTATATTACCCCATAAAATCTATTTTAAAAATCAAAGCCAGTTTGTCTTAAAGCTTCATATAATATTATTGCTGCAGAATTTGAAAGATTCAGAGATCTTCCCATTTTTATCATAGGTATTGTTATGCAGTTTTCTTTGTTTGCCTCTAGTATCTCTTCTGGCACTCCTCTAGATTCAGGTCCAAAAACAATAAAATCGTTTTTTTCATATTTTACATCTGAATATTTTTTTTTTGTCTTGGTCGTAGCAAAATAAAAATTTGAATCAGGATTGGCTTTTATAAGTTCTTCTAGGCTATCCCAAGTATGAAGATCTACACTGTTCCAGTAATCTAGGCCTGCCCTTTTCACCTGCTTTTCATCTAGAGAGAATCCCATTGGTTTTATAAGATGAAGTGAGGTATTGGTAAGAACACAACTTCTTCCTATGTTTCCTGTATTGTAAGGTATCTCTGGATTCAGCAAAACTATATTCATCTAACTCCTCCTATAATATTACTGTCAGCTTAGTGTACTTTCCACAAACTGACTCTAGTTTTATTTCCATTCCTATTTTTTCGTAGTATTCTTTTACTATGGTCATTCCAAGACCTGTTCCATTTATTTTTGTAGTATAAAATGGTGAAAATACTTTCGATAAATTATCTTCAGGTATCCCGCAGCCATTGTCTTCAAATACCACAACATCTCTTCCGTCTTGTTCCTCAAATCTAAACAGTATATATCTGTTATCTTTCTTATAGTCCACATTTTCTGCTACATTTTTTAGGATATGACATACTGTTCTTGAAAAAGTTTTTTTATTGGCTTTTACCAATATTTTTTTCTCCTCCATGAATATTGGTTTTATTTCCAGTCTTTCAAATTTGTTTTTGAATTTTTTATAGATTTCCTTTACAACATCCTGAAAATAAAACTCTTCCTCTATACTAAGTGAATTCCTTGTCTGAGCATATTCCCCAACCTCGTCAGACATCTCTATTATCCTATCTGATTCATTAATTATATTTTCTAGATATATCTTTAGCTTTTCAGGATCATCTAGTTTATTTTTAGCCAGAGTTGCAAAGCCCTTTATTACTGATACAGGAGTTTTAAACTCATGAACTATGGAGTTGGCAAAATATCCTATGGTTTTTAATCTATCGTCTTTGAGTTCTTTTTTTTCTAAGTCTCTGTTATAAAGATACATAGATAAATTGTACTTAAATATATCTACGAGTTCCCGTTTTCTTTTACCCATTTTAAGAAGTTTTTTGTTTCCCGCCATAATAAGCACGCCATAATTTTTATCTGCATAACCCACTGGGATCACAGAAAAATTATTCAGCCTGCTGAGAAATGTATAGGGAGTCAATTCTGTAAATTTCTTTATATCATAAACTGGTTCCCCAATCTCTAATATCTCTTTTAAGAATGGTGCCTGATCTACCTCTATAATGTCACTGAGAGAATCATATATCTCATCTAATTCCTCTTCCTCTATTTTATCTAGATTAAAATATCCCTCCTTATACTGAAGAGTCTTAGACTCTTCATCATAATGGAAGTAATAACTCTCAACATACCCTAAGTCTAGTTTCCCGATCAAAAGAAGAAGAATGCAGAATATCACTCTACCTTCATTTTTTTCACTATAAATAACTGACATCATCTTTTCTATAGATTCAAATTCCTGGATCATATGTGAGATATCTTTTTCATTATTTGTAAGTTTTTTTCCAATAATTGTTTTTCTGCTTAGATTATAATTTATTTTACCCCACACACAATCACCTCCTTTATTCTGGTTTACTTGATATTATACAATTCCCTATATTCCTTCGCTGTTAGTTTCCCACTTCCTATTTTTTTCCCGCATATTTTTTTATTATCAGATATGCTGTAGCATCCTGAGTTTAGTGAATTTATGTGAGTCACTGCTATAGCCAAGGCATCTGCAGCATCATCAGGCTCTGGAAGCTCATTTAGTTTTAATATCTTCTGAACCATAATCTGAACCTGTTTTTTTTCAGATTTCCCGTATCCAGTTATCCCCATTTTTACCTGAAGAGGTGTATAACTGTCTAAACAGAGTCCCTGTTTCTCACCGCAGAGGATTATTACTCCTCTTGCCTGACCTACACTTATAACTGTTTTATTGTTTTTAAAATAAAAAAGCTCCTCCACAGCCATATGAGCGGGCTTATATTCTTCTATGAGAGCATAAAGTTCATCATATATTTTTTCAAGCCTTTTTGACATGGGAAGATCTTTGTCTGTATATATACATCCATAAGTTACCGTATCATAATTATTATTTTTAAAATCTACGATTCCGTATCCCACTGTTGCAGTTCCCGGATCAATACCTAAAACTCTCACTATTTATTTCACCCCTATTTAAAAGTTTACCATAGATTAAAAAAAAATTCTATAAAAAAGGATTTCTCATACTGCAACGTATATCTTACTTAGAAAACAAACTCTTATATTGAAAGGAGGGGGCCTTAAAAGGCTACGTAAAATGAATATATCCAATTATCTAAAAGAGATAAGCCACTATCCCCTCTTAACCAAGGAAGAAGAGATAGAATTTGCCTTGAAAGCCCAGAATGGAGACGAATCAGCTCATGAAAAGTTGGTTACATCCAACCTAAGACTCGTAGTAAGTATAGCAAAAAAATATATAAATATCGGCATTCCTGTCTTAGATCTCATACAAGAAGGAAATATCGGACTGATAAAAGCTGTCAGTAAGTTTGATACCACCATGGATAAAAGGTTTTCCACCTATGCCACTTTTTGGATAAAGCAGAGTATTTTAAGATATATTTCATCAAATAAAGGGGTTATAAGATATCCTACTTATATCTATGATAATATCTCAAAAATAAACAAATTCATAAGAGATTACAAAAATAAATATGGTTCCGTTCCATCTATTGAAGTTATCGCCACAGGCCTTGAATTCAAGAAAAAAGATGTGGAGAAATACCTCAATATTTTTGAACAATCCCTGAATTCACTTGAAGAATCCTACGGTGAAAACGGAGACCTTCACAGCATTATTCCAAGTGATGATCTTTTTGAAGAGCAGATAATAACAGACAGTGTAAACGAAGAACTTATAAGTAATTTAAAAATACTTAATTCCAAGGAAAGAGACGTCATCATACACAGATTTGGACTTTTCAACAAAAATGTTCTTACTCTAGAAGAGATAGGAAACCATCTGAACCTAACCAGAGAGCGAATAAGGCAAATTCAGCTCAAAGCTATCGATAAGTTAAGAGATAAGTTTAGGTATACTATGTAAAAAAAGAGAGGGTTAACTCTCTTTTTTTTGTTTCAGTATATACTTGGCAGCTTCTAATGAGGCTATTGTTCCATCTGCCACCGCTGTGGTAACTTGCCTTATAGCCTTTGATCTTATGTCACCCGCTGCATAGACTCCGTCTACCTCGGTCTTCATATCTTCTCCTGTTATTATGTATCCGTTTGGATCTAGTTTGGCAAATCCAGAAAAAAGTTCCTCTGTGGACCTCGTTCCTAAATATAAAAAAGTATAATCTAAAGAGTAACTTTCCTCTAGGCCATCTCTTGATACAACAACTTCTTCCACATAATCATTTCCCTTTATTTCAACAATACTGCTATTTGGAATTATTTTTACATTTTCATGGGATAAAAGAGCATTTTTTAGTTCCTCGTTGCATTTTAGACTGTTTTCCTTTGAGAAAATAAATATCTCCTTAGAGTATCTTGTGAGAAAAAGTGCCTCTTCTGCAACTTCATCCCCCTGACCGAATAAGCCCACCTTTAGATTTCTGGTAAAAGCCCCGTCACAGGTGGCACAATAGGATACCCCCTTTCCTATAAATTCCTGCTCTCCCTTTATCTTCTTAACACTATTTTTAGGCCAACCGCTGGCTATTATAACTGATTTACCGTGGTAATTTTCTACGTCTGTCTTTACGATCTTTGGTTCAGAGAAAATATCAAGTTCAAGAAAAGTCCCCTCTACAATATTTACATTATATTTTAAAGCATGTTCTTTTTTCAGCTGGTATAACTCTCTGCCTGTTATCCCGTCTGGAAATCCAGGATAATTGTCTATTTTATGGGCTGAAATAAGACTTCCTAGTTCTCTTTTTTCTATTACCAGAACATTTAACTGTGCACGGCCTGCGTATATGGCAGCTGTAAGCCCTGCAGGTCCCCCCCCTATAATTATCATGTCATATATTTTTTCCACAGTTCTCTCCTTTCAAAACAAAAGGAGACTGCCATCCGCTATGAGAAGACAGTCTCTAAATTTAGTTTTCCTCTAATTTAAGTTGTTTTATAAGTTCCTCCACATTCTTGTCAGCTATGGTATAGCACACCTTCTTACCATTTTTTTGACAGGTAAGTATTCCAGAATTTCTGAGATGTGCCAGATGTTGACTAGTACTAGACTGAGAAGACCCTATAGCTTCCTCTAGCATACTTACACAAAGAACACCTTTTTCAGAAAGCTCCTTTAAGATTCCAAGCCTTATGGGATTTGACATCATTTTAAACAGTAAGACAGCCTTATCAATTTCCACAACTCTACTCCTATTTACATATTATAATATCAGAATACTACTTTCCCTATGCATTGTCAAATTTTAAATAAGCCCATTCATCTGAAGAAATACTTTTTCTTCTCCAAGGGTAGTTACCTCTGTATGACCGCTGTAAACCTTTGTTTCACCTGGATATTCATTACATATTTTCCCCAAGCTCACAAATAAAACTTCTCCATTACCTGTTGGAAGATCATATCTACCATAACTTCTTTTAAAAAGAGTGTCTCCTGAAAGCATTATTTTTTCCTTGGAATTATAATAGCATTTTGATCCCACTGTATGCCCTGGAGTATCAATAACCTTGAATCCTCCTATCATATCTCCCTCTTTTACAGTTTTTACCTTCCCTTCATAAGTGAAACTTTTTCCTAAGAAAGCTGAAAGGTTTAAGTTGGCATCAGTAAGAAATTTTTCCTCTTCTTCCCCTATATAAATCTCTACATCTGAAACATGCTGAAGAAGTTTCTTTAGTCCCACTATATGATCGTGGTGTCCGTGAGTGAATATTACTTTTTTTAAAGTCAGTTCATTGGCTCTTAAAAATGCAAAAAGATTTTCTAGGTTTTCTCCACCGCAGTCAAAAAGAAAAGCCTCTTTTGTATCCTCATTCCAAGTAAGATAAGCACAAGACATCATCTCGCCCAAATAAAAAGTTTTTATTTTCATAGTTATTAGTACCTCCATTTTTAGATTTATTATAAGATAATTAAACTTATTTGTGAACCATTAAATTATTTTAAAAAAATCTCAACTTAAAATAACATCCCAAACTCTAATATTATGTAGTTCAAGTTGATATTTGAAATGAATTCTGATAAATTACTGACTTTATTTGAACCTGTTACTTTTCTCTTGAAAGAAAAGTAACCAAAAGTTCAAGAATTTTCAAATGTCTAGGAAGTATATATTTCTTTTATCGCCTTTGTAAGCTACAGTCCTCGGTTCCCTGCGGAACTTATTCTGTAGGACGGCTGAGTGCAGGTTCTTTTCTGTATAAGCCCTGCGACTTGAAAATTCAAAAAAATTTAAAACCATATGTTCTCACTTAAAAAGCAAGCGCAAAGGTTTACCAAGGTTTATGCACACAAAAGGTTTTTTAAGTTTTTGGCCATTGATAAAATAAGCGTTAAGAATGGCTGAGAGAAATCTCTAGAAAAAATCAACTGTCTGAGCGCAGCGAGTTTTGATTTTTACTTAGATTTCCGAAGGCATTTAGCTTATTTTTCACAGGCCTTGATTTTTGGTTACTTTTCATCAAGGAAAAGTAACGGAACTTTGGAGAAATTCAATACTTTAACCTAAATAAAGCGATAAATAAACTTTGGTTAGGTATGGTATTTATTTATTTTCAAATAGAAGTTTGCACAAAATCACATAGTTATAATATAATGATCTTATAACTATCTTTATATTTATAATAAAAAAATTAACTATAATATTTTTTTCAAGGAGGAACCATGTCCGAACTTAATAAAACTCCTAGTTCTAGCAGACTTCATATAGCTATATTTGGAAAAAGAAATATGGGAAAATCCACACTGATAAATGCCCTCACAGGGCAAAACCTTGCTATAGTTTCAGAATATGCAGGTACCACAACAGATCCTGTTTACAAAGCTATGGAAATCCTTCCAATCGGTCCCTGTGTCATAATAGACACCGCAGGACTAGATGACTTGGGAGATCTAGGAGAATTGAGAGTCAAAAAAAGTCTCGAAGTTTTAAAAAAAACCGATATTGCTCTTCTCACAGTTACCGGAGAAGGATTTAGTGACTTTGACAGAGAGATAATAAAACTTTTAGAGGAAAAAAATATTCCTTTTATAACAGTTATAAACAAAAAAGATATAATACCTGCAAATTCAGAATTCACAGAAGAATTGAAAATAAAAAATATCCCTTATGTAGCTGTATCGGCACAACTAAAAGAAGAGATACACACTTTAAAAGAGCTCATTATTAAATACTCTCCTAAGGAATTTGAACAACCTACCATAGTTGGAGATCTTATAAATCCTGGAGAGAGCATCGTTTTAGTAATCCCGGTAGATACAGGAATGCCCAAGGGAAGGCTCATCCTCCCTCAGGTACAGACTATGAGGGACATTCTAGACAATGACGGAGTCTTTCATGTTTGCAAAGAAAGGGAGCTTCGTTGGACTCTCGATAAGTTAAAAGAAAAACCGAAACTGGTAATAACTGATTCCCAGGAATTTTCAAAAGTTTCAGCAGATACTCCAGATGATATCCTCCTTACATCTTTTTCCATACTTTTTGCAAGATACAAGGGAGATCTCATGAAGATGGTCAAAGGCGCAAAAGCTTTAAAGAATTTAAAAGCCGGGGACAAAGTACTTATGGCAGAAGCATGTACACACCATGCTCAGCCTGATGATATCGGAAAAGTAAAAATTCCTAGATGGATTCGTCAGAACATAGAAAATGATCTCACTTTTGACTTTTGTGCAGGAAGAGATTATCCAGACAACCTTTCAGACTACAAGCTTGTGATACACTGTGGAGGCTGCACTCTAAACAGGAAAGAGATGCTTTCTAGAATCGAGGTGAGTTCAGTACAAGGAGTCCCTGTACTGAATTACGGACTCTGCATAGCCACTCTCCATGGAATTTTAGACAGGGCACTGAAACCTTTCCCAGAGGTATATTTCCAGTGGCTAGAAGATTAAGGAGGATACCTACAGATGAGAATTGAAAAAGACGGTATAGGGGAACTAGAAATACCTAAAACCAAATATTACGGAATCCACACTCAAAGAGCAATAGATAATTTCTACCTTAAAAATGGGAAAAAAACAAATCCAGAATTGATAAAAAGCTTTGCTCTGGTGAAACTTGCTGCTGCTGAAGCCAATTTCAAAGCTGGAAAACTTGATGAAGATAAAAAAAACTACATAGTTAGAGCCTGTGAAAGGGTTTATAATGGAGAGCTAGAATCTGAGTTCCCTCTTTCTTCAATCCAGGGTGGTGCAGGTACTTCTACAAATATGAATGCAAATGAGGTAGTTGCAAATGCTGCCCTAGAAGAGATGGGAGAAGAAAAGGGAAGATATGATCTCATAAACCCCATAGAAGATGTCAACCTCAGCCAGAGTACCAATGATACATATCCCACTGCAGTTAAAATAACTGTGATCAGAATCTTGAGAGAATTAGTAACAGAAGCCATGGCTCTGCAAGAAGAACTTCAAAAAAAAGAAAAAGAGTTCTCACCTATATTCAAATTAGGAAGAACACAGCTTCAAGATGCCGTCCCACTCACCTTAGGACAAAGTTTCGGTGCATTTGCCGAAGCTGTCTCTAGAGACAGGTGGAGACTGTACAAAATAGAAGAAAGAATCAGAAGAATCAACATCGGAGGAACTGCCATAGGAACCGGTATAGGGGCTAGCCTAAAGTATCGTTATTATGTGACTGAAGAGCTTAAGAGACTCACCGGATACGGCCTTGCAAGGGCAGAGAACCTAATAGATGCCACTCAAAACCTAGATGTTTTTGTAGAAATCTCAGGCCTTCTTAAAACAATGGCCGTCAACCTAAATAAGATATCTAACGACCTAAGGCTTATGTCTTCAGGTCCAAATGGTGGTATAGGAGAGATAAAACTTCCTTCAATACAGATGGGATCCTCTATAATGCCGGGAAAAATAAACCCTGTAGGAGCAGAATTTATAAAACAGATATTTCATAAGGTACAGGGAAATGACCTTATTGTTTCAGCGGCGGCAGCTGAAGGAGAGTTTGAATTAAATGCACTCACTCCAATTATTTCTGAATCTGTTCTTGAAAGTATAGAGGTTTTAAGAGATGGTATAAAAATGTTTAGAGAAAAGGTTATCAAAGGAATTACCGCTGATAAAGAAAGATGTGAAAAACACCTGAGAGCTAGCCTCTCAACTATAACAAGTCATATAGACCAACTAGGTTATGAGCTTTTATCGGAAATTCTGAAAGAATGTGAAAAAACAGGAAAATCATATGATGAGCTTTTAAAAGAGAAAGGTTTGGTAAAGGAGTGATTTATGAAAAACAAATTTAATATTTTTATAATTTTGATACTTTTACTTATATCTGGATGTTCTGCCGTATCAAAAAAAACCGAAGTTTATTCCAAGACTCACACTCTAAAAGGTATGGCTTCATGGTATGGAAAAGATTTTCATGGGCGGTTAACTGCCAGCGGAGAAAAGTATAATATTAGATATTATACTGCTGCACACAAATCCCTTCCTTTTGGAACTATCGTGCGTGTCACTAATTTAAACAATGGAAAAAGTGTAAGAGTAAAAATAAATGATCGTGGCCCTTTTGTTAAAGGTCGAGTTATAGACCTCAGTCCTAAGGCCTTTAAAAGTATAGCCTCGCTCAATAGCGGAGTGATACCTGTAAAAATTGAAATTTTAGACGACTCGGAGACATTCAGATATAAAAGTTAATTTCAATAATAAACTTTCAAATTAATAGGAAGCATTGCACAATCATAACTTTATTGGCAATGCTTCCTATTTGCTTATTGTTTCTAGAACCTTAGTTGCTAACTCATCATCTATAATAAGATGCGTTATTAATCCAGTTTTCAGAGCCCCAATTACTGCTTTAACATTTGTATCAGAAGAACAAACCCCGATAACTGTTTCAGTATTTTTAAGATCAGATAAACTAATATGATTTGTATAGTCACTTGAACTCTTTAAAATTTCACCATTTATATTATAATAATATGAAATCATATGACCAATAATTTTTTTTGTATTTAGGCTTTCACCAAAACGTGAGGCCGTTGCAAAATCAGGCACTGACGGGTGATTATCTATATTTAATATGGCAATATCCAGAGAATTCCAAAGATTATTTATTATCTTTTGATTTTCCAAGTTTAAAAAACCTTCAAATTCTTCTTTACTTGCAAAAAATGTTGGAGAATATATATAAAATGGCTTGAGTCCCATTTTTTCTCCTAATTTTCTGACAAGTGAGTCAGGATGATATTCTTCATAAGGAGTTACCGAGTTACCTAACAATGGACAGATACTCCCCGAAGTTTTTACAGAAGATGTTTCACTTATTCTTTTCACAATAGAATTCATCATCTTACCCCAACCAAGTCCTATTTTATTGGATTTAGTTAGTTTATTCATGATATATATTGCACTTTCATTGGTTATAAAAGCATTATTTACTTTCTCAGAAGCTGCTCCATGGACTATAATTCCACCCTTTAAATTAAATGTCTCTTTTATATTTTTTAAAAGCTCTTCATTTTGTTCGAGAGGAGAGGTTATCGTTATTTTAACAATCCCCAAATTCTTTGCCTCGGCCAGCATTTTGCTTATAGATGGCCTAGAGATAGATAAAGCTTTGGCTATTTCATTTTGTGTCAAATTTTGTTCATAATACATCCTGGCAACATCTACAATTTTTTTTATTTTATCAATCTCATAAATCATTAGAAAACACTCCAAAATATTATTTTTTAAAACATTATACAATAAAGTAATAAATTTTGTCACCCAAAGATTCTCCAATTAAAAATTCTTAAAATAAAAACTAAACCTTTTCGGTTATTGATGACATAAGATCAGTAACCGAAAAGGTCTTATTCTTCAATATTAATTTCTAAATTCTGTAAATTCAAATATGAAACCATCTATATCAGCAAACCTTATAAACATTCCGCCACAGTCCATCTCTTCTGATAAAATTTCAGTCGCCTTTGAAACTTCTTCCTCTATCGAATCTACTTTTATTGCAATATGAGGTTCTGTTTGGATTCTTTTATGTAAGGGAGAACCGTCTTCAAATCTTAAAAATTCATACTTAAAAGGATGGTTTTCCGGATCTGTTAAGTGAACTTTTAAACCATCATTATATGCTTCCCCGTCTACAGGTACATTTGTTATAACTCCAACATGTAATATCTCCATTTTTTTCTCCTTTTTTTATTTGCTTAAAACCATTTCATATTTTGTTCTAAATAAAATAGTAAAATATCCTGCTAATAACCCCAATATACAATAGATCATTATTGTAACAGTCGCATTTAAAAATGATGCTCCTGGAACATAACTCATGAAACCAAAGAATGCTCCTGCCCCTATAAAAAGACCCGGTACAAAGTCAAACCATTCACCTGATTTTTCTAGACATATAACAGGTACAACACATATTAAGATCGCCATCGGAAACCCGAAAAATCCCAATATTGACGCCAAAGTTCCCCCTAATATCATTATGATAATAGAAGCGATGCATCCTAGTAGATAACTATTAAATGTTCTAATAGCGCCTTTAGGTGTACAACCGGCTAAAAAGTAACAGGCCCACGCTTGAAAAGAAACCCATCCAAACCCCGTACCTACCGATGAAATATTTAAAACTGAAGTTTGATCTATCACTTGTACTACCATTGCAATAGCTGCTACAATTATCGGACCAACTATATATTCTTTTTTAGTCATTTCGCCCTCCTTACTTCTTACATATAAACTGATTATTTTTATTTATTCTTCAGATAAATTTCATATGCTTCCTCATCTGTGTAATTTTTATGTACAATAAGACTTACAGCCTCTGCCATGGCTACAGGATTTTCAGCTTGAAAGATATTTCTTCCCATGTCTACACCTCTAGCACCTGCTTTTATAGCCATGTATGTAAGATTTAAGGCATCTTTTTCTGGTATTTTTTTCCCTCCTGCAACTACAATCGGAACAGGACAGGCTGCAACTACCTCTTCAAATCCTTCACAATAATATGTTTTAATTATATGAGCTCCGAATTCAGCAATCATCCTAGTTGCCAATAAAAAATATTCTTTTGTTCTACTCATTTCTTTCCCTACTGCAACTACCCCCATTGTTGGTATACCATACCTAGTTCCCTCATTTACTGCTCTGTTTAACTCTTTCAAATTTTCATGTTGATTTTTAGAACCAATAAAAACCTGAATAGCCATACAAGAAGCATTCATTCTTATAACTTCTTCTGTATCCACCACCTTAAATTCATTTGACAGATCATCATCTAATACAGATCTTCCCGCAGTGCACCTCAAAGCTATTCCTTTACCACAAGCCGGAGATATACAACTCCTTAGTCCTCCTCTTGTTGCCATCAATACATCGATGTGAGGCAGTAATGGAGGAACCACTATATCCAACCTTTCCAATCCAGATGTTGGCCCCATTATATATCCATGATCAAAAGCTAAAATTACCGAGTTCCCAGATTCTTCGTTAAATATCTTTGAAAGCCTTGTTTTCATTCCCCAATCGCTGTGATTTAAGCCCTTCACATGAAATCCTTCTAATGTTGATTTTTTATCTAAATGAAAATTCTTGGAAACTTTGTTTCCTTCTAAATCTGCCATTTTATCTCTCCTCAATATTTAAAATTATTATTTAGAATAATATGGTGTTTTACAAGGTTCATTCCAGTAAGATTGTAACTCATTATCCATTCTTGCTATGAATAACTGGAATCCAGACGTTTCTTGAACTGTCAAAATTTCACCTACCATATTTCCGACTACCTCTATACCTTTTTCTTCCAAGTGCTTTACAGCCCTTCTGTAAACAATTAGCATCTCCATTAAAGTTGTTGCTCCAGATCCATTTACCACAACCATTAACTTTTCCCCTGACTTTATTTTCAAATCATCCAATACTTTTTCCATTAAAATATCAGTAGTCACATCTGCTGTCTCCATAGGTATTTTTTCTCCGCCCCCTTCTCCGTGCTGTCCCATTCCGACACCCATTTCTTCCTCATCTAACTCTGCCAAAGGTCCACCGGTTGCTGGATGAGTAGCTCCACGGAGTGATACAGAGATCGCTGCCATATTATCTGCATAACGTTGAGACACATTTGCTACTTCTTCTAAGGATTTTCCCTGTAAAGCTGCTCCTCCTGCAATTTTGTATAAAGGAACACACCCTACAAAACCCCTTCTGTTATCTGCATCTTCTCTCGGAGCCGACGAGATATCTTCTTGTGTTACTACTTTAGCTACATTAATTCCCATTTTTTTTATTTTTTTCATAGTAAGGTTTGCTGTCAACATATCCCCCGAATGATTTAATACTACAAACAAAACCCCATGACCTTTGTCTGCCATCTGAATTGCCTTTACACAACTATCTGGACCAGGTGCAGCAAATATATCTCCACAAACTGCTATGTCAACCATACCTTTACCTACAAACCCTTGTAGTGCCGGCTCATGACCTGTACCGCCTAATGTTACCACTGTCACACGATCTGCTGTTTCTAGATCCTTACTTACAACCAGATGTCCCTCTACCAAAGTAAGTATCTCTTTGTTGGCCAGTGCCAGTCCTTCCAATAATTCCTGTGTTAAATTCTCCGGGTTGTTTATAAATTTCTTCATTTTCATTTTTTAATCCTCCCCTGTTATTTTTTTATTCCTTCATTGAATCCCATAAAAATTAAACTTAAAGACATAGCACCTGCATCCATATAGCCAATTGTTTCATCTTTAAAAAATCTAGCTCTTCCAAATTTAGAAGGAAACTCTTTAGATTTTTCTGCTCCTCTACAGGCAGCATCTGCTATCTCGGTTATGCACTCTGGTAATTCTAAAGAAGATTTTTTTGCACATTCTGCTGCAGGAATAAGTGTATCCATCATTGTTTTATCTCCTACCTTCGCTTTTGTGATCATTTGCATATTTTCCAAAGAACTTAAAATCATTTTTTTAAATACTTTATTATCTATCTCTTCTGAGTTTTCTATCCCTTCTCCCAATCCTTGAAAAAAAGTTCCGTAGAGAGGTCCCGCAGACCCTCCATTTACATCCATTATTTCTTCTCCCATATTTTCAAAAAATTCATATACCGATTCATTTTCCCAATTATTTATGCATTTTTTTATGATATTGCTTATCTTTGACATTGTTACACCGTGGTCACCGTCACCAAATTTTGCATCTATATTTCCAAGTTTATCTATGTTTTTATCTATTAATTGACAACTTGAATTGAGCATATCTACAAAATTTTCTTTGTTTAAAATCATTTCCATCCATCCTAAACAACTTATTTATTAAGTCTTTCTACTAATTTATACATTTGTATTTTACAAATGTCAAGGGATAAAAAGAATTTTTTTACATTTGTTCCAAACATTTGTTCTGGAAAGCTTATTAAATCTAATTTCTAGTTTTTCAAAAGAAAAATAATATTATTTATAAATTTTCCAAACAAAAAATAAGTTTGCCCTAGGTAGTTTTCTACCTAGGGCAAACTTATGCATTTTAGTATATTATTCAACGGCTCCTCTACTTTTCAGCAAAACCGTCATTTTTGCATCTTTATTTTCTTTTGCAAGAGAAAGGGCACTATCGCCATAAGACATATAGTTTACATCAATCCCCATTTCCAAGAGCTTTTCTACCTCGTCATAGTATCCGTTGGATACACATTTGAGATAAACTTCTCCCATAATTGTTTCATCATCTTTATTTTCAGCCTTTATTCTATATCCATCTTCTAAAAGAAGAGAGATAATGTTTTTATTGAAAGCATAATAGACAGCATAATTCCCCTGAGAATCTCTGTAAAATAAATCTACATCCTCTATTATAAGTTCCTTAACTATTTCCTCTTTTGAGTTCACGACGGCCCATATTAAAGGAGTCCACATATTTTCATCAACAGAATTAACTTTGGCCCCTTTTTTTATAAGAAGTTTTGTATATTCATCTGGCTTATGCTTTATGAAATAAATTAAAAGTGGTTCTCCTTCACCGTTAACAAAGTTAACATTTGCACCATTATCTACAAGAAGATTTAAAATGTCAAGATTTTCTGCAAAATAAATCGCTGTTCTTCCAGGTACAGTTATGTTTGTGTTTTTTCTTGATTTTGAAAATGTTCTTTCCTCAAGAAGAGCACCCCTTAAAGCTAGAAGATTAATCACATTTTTGGAATTACCTTTTACAGCTTTTATTAAAAGGGTTTCTCCCAATTCATCTTTATAATTTATTGGAAATCCATTATCTAAAAAAAGTTTTACACTGTCCGAGTCATCTAAAAATATAGATGTATAAACATCTTCAGGAGTCACTTTGACATTGTCAATATCGATCCCTCCATCAGTCTGTCTATTACTACAACCTATTAATATCAAAATTGTCAAAAGCATAAAGACTATTTTCTTCATATGATTATCCCTTTCTTTGAGATCTTTTTCTAGCACCTTCGTCTAATATTTTCTTTCTCATTCTTATACTTTCCGGAGTTATCTCTACTAACTCATCATCAGCTATATATTCCAAAGCCTGCTCAAGAGTAAACTCTCTTGGGGGAGCCAGTTTAACAGTTGCATCTGATCCCGAAGCTCTCATATTAGTAAGCTGCTTTCCTTTAGTTACATTTACAGTAAGATCATTTTCTCTAGAGTGTTCTCCAATAATCATTCCAGCATATACTTCTTGTCCTGGAGGTGCGAATAATACTCCTCTGTCCTGAAGATTTCCAAGAGAGTATGCTGTAGTCGTACCAGCATCAATAGAGATAAGTACTCCTCTTTGTCTTGTAGGAACCTCTCCTCTGTGAGCTTCATAGTCATAGAATGAGTGGTTTAGGATACCTGTACCTCTTGTTTCAGTCATAAATTCATTTCTGAATCCGATAAGTCCTCTTGCCGGAACTTTAAACTCGATTCTTGTATAACCGTCTGTCCCCTGTACCATGTTGATCATTTCACCTTTTCTGATACCAAGTTTTTCTATAACTACTCCTGTAAATTCATCAGCAACGTCAATTATAGCAAGCTCGATAGGTTCGCATTTTACCCCGTCTACCTCTTTGAAGATTACCTGAGGCTTCGCCACTTGAAGCTCGAATCCCTCTCTTCTCATATTTTCAATAAGTATTGAAAGCTGAAGTTCTCCTCTTCCTTTTACAATAAAGGCGTCTGCAGATTCTGTTTCTTCTACTTTCATACTTACATTATGTTCAAGTTCTTTTTGAAGTCTGTCCCATATATTTCTAGAGGTTACAAATTTACCCTCTCTTCCTACAAATGGAGAGTCACTTACCATAAATGTCATGGCAAGAGTAGGCTCATCTATATCTATAAGAGGAAGTGCCATAGGATTTTCTCTATCTGCAACAGTTTCCCCTATATCTATCTTCTCAAGACCTGCTATTGTAACTATGTCTCCAGCTACAGCCTTTTCCATCTCTACCCTTTTAAGCCCTTCATATCCGAATATTCTTGTGACTTTATAATTTATAAGTTCTCCGTCTCTTTTGATTAGGGTAACTTCCTGATTTTTACTTAAAACTCCGTTATATATTCTTCCTGTTCCAAGTTTACCCAGGTAGTTGTCCGGAGCTATATTTGTTGCAAGCATTTGTAGCGGTGCCTCAGGATCTCCCTCAGGATCTTCTACATGCTCTAATATAGTTTCAAGTAGCGGCTGCATATTTTCATCAGCATCTTCCAAGTTGTACTTTGCAAAACCATTCTTCGCAGAAGCATACACTACTGGGAACTCAAGCTGTAGATCATTTGCACCTAATTCTACAAAAAGATCAAATACAGAATCTACAACTTCTTCAGGTGTAGAGTTTGGTCTGTCAATCTTATTTACTACTACGATAGGTCTAAGCCCATGCTCAAGAGCCTGCTTCAGCACGTATTTTGTCTGAGGCATTACTCCTTCAAATGCATCTACAAGAAGAAGAACCGAATCAACCATTTTAAGTATTCTCTGCACCTCTCCACCAAAATCAGCATGGCCTGGAGTATCTACAATATTCACTTTGTAATCTTTAAATCTAAGTGAAGCATTCTTTGAAAATATTGTGATTCCTCTCTCTTTTTCAAGATCGTTACTGTCCATTACCCTCTCACTTAAAACTTCGTGAGATCCAAATACTCCTGATTGTCTCAACATACCGTCTACAAGAGTTGTTTTCCCATGATCAACATGGGCAATAATAGCTATATTCTTTACCTTCATACTACTCCCTTTCTACACATTATAATATTTATAACCCTTGAGACGACATTTTTTTACTTCTGCCAGTCCAAGGAATTTTTTGTCATTATATATTCTGTATCTTCCATCTTCTTTTTCATAAATCAAAGTATTTCCGTTATTAAATAATTTTATATTTTTTTCTCCTGAGATCTCAATAGTAGGATATAAAAAACTTTCCTCTATACTTTTAGAAAAACTGTAATCCTCTTTTCCCATCATGTCCTCTATCTCTTCTAGGGTATAGGCTATATCAAGAGTATATTCTCCTACCTGTGTCCTTCTTAGTGAAGTCATCACCCCATAGGTTCCCAAGAGTTCCCCTATATCATAAATAAGAGATCTTATATAGGTTCCCTTAGACACAGTGCAGGTAAAGGTCCCTTTTCTTCCGTCAAAATCCAGTATCTCCAGATTTTCTATAGTAACCCTTCTAGATTTTCTCTCTACTTCTTTCCCTTCTCGAGCCAATTCATAAAGCCTCTTACCGTTCACTTTGAGAGCAGAATACATAGGAGGAATCTGATCTATTTCACCTCTAAAATTTTCCAAGGCTTTTTCTAGTTCTTCTCTCTTGGCACCTTTGTCTGTTCTGTGAGTTATCTCTCCCTCAGTGTCGTATGTGGTAGTCTTGTAACCCAATTCAAATCCTGCTATATATGTCTTTCTCTGTCCCTCTATATCCTGGGCCAGCCTGGTTGCTCGTCCTGTACAGATCACCAGTATTCCTGTAGCCATGGGGTCCAAAGTTCCAGTGTGTCCTATTTTTTTCATCTTTAGTATTCTTTTCAGTCTTCTGACCACATCAAAGGATGTCATTCCAGAAGATTTGTCTATATTTATAATTCCATCCACCCTGATTTCTCCTCGTTTCAAAGTCTACCTAGAATTATATCACAATTATACTTTTTATCCAACGTATTTAAGCCTTTATATGAAATCATTTTACAACTAATCTCTTAAATTTCTCTCTCTTACAATCTATCACTATATACCTGGTGTATAGTTCATGAATTTTACAATCTGGTAATTGTTCTGAAATAAAACGTAAAGGGCTTTTGTGAAACTCGAAGTTCCAAACTGTGTTGTTTGTATTACCAAACAAATAGAATAAGTATACAAAAGTTGACATAAAAATATATTTGATATATAATGAAAGAGTTCGATAAGTTTTATATTATCATTATTCAACCATCCATCAAGGGGGGGTTATATACGATATAACTAACATTACAAATTTCGAGGAGGTACAGATGAACAAAAGACGTGAAATTTCTCTAGAGAGAGCCGGTGAATTAAAATCAAGAATTGAGGATTACCTCAGTGTAAGAGACTCTATCCCGACAGGTTTTTCAGAAAAAGTGCAGGAACAGTATAAAAAATCAAAAGAAATTTTAATGAAGCATTTTGGGGCTTCTGAAGAACAATGGAATGATTATAAATGGCAGCTTATAAATAGAATCAGTGATATAGAAACACTTAGTCTTATTGTGAATCTTACTGAAAAAGAAAAAGAAGAGATCAAAAATGTGGGCGCGACATATAGATGGGCTATTTCACCATACTATGCCGCTCTTATAGATCCTGAAAATAAATATGACTCAATTAGGCTTCTTTCTGTACCCACAGGCTCAGAAGCAGCACACCCTGAAGGAGAAGTAGATCCTATGGGAGAAGAATTTACAAATCCTGCTGGAAGTATCACCAGAAGATATCCAGACAGATTAATTATAAATACTACCAATGAATGTGCAATGTATTGCAGACACTGTCAGAGAAGAAGGAATATAGGAGAAACAGACACTCATAAAAGTGACGCTGTTATAATGGAATCTATAGATTATATAAGAAATAATCCAGAAATAAGAGATGTCCTTCTTACAGGTGGAGATGTCTTGTGTCTGTCTGACAAGAGGCTAGAGTGGATACTAAAAGAATTAAAAAGTATTCCTCACGTCGACTATATCAGGCTAGGAACAAGAACCTTAGTTACAATGCCTCAGAGAATAACCGACGAGCTTGTGGATA
Source organism: Ilyobacter polytropus DSM 2926 (assembly GCF_000165505.1). Classification (NCBI taxonomy): domain Bacteria; kingdom Fusobacteriati; phylum Fusobacteriota; class Fusobacteriia; order Fusobacteriales; family Fusobacteriaceae; genus Ilyobacter; species Ilyobacter polytropus. The sequence goes on along the minus strand of NC_014632.1, from coordinate 504,876 downwards.
TGCTAAAAAAATACCAGCCTATATATATAAACACACATTTCAACCATCCAAAGGAGATAACTCCAGAAGTTAAAGAGGCCTGTGATAAACTGGCCAACGGAGGTATTTCCCTGGGGAATCAGGCCGTTCTTTTAAACGGGATCAATAATGATAAATACGTTATGAGACTCTTGAACCACGAGATGTTAAAAATAAGAGTAAGACCTTATTACATCTTCCATGCAAAACACGTAAAGGGTACTCTTCATTTCAACACATCTGTAGATGATGGTATAGAGATCATGGAATACCTTAGAGGTTATACATCTGGAATGGCTATCCCTACATATATAATAAATGCTCCTAAAGGACAGGGTAAAACTCCTATTATGCCTCAATACCTTCTTTCTAGAAGTAAAAATTCAGTAAAAATAAGAACATGGGAAGGAGTGGTTATCGATTACGAAAACCATCCTACCATCGACATAAAAGAATATTTATAAAAAAAACGGGGGCTTTTATCTAGCCTCCGTTTTTTACCTTCTTAATTAAATATTCATCTTTTACCATATCTATAACCGTCATCATTTTTTCCTGAACATGATCATATCCCACATCTTTAATGTGAGGGAGAACACATTTAGAGCAATCTTTTATTCCGTGTTCTGTATATTTGAAATTACCACCACACTCTTCACCCATCATGTATAGAGGGCAGTAGCAGAACAGACAATTGAATTTTTCCTTATCTTTGATATCGTGACATGGAAAATATTCACACTTGCTGTTTTGTACAAATTTGTAATTAAAACCGTCACTCTCAAACACTTAAATACCTCCAATTTATATATGACTTTCATTTAGATGATACCTCTATAGCACCTTAAAATCAAGAAAAAAATTCACTTTAGACTTTTAAATCAAGTCAAACAGGCTTTCTTTCATTTCTTTCCTCTATAGGCAACAACCCTTTATAATTTATATTCCCATCCTTCAGTTCTAACTGAACCGGATAAATTTCTACCCCTCTTTCCATTGCCTCATAAAAAAGCGCTGAGAATACAGGATCCGTTTCCCATTTAGGTCTGAAACATTCTGATTTTCTGAAAATAAGAAGTAGCACTGCAGCTTTATCACCTTTTTCTAAAAGCTCCATTAGTTCTTTTAGATGCTTTTGAGCCCTTGTACTAGGAGCATCTGGAAACATGGCCATTTTATCTACAGACAGAGACACTCCCTTTACCTCCACCCATATATTCTCACCGTTTTTAGTCAGCATATAGTCTATCCTGCTTTTTCCGTATTTAACTTCTGCTCTTAGGCTGTCTAGCTTTCCAAAGGGTGAAATTTCCGGATCACGGATAATATTTTCAGATATATATCGATGGTAGGCAGAGTTTATAAGTATCTCTTCCCCGTCGTCACTCAATGCACTTATCATATCCCACTTTGTCTTTCGATTTGGATTTGAAGCACTTTTTATATTCACACGATTCCCCTCAAAAAGGAGTTCTCTTATTCTTCCTGAGTCATGAACGTGTACTGTCTCTAATGATCCGTTGTCGAGTTTTACCTTGGCTATAAATCTGTTAGGCCTCTCTATGAAACTTCCTTTTTGATCACAATTTATCTCATAAATTTTTTTCACTTTTACACATCCCTTTCTAAAAAATAATATTTACAGTTATAAAAACACTTATTTTTTACCAATAAGTGTTGATACTATATTATCATTTTTATCTTGTAATTAATATAATCTTATCTATTATACTTATAATAAAAGAGCATTTCAGATGAATTTAATAAAAGCTAAAACTCACAAAAAATAAGACCAGGTGGGCAACCTGGTCTTAAGTGGGTGTAGTAGATTGTTGTTTACGAGATTCTGCACGTCCTACAGATCGTCGCAATAATTTAGAAAAGCTTTTTACTTTTCTTAGTATGAGTATAATTTCACTTTCTCTAAATGTCAACACTTAAAATAATATTTATATCCATATTATTTTAAAAAAAACCTATATTTTTATGCAATTTTAAATGGATAAATCATCTTTAGATTAAATTTCAACTTTCTAAAATAATGTTCTTTTTTTCTCTTTGGTAAAAAAAAAGCTGCCTAAAGCAGCCTTAATGTGTCAATTATCTATAGAGAGGGAAATCTTTACAAAATTCTTTTATCTCTTCTCCTACCTCTTTTATTTTAGCATCGTCTTGGATATTATCTACAACGGCTAATATAAATGAAGCGACTTTTTTCATCTCTTCTTCTTTCATTCCTCTTGTTGTAAGAGCTGGAGTTCCTATTCTGATTCCACTAGTAATCATAGGTTTTTGAGTGTCGTATGGTATTCCGTTTTTATTTACAGTTATATGAGCCTTACCTAGCCCCTCTTCTACTGCCTTACCTGTAAGTCCCTTAGGTGTAAGGTCAACTAACATCATGTGGTTGTCTGTACCGCCGCTGACGATTCTTAAACCTCCCTTTTGTAGCGCATCTGCTAGTACCTTGGCATTTTTTACTACCTGTATCTGGTAGTCTTTAAACTCAGGCTGCAATGCTTCCTTGAAAGCCACTGCCTTTGCTGCAATTATATGCATAAGTGGTCCGCCCTGGATACCTGGGAAGATTGTTTTATTAACTTTTTTTGCTATATTTTCATCATTTGTGAGTATCATACCTCCACGAGGTCCTCTGAGTGTTTTGTGAGTTGTTGTTGTTACTACATGGGCATACTCTACAGGATTTGGATGTTCTCCTGCCACTATTAGACCTGCTATATGTGCCATATCTACCATTAGGTAAGCTCCTACTTCATCTGCTATGTCCCTAAACTTTTTAAAGTCAATTATTCTAGGGTAGGCACTTGCCCCTGCTATTATTATTTTTGGCTTAGACTCAAGAGCTAATTTTCTTACTTCTTCATAGTCTATAAGTTCATCATCTTTTTTCACGCTATAGGAAACCACTTTATAGTCTTTCCCTGAAAAGTTTACATGCATACCGTGAGTAAGATGTCCTCCATGGTCTAACTTCATCCCTAATATAGTGTCTCCGATGTTTATAAGACTTTTATACACAGCCATATTAGCCTGTGACCCTGAATGTGCCTGAACATTTACATATTCTGCACCAAACAATTGCTTTGCCCTTTCAATAGCAAGTTTTTCAGCGACATCTACAAACTGACATCCACCATAATATCTCTTGTCAGGGTACCCTTCAGCATACTTGTTTGTAAGTACACTCCCCGTAGTTTCCATTACGGCCTTTGACACAAAATTTTCAGAAGCTATGAGCTCTAACCCGTACTCCTGTCTGTCTTCTTCTTTTAATACAACATCGTAAATTTCCGGATCGATGTTATTAAGGTTACTCAAATTCATCTTATTCCCCCTTTATCAAGATGTTTCTATATTAATAATCTCTCATTAAAAAGTCAATATATTTTAAAATTTATGATGTATCCTTTCTCTTTTACTTAGCAAAATCATGTCTCTCAGATAATTTTCATTTTTGGCACTCATCCACTTCCTCTCATAACTTTCCTCTCTTGTGAGTGAGGCTATAGAGGCCAAGGTTCTAAGATGAGTTTTTCTTAGGGTCGGACTGCTTATAAATAAAAATACAGCTTTGACAGAGTTTCTTTTTTCGTTAAACCTTATCCCCTCTCGGCATCTTACAACCATGAGATAAAAGAGATCCTTCTCATCTACCACTATATGTGGAATGGCTGTAAAATCAGTTATGGCAGTACTAAATTCCCTCTCTCTGTCATTAAAAAGTTTTATCAGTTCATGCTCTGGTTTATCAACTACACTTGTCAGATGCCTAGCCTCTATATCGAAAAGTTCATCTAGAGTGACTGGTCCTTTAAGATCCAGAATCTTGGCATTTTTTATAAGCCTGTCAAATTCATCTAACTCCACTTCGTCTCTTTCATGTATTATATCCCTTAGCTCTTCTTCAAGACCATGCTTTAGTCCTAGATTTTCAGTTATTCTTAGAAGAAGGTGAAGGAGTGCATATTCCTGTGATGTTCTTTTTTTACCGTAAAGAAAATACACCATTATACTTATTATTATCAGTAAAACATTTATCTTTAGGACCTTCCATCCTAGACTAAACATAAAGTAATTGAATATTATTATGCAGCTTATCTGAAGCCAGGGGTATAGAGGTGCCTTAAATATAGGCTTATAATTTTTGACATTACTTTCCCGAAGTATTATTACACACAGACTTGTTAACATATAGGCCAAAAGTATAACTGCCGATGCTGTTTTAGCAAGCAACTCCAGTGGCAGCATAAGAGAAAGCATTATGAATGTTCCTGTAAAAAGTATTGATAGAACAGGTGTTTTAAATTTAATACTTACCGTACTCATTATAGGAGGTACAAGTCCATCTCTAGAAAGAGCCATGGGATACCTCGACGCAGCCATTATACCTGCATTGGCAGTGGTAAAAAAAGCCAAAAGAGCTGCAAAATTTATAAGATAGTATCCCCACGGTCCAAAAACTCTTTTAGCCGTATCTGAGATAGGGGACAAGGACCCTGCTAGGTACCCTCCATCGATATTACCCACAGTAACTGTAAGCATAAGTACATAGAGTATAGTTATGGTCATTATAGAGGCTATCATTCCCTTGGTTATGTTATTACCTGCATCTTTTACCTCTTCTGCCACAGTTGTTGCCTTCAAAAGCCCTCCGAAAGAAACAAATATAAGAGAAGTTGTACCTACTATTTTATACATCCCTGAATTTTTAAATATCGGAAAAATTTCTTTTATCTTTCCATCTTCAAAAGAAGATATAAATGGAGTATACCTTGAAACATCTACAGAACTCGAACCTACTATCACATACAGCACCATTACACATATTAAAATAATTACCAGAGTAACTTCAAATTTGGCAGCTACATCTACTCCTATTATATTTAATACCATAAAAAAAATAGTGACAAATATGGATATAAAAAACATATCATTGGCAGTCACAGACCCGTAAAAAATACCGTCAATAAAACTTGCTATACCTAGAATGGCAAAGGCACTTTTTAGAGACAGAGCAAACCAACTCAAAACTCCAGACACGGTTCCAAATAGGGGACCCAAAGTTCTCATGACGAAAAAATAGTCACCTCCAGCCTTTGGCATTGCAGTGGCTAATTCTATAACATTGAGTATCCCTGAAAGAGCAAGAATACCACCTAGAAAATAAGACAATATTATACTTGGACCTGCTTTTTCAAAAGCTATGCCAGGCAAAATAAATATACCTGAACTAATCATCGCTCCAGTGGCTATGCTGAAAACTTCCCAGAATCCCAGTTCTTTTTTTAAGTTCATTGTACTCACCCCACTTAGGTAATAGTTTCTACATTTCTGTTTTATTTCCTTTCAAACCCTTAAGAATAACTTTTTTATTTGATAGAAAATTTTCAGTCATAAAATAATTCTGTTAAAATTAATTTTTTATACTTTAAACTAAATAAAGTCTATAATTATAAAAAAATTTAATCATAAATAACCTGATATCATGTAGAATATATTCACTTCTTAGATTATAATGAAATTATAAAATCATGTTCTACAGGGAGAAACAATGAATAAAACAGAAAGTAAATATATCAAAATAAAATATTTCCTTTATATTTTTGCACCTTTTTTTATTTTAACTCTTATTTTTTTCACAGTTGTCAGAAATTCCAGTATAAAAAATGAAATAGATCAAATCAAAATTTCAGAAAAAATTTCTATAGAATCAGTACATGAAATTATACTAAATGATCTTTCTAGTGTAACTTCCGATGTTCTTTATCTTTCCCAGAACATTTCTTTATACAAAGATTTAAAAAAATCCCCTTTAGATTTCAAAGAGACTTCTCACCAGTATTTTAACTTTATAAAATACAAAAAAATTTATGATCAGATACGCTATATAGATAACTCAGGTCTTGAAAAAATAAGGGTGAATTATAAAGATGGGAATCCTGTTATTGTAGAAAATACACAGTTACAAAACAAAGAAGAACGTTATTATTTTAAAAATTCCATCAAATTAAACAAAGGTGAAATTTTTATGTCTGATTTTGATCTCAATATAGAAGATAAAAATATAGAATTACCTTATAAACCGGTACTTCGTTTTGCCACTCCGGTAATTGATAAATCAGGAAAAAAACTGGGAATAGTTATTGTAAATTACTTAGGAAAAAATATATTAAGCGATATAGAAAATAACTCCGACCTCAAAAATTCAAGCTCTTACTTTATGATAAACAGCAGTTCTTATTATCTGATACATCAAGATAAAAATAAAGAATGGGGATTCATGTTCGATGAAAAAAAGTCAATCAACATGAAAAATGACAATCCTGAGTTATTGGAAGAAATGAAAAATAATCTTATGGGTCAGCTTTTTTTAGACAATAGCCTTTTCACATATACAAAAGTAAACCCCACAAAAGACAAATATATTTTGTCTGAAAATCCCCAGAATAATTACTCCAATGAAGACTTTGAAAAATATCGGTGGATAATAATTTCCACTATACCTGAAAAGCACTTTATTAAAATAAAATCAGAAATTAATCATAAGCTGATTTGGAAATTTTATATTATATCTATTTTTATTGCACTTCTAGCTTTTCTTTATTCAAAGTCAAAATATTCTGAATATCTGAGTCTGGAAATGATAAAAGAAAAAAACTCAGAGCTGACAGAAAAAAACAAAGAGATTGAAACAAAAAAAGAAACTTTAAAAAAAATGAACACTTATCTTGAAGAAAAAAACGAACAGCTTTTTTTACATTCCACAATAGATCCTCTGACAAAAACCTATAGCAGAAGATACTTCTCAGAACTTTTTTCAAAAGAACTGACAAAATTAAAAAGACACCATTTATCTCTGTGCTGTATGATTTTTGATATCGATCATTTTAAAAGCATAAATGATAACTACGGACATCTTGCAGGAGATTACATTCTTGAAGCTATAAGCAAAATTATTCATGATAAAATCCGAAACGAAGATATCTTTGGAAGATACGGCGGGGATGAATTTCTAATCGCCTTACCTGAAACAGAATTGAAGGCCGGAAAAATTGTTGCAGAAAAAATAATAAAGACAATAGCTGAAGAAACTTTTATCTTCAATGACACCAGTATCAAGGTGACTCTTAGCATAGGGATCTCAGCCTTAGACGATTCTTTTGATACAATTGAAGCAGCCATCAAAAATTCTGATTCAGCTCTTTATCTCGCCAAAAAAAACGGAAGAAACAGAGTAGAGGTATACCACAAAAGTTAAAACTATATTTCTAGCTCTAAAAGCAAAGAAGAGCAGCGCTAAGCGTGCTCTTCTTTTACTTTAAGGTTTTTATTTTCTATTTCAACTGCGTTGTCCACTGTTTCTCCCATTGCAACTCTTAGTGCAACTATGGCAACCTCTAACTGATCTAAATCAGGTTCTTTAGTAGTTATTTTCTGCAAAAGAAGACCAGGTGAAGCCAATGTTCTTACCCACTTTTTATGAAGATTTCTACTGGTAAATCTTTGAAATTCGTAGGACAACCCTGCTATAGCAGGCATGAAGAGAACTCTCAGAACTGCTTTTAACCCGATACGCCCCCACATAGTTGCAGGTGTAGGAATTACAAAGTCTACAATAGAAAATACAAATATAGAGCAGAGCATCACAATAAGCAGAAAACTTGTACCGCATCTAGGATGAAGCGTCGTATATTGTTTTGCATTTTCTGGAGTAAGTTCTAAACCATTCTCAAATGCATATATAGATTTATGCTCAGCACCGTGATATTCAAAGACTCTTCTGATATCCTTTGAAAAAGATATTGCCCAGATATATACTACGAAAAACAACAATCTTAAAAAGGCCTCTAGAATATTTGCATAAAGCTTGTTAGCCGAAAACAATAAGCCCCCTATAGCCGATGGAAGAACCATAAAGAGTCCAACTCCTAGTAAAAGGGCAAATGTAACAGTCATAAAAAGCTCCTTATCACTAAGCTCCTCTTCTGTGTCATCTGCCTGATTAGCAGAAAAAGTAAGTTCTTTTGTTCCTAAAATAAGGGTACTAAATAAAATTATAGACCCTCTGACAAAAGGAAGTTTCGAAATCTTTCCACTTTTACTGGAAATATCCGTCTTTCTATAGACTATTTCACCGTCAGGTTTCCTCACAGCCGTTGCCAGATTTTTAGAGCCTTTCATCATTACACCCTCTATAACCGCCTGTCCGCCTACAGTAATTTCTTTATTTTTCATATACACTACCGCCTATTATTCATTAGTTTAATAAAGAAATTATATCATATTCCTTTTATATTATCAATTATGCTAATTCAGTGCCAAGCCACCTAAAAGAACAATAGCTATAATAACAGGACATACAAATTTTAACATCATCTGTAAGTGCTTAGTATATTTAAACTGAATTCCGTCATTTGACATCTCCTCTTTAATTACTTTTAATTCTAGAACATAACCAAGATAAAAAGAGGTCAGCATGGCCATAACAGGTAGAAAAACGTCCACTGTTATATAATCTAAGACATAGAATATATTACTTTCTCCCCAAACTCCAAGAGATAACGAAGTTACAGCTCCTAAAGCTGTTATAATTACAGTTGCAATTAAAACACTTGTATTTCTCGGTAATTTACACTGATTATTAAGACACGTCACAACAGACTCTAATAAAGAGATCGCAGTAGTCAAAGCCGCCAAAAATAGAAGCAAAAAGAACATCACTCCTAATCCGTATCCTCCTTGTATCTCATTGAAAAGAGACGTCAGTGTAGTAAATATAAGACCCGGACCTGACTCAGGATCTATTCCGTAAGTAAAGGCTACTGGAAAAACAATAACTCCTATCAAAAATGCCACAAGTGTGTCTGTACCTATAACATGAAGAGCTGAAACCAAAAGATTTTCATCTCTTTTCATAAAAGATCCGTATGTTATAAGCACTCCCATCCCTATACTGAGACTGAAAAATGACTGACCCATGGCGGCCTGTATTCCCCCTGCAGTAATTTTGGAAAAATCAGGCTTCAGAAAAAATGCCATACCCTTTCCTAATTCAGGAAGGACAAGTGCCTTCATACAAAGAACCATTATTATAAGAAAAAGCATCGGCATCATTATTTTGGTTATTTTTTCTATGCTTCCTTCTATCTTACTTATAAGTACAAGAGCCGTTATCACCATAAATAAAACCTGCCAAAATATCGGGTCTGCAGGTGAAGTAATAAAACTTCTGAAAGCATTCCCCAATTCATCAGGGTTTTTGTTGATAAGGGCATTGGTAGAGGAAAGGTAGAAAAATCTCAATGACCATCCTCCTACAACTCCGTAAAAACCCAGTATAAGGCTAGAGGTTAGTATTCCTAACCCCCCTGCTAGATACCAAGGTTTCCCAGGAGTGAAATTTTTAAAAGCTCCCACAATACCTGCATGTGAACTTCTTCCAAGTACAAACTCCCCTAACATAAGGGGGATTCCAAGCAAAGCAACAAAGCAAAAATAAACTATAAGAAAAGCTCCCCCACCATTTTTTCCAACCATATATGGAAATCTCCAGAGATTCCCAAGACCTATAGCTGATCCGATCAAACCTAGGCTTGCCGTATACACACCTTTTTTTCCTTTCATAAGCACCCTCCTAATTTATATACAATATAATAAGTAATTTCTTTAAAAAAAGCAATCTTTTCCCTTCATATTAATTAAAGGGGAAATTTTAAGTCAGGAAAAAGCCCTTGACTTTTTTACGCTTTACCTGTACTATTTCAGAAAGATAAACTAGGAGAATTAGTCATGTTTTATAAATCCGATAGACCTCTAACTAAAATTCATCACCACCAAATATAAGGTTTGTATCTCTTTTTAGTAATTAAGAATACTAGCCTTTACTGCATTATATTTAAATTGCTTTATACTGGTGGCTAAGAGAAAAATTTACATTCTTTAGAAACTTAAGCCATCTAGGTCTTTTTTACCAGGTGGCTTTTTTTAATGTTTTTTTATAAATAATTTAATTTAGGAGGAAAATAAATGAAGAAAATCGTATTAATTTTTTTAGCTACAATAGCACTTTTAGGGTGTGGAAAGAAAAGCACAGATTCTTATGACAAAATCAAAGAACAGGGTAAATTTATAGTGGGTCTAGATGATACTTTTGCTCCAATGGGATTCAGAGATGAAAGTGGAGAAATTGTAGGATTTGATATTGACCTGGCAAAAGAAGTGGCAAGCAGAATGGGTGTAGAGGCTGAGTTTTCTCCTCGTGAATGGAGCAGCATAGTATTTGAATTAAAGAGTGGAAATATAGACATGGTTTGGAACGGAATGACAATAACTCCTGAAAGACAAGAGCAGATAGCATTTTCTGAACCTTACTTTGCAAATGATCAAATTATAATGACTTTAGCTGACAGCCCAATCCAAACAGCAGAAGACCTAAAGGGTAAAATCATAGGAGTACAGCTTGGAAGCAGCAGCTACACACTCGTTATGAAGAACCCTATCTCAGAAAGTGCTTCTGAAATCAAAAAATACGCTACTAATGCCGAAGCTCTTATGGACCTTGAGGCAAAAAGAATCGACGCAGTAGTAATGGATGTAATTGTAGGAGAATATTATGCGGCTAAAAAAGAAGCTAGAGAGGGAAAAGATATTTTCAAATCTCTAGATAAGGCCCTAGGTAAAGAGGACTTTGGTGTAGGACTTAGAAAAGAAGATAAAAAATTAAAGAAAGAGATCGATAAAATTCTTGACGAAATGAAAAAAGACGGAACTTTTGACACGATCCACGACAAGTGGTTTGGTGGCAAGGAGGCGTAATGGAAACGCAGGGTATGCTTATTTATATACTAGGCGGGCTAAAGTTAACAGCCCTCCTGTATATTGCCACAGGAGTTTTGGCTCTTCCCCTCGGACTTTTTCTGTCTTTAGGAGGAGTTTCTAAAAGTGTATTCGTCAGAAGAGGTATCGCCCTCTATACCTGGATATTTAGAGGTAGCCCTCTTCTCCTTCAGTTATTTTTCGTATACTACGGACTACCGGTTATGGGTATCACCCTTACACCATTTACCGCGGCTTCACTTACATTTATCCTAAACTATTCTGCTTACACCTGTGAAATTTTAAGAGGATGTATCCAGAGTATTCCAAAAGGACAATATGAAGCTTCTAGAGTCCTTGGTATGAATTATTTTAAGACTATGAGGCATATTATACTTCCTCAGGCCCTTAGAATGTCTTTACCTGCCCTATCTAATGAGGCGGTGAACCTGGTCAAGGATACTGCGTTAATATCTTCAATAGGTATGGCTGAGATTCTTAGAAATTCCAAAGAGATCGTTGCTAGAGATTTCACAATAATGCCTTTTATTTTATGTGGACTTATATACTTAGCTGTATCTTCTATTATTATATTAATATTTAAAAAAGCTGAAGATAAATACGAGATTATATACTAAAAATATCAGCAGATAAAAAAGAGTCGAATTCCTTATAGGAATTCGACTCTTTTTTATTTAATATTCTAATTTGAATTTTTGTCATAGGGTTTTCCTGAGGCACTTGGAGCCACAGCTTTACCCACAACTCCTGCAAGAGCAAGAAGTGTCAATATATAAGGTATCATCTGTATAAACTGAGGAGGTATAAAATCTACATACTGCTGTATGAGAGTTTGACCTGCATCTGCAAAACCAAAAAGCAAACTTGCTGCTAAAACACCTTTAGGAGTCCACTTACCAAACACAAGAGCTGCAAGAGCGATAAATCCTCTACCGGCAGACATCTCCTTGGTAAACTGTGAAAGAGCCCCTATAGAAAGATAAGCCCCTCCTAGACCAGCAAAAACACCTGACATTATTACACCAAAGTATCTTATCTTGGCCACATCTATTCCAACTGTATCTGCTGCAAGGGGATGTTCACCTACAGCTCTCATTCGAAGACCTGTAGTTGTCTTGTACAGGAAAAACTGAGACCATATGGCAATGACATATATAAGCACAACTATTATTGAGACCCCGAAAAGTGCAGGTGCCTTGGGAACAGTAGGTGTGTTTCCAGACTGATTAAAAAGAACTCTTAGCATAAACACAGTAAAACCAGAGGCAAAAAGGTTTATCGCCACACCGGAAACTGTCTGATTACCCTTGTACTTTATACTCAAAACAGCGTGAATCGCTGCTGTAAGTCCCCCTGCCATCATCCCTCCTAGGATTCCAATGAGTGGACTGCCAGTATAATATGATGTTACTGCAGCCGAAAATGCACCCATTAGCATCATTCCCTCAAGGCCGATATTTACAACACCTGAAATTTCAGAAAACATGCCGCCTATTGCAGTTATAAGTATAGGGGCTGCCTGTCTTAGTGTAGCCATTATTATACTAATTATTATAGGCATTATTCACTCACCTTCTTTCTTTCCAGGAAAAATTTAAACATATTCTCTGCAGCAATAAGTAGTATTATTATGGACTGTAAAATAATTACTATCTGACTCGGTATAGTTGTGTTAAACTGCATAGCCCGTCCGCCAACACGAAGACATGCAAATAATATAGCGGCCAATACAGCTCCCACAGGAGAGTTTTTACCCAAAAGAGCTACCGCTATACCGTCAAATCCATAAGAGGCCATTATCCCCTGTCTGTAAGTGTACTGCCCCACTCCTCCGAGAATTCTTTCTGCTCCTCCTAAGGCCGCAAGTACACCGGCTATTCCAAGGGAGAGTGCTGTTATTTTAGCCACATTTATCCCTGCATTTTCAGAAGCTGTTGGGTTGTGACCAACCGCCTTTATCTCATATCCCAAAATAGTTTTTTCAAATATATACCACACAACTATTGCGGCTATTATTGCAAGAATAAATCCTACATTTAAAGCTTCTTTTGTAGAAGGGATTAGCTGAGGTAGTCTAGATGCCATCATTACAGGCGGAGTCTGAGGACTAGGCCCCATGATTCCCCCTTGTTTTAGAGGATAATTCAATGCATACTGCTCAAAACTCATAGCAATATAATTTAACATAATTGTGGATATTACTTCATGTACTCCGAGTTTTGCTTTCAAATATCCTGCAATGGCAGCCCATGCAAAACCTGCTAGCCCAGAGAGTATAAGAACAACAAACAGATTATTGATTCCAATGTTTTGCACAAAGGCACCTACTGCCGCAGCTGCGAGTCCACCCATTATTACCTGACCCTGGCCACCTATGTTAAACATTCCTGCTTTAAAGGCAAATAAAACTGAAAGTCCCGTAAAAATCATAGGAGTTGCTTCTAAAAGAGTTCTTGCAATGGCTCTCTCTCCCATAAAAGCACCCTTAAAAAGATAATAATATGCATTTAAAGGATTTTCTCCGAGATAGGCGATAATTCCAGCTCCTATCAAAAGTGCAATTGCCACTGCCAACACAGGAACCATGGCATTTTGTATTTTAGTTTTCATGCAATTCCCCTCCTGCCATTAGAATTCCTATTTTTTCTTCAGTAGCATCTGCCCTGTCTAGAATCCCTGTTATTTTCCCTCCGCACATTACAGCTATGCGGTCTGAAAGATTTAATATTTCAGAAAGTTCTGCCGACACTACAAGAACGGCATTAGATTTCTTCTTTTCTTCCAAAATCATTCTATGAATAGATTCTATCGCCCCTATATCCACTCCTCTTGTAGGCTGAGAGGCTATTATAAATTTATGATCTTTTTCTAATTCTCTTGCAACAACGAGTTTCTGTTGGTTCCCTCCTGAAAGTCTTCCAAAACCTGTGCCTATTTCACGAGGTCTTACATCATATTTTTCCATGAAACCTATTGCCTCATCTTTCATTTTTTTAAAATTTAAAAGAAATCTGTTTTTAGCATATTTATCCCTGTGCACTCCAAGGGCAAAATTATCTCTTACTGAAAATTCAGATATTGCAGCTCTTTTATGCCTGTCTTCAGGTATATGTGCCACACCATCAAGAATTATTTTTCTTGCAGATTTTCCCGTTATAGGCTTTCCATCTAAAAGAATAGTCCCTGCCTGTGGTTTCCTGAGACCTGTGATAGCCTCTATAAGCTCAGTCTGACCTGATCCTTCCACACCTGCTATCCCTAGAATCTCCCCCTCTCTTATATTAAAAGAGGCTTCGTCTACAGCCAAGATCCCCTTATTATTTTTTACAATAAGGTTATTTACAGCTACAAGTTCCTTTCCTAGCTCTACCTCTGGCTTCTCAGTTGTAAATAATACCGCTCTTCCGACCATTGCATTTGCAATTTTTTCCTTGGTGGCTTCAGAAGTAGGAAAATTTGAAACATCCTTACCTCTTCTTATTACGGTTATATTGTCAGATATGTCCAAAACTTCCTGTAGCTTATGGGATATAAATATTATGGTCTTTCCCTCCTCTATAAGGTTGTCCATTATCTTATAAAGCTCCTTTACCTCTTGCGGAGTAAGAACTGCTGTAGGTTCGTCAAAAACAAGAAGATTGGCACCCTTAAAGAGTATTTTAAGTATTTCTACCCTTTGCTGAATTCCCACCGATATATCAGATACAAGGGCATCAGGATCAATTTCCAATCCGTATTTTTCAGATACCCTTCTGACCTCTTCTCTGGCAGTTTTCAAGTCGAGCATCATACCTTTTTTAGGTTCTACTCCCAATATCATATTTTCTGCAACTGTCAGTGTCGGAATAAGCATAAAATGCTGATACACCATCCCTATACCCAGTTTAGAAGCTTCTCCCGGACCATCTATCTCGACTTTTTTCCCATGGTAATATATTTCCCCTGAAGTCGGCTGATAGAGTCCGTTAAGTATTTTCATAAGTGTGGATTTTCCAGCTCCGTTTTCTCCTACTATGGCATGCTTTTCACCTTTTTTAATCTTCAATGTAATATTATCATTGGCAACAACTTTTCCGTCGAGAAAGGTTTTCCTAATATCTTTCATCTCTAAGATATACTCACTCACCTGAAATCCTCCTAAAAATTAAGATTTTTTATATCCCTGCCTTTAAAAATAATGAAACAGAAATAGAAATATTCATTTAAACAAATTTATATCTAAAGCTAGATTTTTTTTACAGTCTCTGCAACCCATCTGCAGAATTCATTTCCGGTTCTTTTAGCTATTTCCACCACTGCCTCATGGGAATGGGCTTCTTTTGCTATACCTGTTGCCATATTTGTAATGCAAGATATTCCCAAAATATTCATACCGGTATAGTTTGCGATTATTACCTCAGGAACAGTAGACATTCCAATGGCATCTGCCCCCATACTTATAAAAGCTCTTACCTCTGCAGCTGTCTCATAAGTCGGACCTGTTGTTCCTAGATAAACTCCTTCTCTATAGTCTATTCCCATTTCTTTAGCAGTTGTCTTAGCCAGTTCCTGAAGTTTTTTAGTATAAGTTTCACTCATATCAGGGAATCTAGGTCCGAATCTCTCGTCATTTTTTCCTATAAGAGGATTTGTCCCAAAGGCATTAATGTGATCAGTTATAAGCATCAGTGTTCCAGGTTTAAAAGTACTGTTAGCTCCACCTGCTGCGTTGCTTACTATGATATTTTCTATACCAAACTGCTTCATCACATATACAGGGTAAGTCACCTGTTTCATATCATAGCCCTCATAGTAATGAAATCTACCCTTCATTGCCAGAACTTCTACACCGCCTATCTTACCAAAAACAAGCTGTCCTGCATGGCCTGCAACAGTGGAAACTGGAAAATTAGGTATTTCCTCATAGGATATTTCTACCTTCTCCTCTATGTAATCTACCAAATCTCCAAGTCCAGAACCAAGAATAATAGCTACTTTAGGCCTATAAGCCACTTTTTCATTGAGATACGTAACTGTCTCCATTACTTTATCGTACATAATAACCCTCCATCAGTCAAAGTTTAAATTTATTGTCTTTTAAATAGTCTTAATATACTCATTAGTGTCGTCACCGACTTTTTTAAATCCTATTTTTTCAAGATACTGGGCATGATGCTTTGAATTTGCCCTCGCCTTTAAAATACTGTACCCCTTTAAAAGCAATTTTATCCTATTTTCCCCAAGGAAATATTTACCTATTTTAAAGTCTCTGAACTCCTTAGTGACATAATCTAACTCAATAAAAAAAGTATCATTGTCTAGAGCTCTTCCTATCATTACCCCTGATATATTATTGTTTCTAAGATAATAGTATGCCTTGTAATCAGAAGTTTCAGATAATGTATTATACTGCTCATCTATCTCTTTTCTGTTAAAATTTATAAAATACTTAAAATAATCAGAGTCAAAGTTGGCTTTCACCATAGAAAACTCTTCTTTCCGCATATAAATCTTATACAGATAATATAAATCTATAAAGGCTATCCCCAGGTTTAAAGTTCCCGTCGGGTAAGAATTAATCATAAATCCAAAAATTGAAAACATAATCGCCCCTATAAGATTTATCCACCTCAGTTTTATAATAGAACTCATTGTAAGGGATATCAATACCACAAAGGATGATATATACCCAAACCATTCAATCCAGTTTATCTCCATTTTCCCTCCAAATAAAACCTGTTATTTCCTCTACAAAAGCCATAATATCTAACATATTATGGTATCGAATATTCTCAAAAAAAAATATGCCATTTGTCCTATTACATTGGATATTATATATCTTTTATATATCCTATAGTTCGAATATAGAACTTTACCACCCTTAAATACCCAATATAAAAAAAAGAGCAGGATAAATCCTACTCATTATTTCTTATTACCACAAAGGTCAGATCGTCCACCTGTTCATGATCTCCTCTGAAATTATTTATTGAATCTAAAATAGCTTTCTTGACATCTTCTGCACTTTTTCCTCTGTTGTCATAAATAACCTCTTTCAACCTATCTATTCCAAACATATCTCTATTACTATTTTCAGCTTCAGTAATACCATCAGTATAATAAAGGAGAATATCTCCCTTAGAAAGTTCTACTTTCCCAAGTTTATACTGGTATTCTGGAATAAACCCTATTGCTACTCCCTTTACATTATATTCGACTACTTCTCCAAGATCCGCCTTATAAATTATAAGAGGATTATGTCCTGCATTAGAATAATAGAGAGTTCGTTCACTGGCAATATACTTACTGTGAAATAGTGTTACAAACATATCTTCAGTTATATCCGGGTATATTATCTCATTTAGAGTAGTCAGCATCTCAGAAGGCTGGATATTCTTGTAATTCAGGGTCTTAAGAACTGATCTTATAAGAGCCATCAAAAATGCCGCCGGGACACCTTTTCCACTTACGTCTGCTATTGTTATAGATACTCTGTCCTCTTCTCTCTGACAATAATCATAATAATCCCCTCCAACTTCTTTTGCAGGTTCAAAATAATTTGCAATCTCTAATCCGCAGACTTTCTTCATCTCCACAGGAAGTATTTTCTTCTGGATTCTAGATGCCACCTCGAGCTCTTTAGAAATTCTTTCTTTAATAAGAAGTTCTTCATACATCTTAGCATTATTTATAGCATTCGCTACCTGGATCGCTAAAGCTGATATTGTTTCCTGGTCACTGTCTATAAGTCGTTCCCTGTCTTCTACAATATAGATGACTCCAAGTTCTTTACCTTTCACATTGAGATCAGATATTATTACAGCTTCATTTTCCTCTACTTTAAACCCACGGGAAAGTTCTTCGTAAACTCTCCTGAAATCATTTCTGCTAAAACCTTCTAAGGTTTCAATTGGATAACTGAGAGTTCCCTTAAAAATAATATTTCCCTTGGTTTTTTTATTTACCAACATCCCATCTTCCCATAAATACAGGGATATTTTTTTGGCCCCAGTTAGAACAAAATAAGCATCTAATATTATATCGATTATTTTTTCAAGTTTAATTATGGAAAGTACCGTTCTAGCAACAGCATTGAGGTTTGAGAGATTTGCCACCCTTCTCTCCAATATTTCATTACTATATTCAAGCTGGGTGGATTTTTTTATCAAGCTGTTATAAGTAATATCTAATTCTACCCTGTACTCTTTTAGCTCTTCTAGAGAGTTTTCCAGCTCTTTTCCCTGTTTTAGTATTGTCTGCAAAGTCTGGTCATATTCCTCATGTACACTGTCTATTATCCCGTTGTATTCCTCTTTTTCCCTGAGTTTCCTCAGGATAGTACTTATCTCTCCCCTATAGGCCTTTTCCTGGCTTTTTAGGATCTTTAAAAACGTCAAAAACAAAACAAATATCAGACCTGCATAAATCATTAATTTATCCCCCAGTTCACACTCTTTTTATCAGGTTGAGCTGCTTTTTCTTCTATCCCGTTTATTTCAGGTTTTGTTCTCTCAAATAATTCATCTAACAATATTCCACTCTCCACCTTAAGAAGATCTTTTAATACGATCTCTGATATTTCAACTTCAAAATCATATCTGTGATAAGAGCTTTTCACATCTGATCCTCCGTAGAAAAATATGTAATTTCCATCTACCACTGTATAACCTTTAAATTTTTCAGAGTCTAAAATCAAAAGAGGAGAATTAAACTTTACTTCTTTTCCAAGAATCTTATTAAAATCACTATCTTTCATACCCTTTAGATACATGGATTTTTCTTCCGTTAATATCCCTTCAGAAGTATCTAACACAGAATTTTTAGTTGCATATAAGTTCTTCTCTTTTATTATCAAATTCAATTTAACATTATTTAAAACTCTGGAAAACTCTTTTCTGCTTGTTCTGACCTTTTCTACAAGTTTTTGCTTATCAAGCTCAGTATAGAGGTTTTCTCCTACAAATTCACTTTTGTTACCATTGAGCACCATCCAAAAGTACACCTGTTTGTTGAGATGTCTCTGGACACTGCCTCCTCTGTCTGTTACATAAACATCTATCTTCTTATCTATTTCTGCCAACTCAGCATCGGTCAAATCTGAGGCTGTTTTCAAATAGATCTTCTCTTCAGGAAGAACATCACCTTTTTTCAGACTATCTATTGTGTCATACATACTACGAGAAACCAAAAGGTTTAGACTTTTATCTTCTAATAAAAGCTGCTTTGATATAAGTTCAAAGTCTTCCATATATTTTAGTTTTTCAAAATAATTTTCTGGAAATTCAAGTGAATAAACCTTTATTATATTTTTTCCAGGTTGTATTTTTTCACTTTTAAAGGCAACTTTTTCATAAAGATCCTGTCTTAGCACAACGTGATTACATCCTGCTGTCAATAAAAAAACAGTAACCAAAATAGCAACTTTAATAATTTTTCTCATTTTGCCCCCTTACCCCATTTCCTCTGTTATTCTCTTACTGAGATAGTCTATATCAAAAGGTTTTGGAATAAACTCCTGTACATCTACCCCCATATTTTCAATGACATTTTCCATATGACTAAATGCACTGAGCATAAAAATTGGAACTTTTTTATTTATTTTTCTGATCTTTTGAATAGCTTCTAGACCATTCATTTGCGGCATCTGTATATCCAGTATAATAAGGTCGGGATTTTCAGACACTACTACCTCAATACCAATTATAGCACTCTCTGCCTCAAGACAATGATAACCGAGATCCTCTATAACTTCCCTTAATAGAAATCTTATACTTTCCTCATCATCTATTACCAGTATCCTTTTTTTTCCCATCGTCGTTTAACCCCCTGATTACACGTTTTGCCAGTGCTTCTGAAAGAACAGTGCAAAGCTCATCCTCACCAGCTTTTTTTATACCTGAAACTGATCCAAATTTTTTCAAAAGAGCCTCTTTTCTTTTTGGTCCAATACCCTCTATACTGTCTAATTCACTAGCCAATACCCTTTTACTCCTAAGTTTCCTGTGATAGCTCACTCCAAACCGATGTGCTTCATCTCTCAGCCTTTGAAGTATTTTAAGAGACTCTTCACTTTTAGGAAATATATAAGGAGTAGTTTCACCCAATTTAAAAATTTCTTCTTCTCTTTTAGCAATACTTATTATATCTAAAAATTCAGACTTTTTCAATTTTTTAAGTATATTTCCAACTGACCCCAATTGCCCTAGACCACCGTCAATAAGTATCAAATCCGGAAGTTCATGTTCTTTGAGCTTTGAGTAGCGCCTCTCTGCCACCTCTCTCATCATCTGAAAATCATCTGGAGTATCTTTGCTCTTGATCTTAAATTTCCTGTATTCTTTCTTTGATAGTTTCCCCTCTATAGCCACAGACATAGAAGCTACAGCGTCCTTACCTTGAATATTGGATATATCAAAACACTCTATCCTTCTTGGAATTTTTTTGAGTTCTAATATTGAATACAGACTCATAAGACCTTCCTCAAGAACATTTTTTCTTGTAAAATAACTTTCTATATCCCTGTTCAAGTTTAAGAGGGCCATATCCAACAAGTCCATTCTACGGCTTTTCACCTTAGGGAAATAAAGGTCAATTTTTTTACCGGATTTCAATGTCAGCCATTTTCCTACTATTTCACTGTTTTCCTCATTTTCTTTCTGAAACACTATATTCTTTGGGATTGAATGCTTGGAATAATAATCAGTCACAACTTCTTGAAAAAGATTATCAAAGACCTTGCCCTTAAGGTCTGTCCCTGAAGATTTTTTTTCAAGTATCTTCCCGTCTCTCATATTTAAAACACAAAGAAAAAGTCTTTCTCCCTCTATGGAAAATACAAATAAATCCTCATCTACTGCTTTGTCGTATTCTGCCACCTGACTTTTTTCTGCATTTTCAAGTTCTTTTAGCTGATTTCTGTAAAGAATCGCCTCTTCAAATCTTAGCTCCTCAGAAGCCTTCTCCATCTTTGCCTTCTGGTGTGCTATCACCTCTTTGCCTCTTCCTTTTAGGAGTTTCTTTGCATTTTCTACATTTTCTCTATACTCATGCATTACATCTTTATACACACAAGGTCCCGTACAGAGGTTCATAAAGTATTTTAAACAGGGTCTGTCATATTTTTTTGACATATCCCTTTTACAGTCCCTTATTTTAAAAATTTTTATTAATGTTTTTTTTAGATTTCTACATCCATAAGGATAAGGACCAAAATAATAACCACTTTCTGTGTCTAAAGACTTTGTAGTCCTTATAATTGTTATTTTCGGATAATCTTCCTTTGTAAATTTAATATATGGATAAGTTTTCTCGTCCTTAAGGCTTATGTTATATTTGGGAGAATATCTTTTTATCAGATTATTTTCAAGAACCAATGCATCTAGCTCACTATTACATATTATAAAATCCAGGCTTTCGATATTTTTGACAAGTTCCCTTGTCTTTTCATCTATATGTTCCCTGTTGAAATATGATGATACCCTTTTTTTCAGATTCTTGGCTTTTCCCACATATATTACTTTATCGCCTTTTTTCATAAGGTATACACCTGGATTTTCAGGAATATCTATTTTCTTTATATCCATATGTCAGAGCCAGTGCCCCCTCTCTTCCTCTCGGTGACTTGTTACCACTCGGATATCACTTCTCCCGGAAAAATAATCTTTTAAAAGGTTAATATAGGTAACCGATCTGTGTCTTCCTCCGCTGCATCCCACTCCCACAGAGAGATGACTCTTACCTTCAGTTATAAATTTAGGTATGAGAAATTCCAGCATGTCCACGAGTTTTTTAAAAAATTCCTGTGATTCCTGAAATCCCATTACATATTCTGAAACCTCTTTATCGTTACCGGTTTTATCTCTCAATTCCTCTAAGTAATAGGGATTTTTTAGGAATCTCACGTCAAACATGAGATCAAGATCTATAGGAGTTCCATACTTAAATCCAAAGGACTGGAAATGTACTGTTATCTCCTCATCCTGTCTGTCAAAAAGAAGTTTTTTTAATTTCAGACCTATATCCTTTGGTTTCAATGAGCTTGTATCTAGTATCACAGAGGCCCTTTTTCTTATGTCACCCATTATGCTTCTTTCTTCGATTATACTATCTAAAATTGTTTTAGCTTCTATAGGATGTTTTCTTCTGGTTAGATTATATCTGTTTAATATAACCTCTACCTTTGATTCCAAAAATATCAGCCTGTAGTCGATGCCAGAAGCCTCTAATTCATCTAGCAAAGAACTAAATTCCTCTACTTTTTCAAAGGATCTTGCATCTATACCCATACAGAGTTTCTTTTTGTCCATGTCTCCGTTTTTTATGGCTTTCAAAAGTACATTCCCCATGGTACACGGGATATTGTCTATTGTAAAATATCCCATATCTTCAAAGGAATTAATGGCAGAAGTTTTACCTGCTCCACTTAGTCCGCTTATTATTATCAGCTGAATATTTTTCATTATCTCACACCCCTTTATACTACTTAGATTTTAGCAGATAGACAAGTCTACTTCAAATAAATTATCAGTTAAAGTTTTAAATTTACCCATATCCTAAAAAAATACACAAAAAGAGGGATATAAAACTATCCCTCTTTTTCAATTACATTCTGTCTACAGTTCCTATTCCTAGGAGGTCTAACCCCTCTTTTAGAACTTTTGCTGTTCTATCTGCGATAAGAAGTCTTGAATATAAGATTTCATCTTCTTGATTTAATATTGGGCATGAATTATAAAATGTGTTAAATCTTCTTGAAAGTTCAAAAAGGTAATCAGTAACTAAGTTGGGTCTAAATGATTCTGCAGCCTTCATAACCATCTTAGGGAAAAGACTCATATAAAGAACTAGAGATCTTTCTGCTGATTCTTCCAAAATTATTTTTGAATCTTCCTTTAACACCTTGCTGTTTTCTGCACCTTTTCTCAAGATAGACTGTATTCTTGCATAAGAATACTGAAGATAAGGAGCCGTGTTTCCTTCAAAACTTAAAATTTTATCCCATTCAAATATAACCGGACTCTGCCTGTTTTGAGATAGATCTGCATACTTTATAGCCCCTATACCTACTACTTCAGATATATTCGCCTTCTCCTCTGCCGAAAGAGTAGGATTCTTTTCCTCTACCACTTCTAAAGCTTTCTTCTTCCCCTCGTCTAGAAGGTGCTCTAATCTTATTACATTACCTTTTCTAGAAGAGAATATTCCTTCAGCGAATCTCATTATTCCAAACCAAACATGATTTTTTTTCACTTCCCACCCTAGCATATCCGTTATCTTGAAAAACTGTCTGAAGTGATCCTGCTGTCTCTCATCAGTTACATATATAATCTGATTTACATCATAATTTTCTTTTCTGAATTTTACAGTTGCGATATCAGAAGTTGCATAAAGAAATGCTCCGTCTTTCTTTTGGACTATACAAGGATGAAGTTTGTCCTTTTCTTCAAAAAATACAACATTCGCCCCGTCATCTTCCTTGGCTATATTTTTATCTAGAAGTTCCTCTACTACAGCTGGCATCATATCATGATAAAAAGACTCACCATAATAGGTATCAAAGTCTACACCTAATCTGCCGTATACTTTATTATACTCATCTAAGGAAACCTTGATGAATTCCTGCCACAATGAGTAGTTTTCCTCATCTCCCTCATGGAGTTTTCTAAGCTCTTCTCTGGCCTGGTCTTCAAGTTCTGTATTTTCTTCTGAATTTTTGGAAAATTCAACATATACTCTTTCTAATTCCTCTATAGGATTAGCTTTATAAGCTTCTCTGTCAAGCCAGTTTCTGTATCCTATTATCAGTTTTCCAAATTGTGTTCCCCAGTCCCCTATATGGTTGTCTGCCACCACCTTATATCCCAAATATCTATATATTCTCTTTATAGAGTCTCCTATAATAGTAGATCTTAGGTGTCCTATATGCATTCTTTTGGCTATATTAGGAGAAGAGTAATCGATTATTACGTCTCCGTGGGTATCCAAAAATGACAGATCATATTTTTCAGTGGATATTTTTCTCACTCTGTCTCCGAGATACTCTTCTTTTAAAAATATATTTATGAACCCTGGACCTGCAACCTCTATTTTTTCGATTACATTATTATCCACAAGGTTGTTTACTACATTTTCTGCTATGGCTCTAGGATTACTTCTGAGAACCTTGGCATTTACCATGGCAAAGTTTGTCTGGAAATCTCCAAACTTCTCGTTAGATGCAGCCTCTATATCTATGGGTTTTATCTCTTGTTCACCATAAATATTTTTTATGGTCTCTTCAAATATGGCCCCTAGCTCCTTCTCGATTAAAATCATATTTCCTCCTCAACTTTTATGCAGCTATAATTCCAAAAAATAAAAAAGGACCTTAAATAGTTAAAGTCCATAAAGAAAGTAACCAGCCTACCGCCTCCTGTATAGTTTTGGTCGCCATATCTTATAGGTGGTAGTCAGATATACGCTGACATACAGGGTCCGTAGGGGTTCGTTGTACCCTCGTGACTTTTCTGTTGTGCCGCGAACAGCGCCAACTCCCTTGACGACCTTAGGCCCAAAACATCAAGGAAAGATAGCAAATAGGCCAGTATCCCTTCTTCTTGACTAAATTATATCATTCTATTATTTATTTTGCAAGTGTTAAATCTTTATTCATCTCAATAATATCGGTACTTGTAAACTGTTACTTAACGGGAATATAAGTACTTTTAAGGTAAAGTTCCTCGAGCTGCCCATCTTCTACTTTAGAAGGCGCCTCAGTCATTAAACACTGTCCCTTGTTTGTCTTAGGGAAAGGAATCACGTCTCTTATAGAACTTTCTTTTAGCATCACCATAAGCCATCTGTCGATTCCGAAGGCTAGTCCCCCATGAGGAGGAGCACCATATTTAAAGGCATCTATAAAGAATCCAAATTTCTCACGAGCTTCTTCTTCTGAAAGTCCTAGTCTTTCAAATACCTTAGCCTGAACTTCAGGATTGTGTATTCTGATTGAACCTCCTCCGATTTCAGCACCATTTAGCACAAGGTCGTAAGAGTTAGTTCTTACCTTGTCCATCTCTCCAGTCATAAATGCATCCATATCCTCTGCCTTTATAGATGTGAAAGGGTGGTGCTGAGCCTTATATCTCTCTTCCTCTTCACTCCACTCAAACATAGGAAAATCAACTATCCAAAGGAATTTATACTCATCGTTATTTATAAGATCTAGATCTTTTCCAAGCTTTAATCTGAGGGCTCCTAGTCCGTCATAAACCACTTTTGCCCTGTCAGCAAGAATCATTATTACATCCCCTGCAACTGCTCCTGTTCTTGCTAGGATAGTAGCTATTTCCTCTTCAGAGAAGAACTTTGCTATAGGGGAGTTAACTCCCTCTTCAGTTACTTTTATCCACGCCAGTCCTTTAGCACCAAAATAAGTCTTTACATAATCCTCATATTCACCTAAGACTTTTCTTGAAAAATTCTCTGCAGAACCTGGGGCAACTACTGCCTTTACAAGTCCTCCAGAATTGGCAACTCCTGAAAATGCTTTAAAACCACAGTTTTTCATTATATCTGTAAGTTCTTTGAGCTCCACTCCAAATCTGATGTCAGGTTTGTCAGAACCAAATCTCTCCATTGCCTCGGCGTATTCCATTCTCTGAAATTCATAATCTGCAGCTTCTTCCGTAACACTTTGGAATACCCTCTTTGCTAGTCCCTCTATCTCATTTATTACATCTTCCATCTCTACAAAAGACATCTCTATATCAAGCTGAGTAAATTCAGGCTGTCTGTCTGCTCTTAAATCTTCATCTCTGAAACACTTTGCAATCTGATAATATCTCTCTACTCCAGATATCATTAGAAGTTGCTTGAATAATTGCGGTGATTGAGGAAGGGCATAAAAATCCCCCTCGTTGGTTCTGCTAGGCACAAGAAAATCCCTTGCTCCTTCAGGAGTTGACTTTGTAAGTATAGGGGTGTCTACATCCAAAAACCCTTTTTCGTCCATGTAGTTTCTTATTGCCATAAGCATTTTATGTCTCATTTTTAAATTTCTTGTCATTTTAGGTTTTCTTAAATCCAAATATCTGTATTTAAGTCTCATATTCTCACTTAAGTTTTCTTCACCGGATATCTGAAAAGGAAGAACATCACAATTATTCAAAATTTCTAACTCTTCTACAAAAACCTCTATATCTCCAGTAGGCATATTAGGATTTTTACTGTATCTCTCTCTCACTTCACCTGTTATTTTGATTACAGCCTCTGTCCTGATTTTCTGAGATTTTTCAGCCAGATCAGCATTTTCTTCAGGGTTAAATATTATCTGGGTAACTCCCTCTCTGTCCCTAAGGTCAATAAATGTAAGTCCTCCAAGATCTCTTTTTGTGGCAACCCATCCTGAAAGAGTAACTTTTTTAGTAATATCCTCTTTTCTCAGTTCACCTAAGTTATGCGTTCTATATATCATTATTAAAAATCACCTCTGCTAGTTTTATTTCGATCTATTTTTTCAATCTTTTAATAACATCCTCTATACTCAGGGTTTCCTGTGTTCTCTCTTGAAAGTTCTTAAGAACCATCTTTTTATTGGCCATCTCTTCATCACCTATGATAATTGCATGCCCTACTCCAAGTTTATCGGCTTTTTTCATAGAAGCCTTTAGAGACCTGCTTGAAAACTCGATACAAGTTTTTATCCCTGCGTCCCGTAGAGCCTTGGCTATTCCGAAAGCGTAGGTTGCTTCATCTTTTCCAAGCCACGCTATAAACACCTCTGGATTATTTTTCGGGTAATCTTCAAGAAGCATCATCAGTCTTTCGATTCCCGCTGCAAATCCAACTGCGGGAATCTCTTTATTTCCTAATTGTTTCAAGAGGTTGTCATATCTTCCCCCACCTAAAACAGTCCCTTGTGACCCCAGTTTATTTGTGATTACCTCATACACTGTACTAGAATAATAATCTAGGCCTCTTACGAGTCTCGAATTTTCTCTGTATTTGATTCCGAAAATATCAAGGTATTTTTTTACCGACTCATAGTGTTCTCTTTCTTCTTGGTTAAGCGAATCTATAATGCTAGGAGCCTCTTCAGTTATCTCTTTACATTTTGGATTTTTACAATCTAAAACTCTCAGAGGATTTCTTTCGTATCTAGCCCTGCAGTCTTCACAAAGTTCATCTTTTGACGGAGTTAGAAAGTTTATAAGGGTGTCTCTATACTTTGATCTAGATTCATTCCCACCTACTGAGTTAATATTCACCTCTAAATCTGTAATCCCTAGCTTTTCTAGAAGAGTATAGCTCATAGCTATTACTTCAGCATCTAAGATCGGAGATCCCTCTCCTAAAGCCTCTATACCAAGCTGATTAAACTCTCTCTGCCTTCCGGCCTGAGGTCTCTCATATCTAAACATAGATCCTGTATAATAATATCTCGTAAATTCTTCCTTACCGTATATCTTGTGCTCTAAGTAAGATCTTACAACAGAAGCTGTTCCTTCAGGTCTTAGGGTTATACTTCTGTCACCTCTGTCAGTAAAGGTATACATCTCCTTTTCCACAACATCTGTTCCCTCTCCTATACCTCTTTTAAAAAGGTTTGTCTCCTCAAAAATAGGTATTTTTATCATAGAATAGCCATAAGCTTCAAATACTTCTTTTGCTGTGTTGACTATATGATTATATTTCAAGGCATCTTCCCCGAAAATATCTTTTGTCCCTCTTACTGCTTTCAGTAATTTCATAGATTCACCTCATAGTAAATTTATTTTTCATCCCACAACTTTAAAAGTTTCTGTGATATAAGTCTCTCATTTTTATTGTCTCCGGGATTATAATATTTTTTTCTGTCTTTTTTATATACTTGTTGCACAAAGTTCCCTGGATGACTATGGGGATATTTGTACAACTCACCATACTGATTCTTCAGATGTTTTGGAACATCTTCTATTTTCCCCTTTGATATATCATCAAGGGCTGAATTTACAGCCTCGTAGCTAGAGTTGCTTTTAGAAGATATAGCTAGGTAGATGGCTGCTTGTGACAAGATGATTCTTACTTCAGGCATTCCTATCTTCTCAGAGGCATCCATTGCTGCATGTGCTATTAGCATTGCTTCTGGGTTTGCCATACCTATATCCTCACTGGCAAGTATCATGAGCCTTCTTGCTATATATCTTGGGTCTTCCCCTCCAGAGAGCATCCTGGCCATCCAGTATACTGCTGCATCTGGGTCACTTCCTCTTATACTCTTTATAAATGCAGATACTATATTATATTTATCTTCTTTTTTATGATAAGCATCGTTTCTTTTCTTAAATAATTCTTTTAATTCATTCTCGTTTAAGTCTTCTGCGGTATTTGCAAAAAGCTCCACATAGTTTAAAGCGACTCTAGCATCCCCTCTGGAAAGTTCTAATATGATATCCTCCATCTCAGAAGACAGTTTTTCTAGAATATCAAGGCGTTTGCAGCCCTTTTTCACAAGTTCCCTTATATGCCTTTCTTCGAGCTTTTTAAACTCAAAAACCATACATCTTGAAAGAAGTGCATTATTAAGAGTATAGTAGGGATTTTCTGTGGTGGCTCCTACCAAGACTATGAGTCCTTCCTCTGTATAAGGAAGCAGGGAATCCTGCTGGAGTTTATTAAACCTGTGAATCTCATCAAGAAACAGTAAAGTTCTCCTGTTTTCAAGCTCCACTCTTTTTTTGGCCCTTTCCACCACTTCTCTGAAGTCGCTTAGATTTGCAGTTGTGGCATTCATCTTTTCAAATGAATAACTGAGCTCCTCTGCAATTATCTCAGCCAAAGAGGTTTTCCCTGTGCCAGGTGGTCCAAAGAATATGGAGTTTATCATTTTACCCTTGGTGATCAGTTTTCTGAGGACACTTTTTTCCCCTATAATTTCCTCTTGTCCCACATAATCTAAGAGTGTTTTTGGCCTCATCTGATATGCCAGAGGCCTTATATTATCATAATTTCCGTGAAATAAACTTTTCATAACAAATTTCCCCTATTATATCAAAATTAATTGTATAAGTTAACAGATAAATCCTTGAATCAGGGAAAAAGTGGCAAATAAAAAGGCATGTTGAGCTACCAACACGCCCTCTACCTTATTTTAAAAGGTATAATAAAAGTGCCGTTACAATAAACAAAGCTGCAACAACCTCTGTCATCTTTGCAAGTGGTCCTCCGTCTTGAGACACACCAAATACAGTATTTGATGCCCCCATACCCATATTTCCTGACATACCACGACTTCTGTCAGGCTGTATCAGCACCAAAATAATGAGGGATAGAGCAAAGATAAAGAGCAAAGCTGTTAGAAATCCTACCATTTTTTCCTCCTGAATTACTACTAGTTTTCTTACACATTATAATACATACCCCTTTAAAATTAAAGCTTTTTTTTAGGAAATAGGTATTCTGCCGTCACTTATCAGATATTCATTAAATATAAAAGAGCCCTATAGTCAGAATCTAGAGAGATATATAGATATCCTTCTTGTTCTTTATAAGACTCACTTATTTAGTATTAATAAGAATAAATTGTATTTAACTCTTTAAAAAACATAGATTTACTGTTTTATTCTCCAAGATATGCACTTCTTATTGTATCGTCTTCAAGAAGAGATTTTGCATCTCCCTCGTAGACTATTGATCCTGTTTCTAGTACATAGGCTTTATGAGCTATTTTAAGAGCTGCATGGGCATTTTGTTCTACCAAGAGGACTGTTGTCCCGTTTTTATTTATCTCTAGTATTATATCAAATATGTTTTTTACTATTATAGGGGCAAGTCCCATTGATGGTTCGTCTAGTAGAAGAAGCTTAGGTTTTATCATAAGTGCTCTTCCCATGGCGAGCATCTGCTGTTCTCCCCCACTTAGTGTTCCGGCCCTTTGATAAAGTCTCTCTCTAAGACGTGGAAATTTATCTAATATCAGTTGAATATCTTTTTTTATATCTTTATCTTTTCTGAGATAAGCTCCCAACTCCAGATTTTCATAAACAGTAAGGTTAGCGAAAACCCTTCTTCCCTCTGGTACATGAGACATCCCCATGGCCACAATTTCATTTGCAGGATTTTTTGCAATATCCTTTCCCTCAAACAATATCTCACCAGAACTTGCTTTTTCAAGACCGGATAAGGCTCTAAGAGTGGAGCTTTTACCAGCACCATTAGCTCCTATCAGCGTTACAATTTCTCCCTTATTAACCTTTACATTTATATCTCTAAGGGCATGTATCATCCCATAGTGAAGGTTCAAGTTTTTTATCTCTAACATTTTAACCCTCCTCACCCAAATATGCTTTTATAACCTCTGGGTTATTTTTTACCTCGTCAGGAGTTCCCACAGTGAGAATTTTACCGTAGTCCAGTACAAGTATTTTTTCACATATTCCCATTACGAGTTTCATATCGTGTTCTATAAGTAAAATAGCTATTTTAAACTCTTCTTTTATCCAAGTAATCAGTTCCATGAGCTCTTGGGTTTCTTGTGGGTTCATTCCAGCCGCAGGCTCATCTAGTAAAAGTAGTTTTGGAGATGCTGCCAGTGCCCTTGCTATTTCTAGCCTACGTTGTTCTCCGTAGGGAAGGTTTTTAGCATATTCTTCTGATTTATTTTCAAGCTTAAAAATCTCAAGGATTTTCATAGCTTTTTCATGTATCTCTTTTTCTACCTTATAATAATTAGGAGTCCTTAATATACTTTCAAAAAGACCCAGTTTTATCTGATATGTCAGAGATATTTTTACATTATCTATAACCGATAAATCCTTAAAAAGCCTTACATTCTGAAATGTTCTTGCTGCTTTTTTTCTGGTTATATCATAAGGTTTAAGCCCGGTGATATCCTCGCCTGCAAAGTTTATATCACCTTTAGTCGGTTTATAAACTCCTGTCAGCATATTAAAAACTGTTGTCTTTCCCGCACCATTTGGTCCGATGAGACCCATAAGTTCATTTTCTCCAACCTCTATAGAAAAATCCGATACAGCGGTTATACCACCAAACTGCATTGTCAGATTATTAGCCTTCAATAGTGACATTAAAAGCCCCCCCTTTTTTTTTACATTTCCTTAATAATTTACATAAAATAAATTCTTTTATGTGAGCAAGGTTTATCTCTTTATTTCCCATTATACCCTGAGGTCTAAAGAGCATCAACATTACAAGGGATGCTGCATAAATTATCATTCTATATTCAGCAAATGTTCTTAAAACTTCAGGAAGATACGTAAGAACTGTTGTAGCCATCAAGCTTCCTGAAAGACTTCCCATTCCACCGAAAACAACAAATGTCAGTATTTCAAAGGACTTTAGAAAATCAAAAGATTTTGGATCTAAAAACATAAACTGATGAGCATATAATCCTCCGGCTATCCCGGCAAAAAAAGAAGCTATTACAAAGGCCATCATTTTAAATTTCGTAGTATTTATACCCATAGATTCAGATGCTATCTCATCTTCTCTTATAGAAAGCATAGCTCTTCCGTAAGGTGATCTTATTATGTTGTAAATAATTATTACAGTAAATAAAGTTATAAAATAAACCCATGTAAAATTTGTCTTCTTTGGAATACCAGCAAGACCTCTAGGCCCTCCCAAAAAGTCCATATTTACCACTGCTACTCTTATTATCTCTCCAAAACCCAGAGTTGTGATAGCAAGGTAGTCCCCTTTTAGTCTCAGTATAGGCATCCCTATTAAGAACCCGATAACTGCAGAAACTAGTCCCCCTATAACAAGTGATATAAAAAATGGAAGATTATAATTCAGACTCATTATCGCCGCTGTATATCCCCCTATAGACATAAACCCTGCGTGTCCTAGAGCCAGCTGCCCGGTAAATCCTATTACGAGGTTCAAGCTTACTGCTAGTATTATATTTATTCCCAATACAATAAGAATCTGACCATAATAAGGGTTTAAAGCTCCTGTTTGAATAAGTAAGAAGAAAATACTGTATATCACCATAACCACTATACCCAAAATCAATTTTAAATTTTTTAATTTTTTCATAGTCCACCTACACCTTCTCTTTGATTTGCTTTCCTAAAAGCCCGTCTGGCTTTACAATAAGTACCACTATCAGTATACTGAAAATAATGGCATCAGAAAGCTTTGTAGAAATAAATGCCTTTGTAAATGTCTCGGCCACACCCATTACTAGACCTCCGAGCATCGCACCTGGCAATACCCCTATACCACCTAAAACTGCTGCTACGAAAGCCTTTAGTCCAGGCATTATACCCATGTAAGGTTCTATTCTCGGATAGGCTATTCCCACTAGTATCCCTCCTGCACCTGCAAGAGCCGATCCTATTGCAAAAGTCAGTGATATTATTTTGTCTACGTTTATCCCCATTAGTTTTGCTGCCTCTATATCATAGGAAGAAGCCCTCATGGCCTTACCAGTTTTTGTCTTAAATACAATGTATTCAAGGATAATAACTAGCACTATGGACACTGCAAATATTATAAGCTGTATATTATTTATACGAAGAGATCCCAAATGAAATATTTTTGTTTTCAGAAGTTCTGGAAATGGCTTTGGATTTGGTCCAAATATTAACCTGAAACCATTTTCTAGAAGTAAGGACATACCTATTGCCGTTATAAGAAGTGTTATTCTAGGAGAATTCCTAAGCCGTTTATAAGCAACTTTTTCTATTATAATCCCAAGCAGCGCACTCAGAGTCATTGCCAGTATAAGAGCCGGTATAAACCCTAGATTAAGTCTTGCCACAGCCACATAACCAAAATAAGCCCCAGCCATATATATATCCCCGTGAGCAAAATTGATTAGTTTTATTATCCCGTAAACCATCGTGTACCCTATGGCTATAAGAGCATAAACACTACCCAAAGCCAAACCATTTAGAAGCTGTTGTATTATTTCCATAATTTCACCTCATTCTTAGATTATTTTAATTTTTTTTTTACTTGAATTATGTAATCCCACTATAATTTAATTTATTTTCTCAAAGATTTTATTCAGAATTTAATTTTCATACATAAAATTACACAAATCCAGTACATAAATAATTCTTATCTTTTATTAATTGATTTGACCTGTTTAAAAATAATTATTTGGGCGACCTTTCTATTAATATGAAAACCAGAAAGGCCGCCTTTTTTTTATTCTTATGTTATAAATTTAAATATTAGTCGATGTTTATTTTCTTAAAGAATTTTTGTTTACCAGCTTCAGTTTTTAGTATTACTGCTCCCTTGATAGGATTCCTGTCTGCGTCATATTTTACCTTACCTGATACGGCAGTTATATCTGTAGCTTTTAGAGCTTCTTTGATTTTTTCTCCATCTGTAGATCCTGCTTTTTCTATTGCAGCTACAAGTATTTTACCTGCATCATAAGATAAAGCCGAGAAAGCACTTGGTACAGATTCAAATCTTGCTTCATAAGCTTCTTTAAATGCAACAACTTCAGGAGATGTGTCCTCAGGAGAGTAGTGATTTGTAAAATATCCTCCGTCTACTGCGTCTCCACCAACAGTGAATAAATCTGGAGAATCCCAACCGTCTCCACCTAAGAATATTGCATCAATTCCAGTTGATCTAGCTTGTTTTGCTATAAGTCCTACAGTATTGTAGTAATCAGGAAGTAATAATACTTCAGGCTTTAGAGCATTTATCTTTGTAAGTTGTGCATTAAAGTCTGAGTCACCTGTATTATAAGTTTCTACTGATACGACTTCTCCACCAGCTTCTTCAAATCCTTTTTGGAAGAATTCTGCAAGACCTTTACTGTAATCATTTGCAACGTCATAAAGTACAGCAGCTTTTTTAGCTTTTAGATCTTCTGCAGAGAACTTTGCAAGAATCTTTCCTTGGAAAGGATCTATAAAGCATGCTCTAAATACATATTCTCCACCTTGTGTAGTTACCTTAGGGTTTGTTGAAGTAGGTGTTATCATAGGTATTTTACTTTGTGTTGCGATAGGTCCAACTGCGATACTACATTTACTAGCGATAGATCCTATTATAGCTACCACTTTGTCATTGTTTATAAGTTTTTGAGCAACACTGGCAGAACTAGCAGGTTTGTTTTCGTCATCTTCAAATAAAAACTCGATTTTTTTACCATTGATTCCACCGGCTTCATTTACCTCATCCTGTAAAATCAAAAGTCCGTTTTTAGATGACTCTCCAAAGGTTGCAATGTCTCCTGTCAGAGGTAAAATAGATCCGATTTTTATTACCGAAGCTTCCTCCTCTTTTTTGCCTCCACATGCAGCCAGAGCCATAATCATTCCCAAAACACCCAGAATCTTAACAATTTTTTTCATACATCTCACTCTCCTCAGGTATAGTTTTTAAAATTTTTATAAAAAAAAACAGACTCCTCCCATATTATTGTGCATAATAATGAAAGTAATCTGGCTTAATGGACTCTCCGCTGCTAAAATAAAGGGTTACTTTATTTCATTTCAAAGAAACACCATTCACTTTTTATATTTTTTTTTATATTTCGATTTATGCAGTATATATTACATTATGTTTCCCCATCTGTCAATAATAAATTTTTTATAAAAAAAAGACCCAAAAATCCAAGAGTGGGCCCTTTTTTTTAATGAAATTTTAACTATATTTTTATAAAAGTTTTGCAGCCAGTTCTGCCAGCTTTGATCTTTCACCCTTTTTAAGGGTTATATGCCCCGATATATCTACCATTCTGAATTTTTCAGCAAGATAAGTCAGACCATTTGTGTTGGCATCCAAATAAGGACTGTCTATCTGGTCTGGGTCTCCTGTAAAGACTATCTTAGTGTCTTCACCTGCCCTTGTAACAATGGTTTTTATCTCTAGAGGAGTTAGATTCTGTGCCTCATCTATTATAATGAACCCTGCAGGTATAGATCTTCCTCTTATATAAGTAAGAGCTTCTATTTTCAGTAACCCTAGTGATTCTAGACCCATAACTACTTTTTCTCCAGCCTTATCCTCCTTATTTTCAGAAAGAAAATCAATGTTATCATATATAGGCTGCATCCATGGCTTTAGTTTTTCTTTCTCACTTCCTGGTAAATACCCTATATCTTTACCCATAGGTATGATAGGACGAGCTATAAAAAGTTTTTTGTATTTTTTTCTTTCAACTACCTGCTCAAGACCTGTAGCAACTGCAAGAAGGGTCTTACCTGTACCGGCTCTTCCCACTAGGGTTATCACCCTTATATTATCGTCCATGAGAAGATCCATAGCGTACTCTTGTTCATCATTTCTAGCCCGGACTCCCCAGGCACTGACATCGGCGAAAGCCATTCTTTCGATGCGTTTTTTTGTTTTAGAATACCTCCCGGAAATCACTTTCCCAGAATTTTTCATTTTAAAAAAACAGTTTGGTTCATTTTCTTTAGAAGCTACATCCTCTATTTTTACTCTTCCGGTTTTTTCAAAAGTTTTAAACGTCTCATCAGATACATCAACCTCATAACTTCCCTCATAGAGCTCAGAATAATTTACCTTATCTGTCTCATAATCCTCTACCTCTAAACCTAGAGAGTCTCCTTTTATCCTCATGTTTATATCTTTGGTTACTATTACTACTTTTTTATCTGGATTTTCTTCTTTTATTCCTAAGGTGACGGCCAGTATCTTATTGTCTACCAGTTCTTTATGCATAAATTCCGGGAGTTTGATAGTCCCATATCCTATTTCCACCTTAAAAAATATATCATTTTCTAGCTCTACTCCCTTGGAAAGAGAGCCTTTTTCTCTTATTTTATCAATAACCCGAGAGGTTATCCTAGCCTGCGCCCCTGTAGTGGGATCTCTCTTTAGTTTGTCTATTTCCTCTATAACAGATATCGGGACTATTACTTCGTTGTCAACGAAATTAAATATTGCCTTTGGATCATGAATCAATACATTGGTATCTAATACATATATTTTCCTCACAGCTCTCACTCCCTTTGAGTATCATCTTGATATAAATTATATTAGATAACAGTTCGCCTTTCCTTTTATCTTTTCATCTAATTTGACTCAAGTTGCTAGTTGAAACAAATTCTCGTAAATTACTGAATTTACAAGAATATTAAAGTCAAAAGATTTTGTCACGAATGAAAACCGATAAAAGGCAAAAAAATTAACACGAATAAAGATAAAACCTTTTGGCCACAGAGTACGCAGAGAAAAAGAGAGAGTTTCACAGAGTTAAAACTAAAGTATATACATTTTCTATTGCGAGAGGTTTTTTATTCCTCTTCCTATACTATGGCTAAAATCAGAATTAATAATAGTCAAAAATTAAAAAATAACTGTGTGCATACTATTTGTTTGGGCTTTATTATTTTTATGTCTTTTGAATTTCAAGTCGCAGGGCTTATACAGGAAAGAACCTGCACTAAGCCGTCCTACAGAATAAGTTCCGCAGGGAACCGAGGACTGTAGCTTACAAAGGCGATAAAAGAAATATCTACTTCCTAGACATTTGAAAATTCTTGAACTTTTGGTTACTTTTCTTTCAAGAGAAAAGTAAAGAATCCCGATAAATTCAATACTTTAATCGGAAATAAAAGATCAATTTAGATTAGTTTCTTATAGCAAATTACTTTCTATGTTTAATCTTCAAATCTGATTATATCGTCATTTTCAAGATATTCTCCCATTTGTACTTCTATAATTTCTAAGGGAACTTTCCCGGGATTTTCAAGTTTATGCTTTTCTCCAGGCTTTATGAATATACTCTCTCCTGCAGAAACAAGTTTTTCTTTATTCTCTAGAATTACCTTAGCCATTCCCTTCACAACTACCCAGTGTTCACTTCTATGATAATGGACTTGGTAACTCAGTTCTTTCCCAACCCCTACAACTATTCTGTTTATTTTAAATGAATTTTTTTCCTCTTCCAAAACTTTAGAATGTCCCCAGGGTCTGTATTCTTTCACATGGTACTGCGATCTCAGATCATTTCTGAAATTTAAAGTTTCAACTACTTGTTTTACTTTCTGTGACTGTTCTTTTTTACATACTAGCAGAGCATCTCTGTTGTCGACTATTATCAAATCTTCCACTCCGATAGACGCAACAAGCTTGCCTGTTTCAGAATATATATAGTTATTCTTTGAATCAATAACAATGTTTTCAGGCTCTACAATATTATCATTGTCATCTCTCTTGTAGACATCATAAAAGGCATCAAAACTCCCTAAATCATTCCATCCTATGTCCACAGGAACGACAGCTATCCTACTGCTTTTTTCCATTATCCCGTAATCCATTGAAACCTTGGTATGGATCTTTGAAAAAGCCTCTTTGATATCAGTACTGGTATCAAATGCCTCGTAGATATTTTTGGCGTGACTTTTAACCTCATTTGTAAAAAACTCTGAATTAAACATAAATATCCCGCTGTTCCAGAAATACCCCTTTTCAATATAAGACAAGGCAGTTTCACAATCTGGCTTCTCATGAAATTTTTCTACAATATAACCGTTCAATCTTTTTTCAGCAGGAGATATATAACCATATCCGGTATTTGGGCCGTCAGGCTTGATTCCAAAGGTTATTATATGGTTTTCTGCCAGGTTTTCTGAGGCCTTTATAATATCTGTAAATTCATCTGATTTCAATATCCTGTGATCAGACGGAAACACTACAAATGTGCTGTCAATGTCTTTAGAAGCTCCGTGTACACCTGCATAAATAGCTGGAAGGGTATTCTTTGCCTCAGGCTCTACAAAAATATTAGATTCATTATAATCATATCCCAGTTCCTCTATAGCCCCCATTACCAGAAATTTATATTTTTCATTGGTAACCACATAGATATCGTCAACCTCTGATATCAAAAGACTTCTTTCAAAGGTCTCCTGAAAAAGAGAGGGTTCTTCAGTTTTTATCTTTATAAACTGTTTTGGATAGTGATCTCTGCTAAGAGGCCACAACCTTGTTCCACATCCTCCTGCCAAAATTATAACCTTCATAATCATCCCACTCCTTTTGTTACTTTTCAAAAAATTTTATCCAGTATACCCTTTCTGTATTTTACTCTTTTAACCTAAATTTCCTTTACATTTAAGCTCTTAAAATTTATCCACTTTGCAATTAAATTTCCCAAGAAAATCAAACTAAAATTTTTACTAAAAATCAAAATCAGTTTTGTCATGAATAAACACTAATAAAAAATTTTGAACGAATCTTGATAATTAATAAAAATATCATAAAAGTCAAGGTTTCTTGTTTAACCTCTATAAAACTTTTTTTTCATATAAAAAAGAGTGGTACCTTTGATAGAGGTACTACTCCTTTATAATTTCAGACTTTATCCTAAATTTCCACATTAAAGTTTGCTCTGTATCTTTTTCAGAACATCTTTTATTGCAGCCTCTATACCTTCATAAGCCATGATCTCTTCCCTTGTAACTAACTTCTCTATATCCTTTTTACTATAACCCAGAGATTCTAAGGCCATATACAACTCTTCCTCTATCTGAATTCCTTTTGAAGCCGTACTTCCAGATGCCCCCTCCTCTAGCTGCAGACCTTTCAATTTGTCCTTCACATCTACTATCAGTTTTTGTGCCTTTTTTATCCCAAGTTTTGGAACCTTGGTTAGAAGTTTTACATCTTCCCTAGATACAATATCCCTCATGTCCTCTACATCAAAGGTTGACAGTATGGCAAGGGCTAAAGAAACCCCTATACCATTTACATTTATGAGAATTTCAAATAAATTTCTTTCTTTCTCCTCTGCAAAACCTATGAGTTTAAACATATCCTCTCTTATATAGTTATATATATACAGCTTTGTCTTTTCTCCCAAAACCAGTTTCTCATAGGTCTTAAGAGAAATATTCACCTTATAGCCTATTCCATTTATATCTACCACTGCATATTCCAATTTTTTCAATGTCAGTTCGCCCTTTAGATATTCAAACATTTTATCCTCTCCAATAATCTTCTATATTTATTTTTTCCACCCTGTCTATCTTTTCTCCCAAAAACATCTCACCTAATTCTTTAAAGTGATTAGGAGAGTCACTGACATAAAACTCTATCTCCCCATTACTTTTTTTAGAGAGAATAGCTTTTTCTGCCAGCAGTTTTTCTAGCTCAAGGGCAGTTTCCACAGCGGGATTTACCACTTCCAGCTCATATTTTTCAAAATATCTTTTTATCTCATCTTCCAATAGTGGATAGTGTGTGCATCCCATGATAAGAGAGTCAACCTTGTTTTTAAATTCTCTTAAATATCTGTCTATCATTATCTCTGTAACCTCATCCTGTACCATTCCCTCTTCCACAAGAGGCACAAATAACGGGCATGGTTTAGAGTAGACCTCTATACCTTTTCTTCCTTTAGATAAGGATCTATCATACACACCACTAGATACAGTCCCCTTTGTACCTATAATCCCTACTTTACCATTCTTAGTTATTCCCAGAGCCCTTCTGCTTCCTGCTTCTATAACCCCTATAACAGGAAAAGAGCAGTGTTTTTTTAGCTCATCCAAGGCAAAGGCAGATGCTGTGTTACAGGCCACCACCAAAGCTTTTATATCTTTGGTTTTTAGAAATTCGGCTATCTCCAGAGAATAATGAATTATATTTTCCTTTGATTTTGAACCATAGGGCAGTCTCGCCGTATCTCCAAAATAATATATTTTTTCCCCAGGAAGTACTTTTTTTATCTCTTTTACAACTGTAAGGCCCCCGAATCCAGAATCAAAAACCCCTATTCCTCTATTATCCATATATTTATATTCACCTCTAAAATAATTATAGCATAATTCCATTTATTACTCTTTGTTGTTATTTTTTCTCTATCGAATTTTCAAGTCGCAGGGCTTATACATAAAAGAACCTGCACTCAGCCGTTCTACAGAATAAGTTAAGGGAGTTCAAGGAGCGATAGCGACTATGAAACACCTTATCCTGTGGATGAGCAGGGAACCGAGGACTGTAGCTTACAAAGGCGATAAAAGAAATATCTACTTTCTAGA
Source organism: Ilyobacter polytropus DSM 2926 (assembly GCF_000165505.1). NCBI lineage: Bacteria > Fusobacteriati > Fusobacteriota > Fusobacteriia > Fusobacteriales > Fusobacteriaceae > Ilyobacter > Ilyobacter polytropus. Next base: position 465,055 of record NC_014632.1, on the reverse strand, counting down.
CGTTTGAAAATTCTTGATTTTCTTTGGTTACTTTCTTTTATTAAGAAAAGAAAGTAACAGAAGCCTTTAATTAATTCCTTAATTTACAAAGAACTACACCAATCTACCCTTCACAAGCAGCACAGTTTTTAGCCCCTTTGTCATGTTCATAAGCCTCTCATAATACTCTTCTTCCCGGTGTTCATCTGGAACTGCGAGCCCCATAAATACCAGGTCAGTCTCAAAGGAGTTTTCATATATCATCTCAGATATACTCTTTTCCTTCTCTTTACTTACCACCTTTACCTCAGCATCTATCCTTAGATAATCTAGCATTTTTTTTAATATTCTTTCTCTTTCATCTGATTCATTTGGAGTTCTCACTATACTGAGAAGCCTTATCCGACATTTTTTCCAGTCATCATTGAGTGACATAAGATGTGCTAAGTTCAGCATGAGATTTCCATTATTTTCTAGACCCCTCCACCATATATCTATGGTCTTTTTATTTCCAAAGGAATTCTCGTCATTTTCCACCAAAAGAATAAGATTTTTATCAAAATAAGTGATCTTTCTTATAAACCTAATAAGAGGAGGGACACGTTCTAAAGATTTTGGAATTCCCATAAGTACAGTATTTGGTTTTAGCAAGCCTATTCCGTTGGTCTGTACTGTTTTTTCCATTGTAGCAGTCATATCTGAACCTACTACCACCTCAGAAAAAGCATTTAAGCTGTTTTCTCTTATATATTTTTCCAAACCTTTTTTTGCCTCTTTTACTTCCTCTTTTTTATCCTCTATTCTTCCAAAAATATAGTGAACTAAAGTTATTATTCCTCTTCCCTTTGAAAACTGCTGGGCAAGATAAACCAGATCACTTCTGCTTTCTGGTTCTCCTGAAAAAACAAGCACATCAGGTTTCCAGTTTTTTTCCTTTTTCTGGTTAAACCTGAGTTTTAAAAGACATATTCTTATGATAGAAACTAAAACTCCGTCTCTCAAGTCTCCCCAGGTTCGGCTTATATTTTTTTTACTTAGATATAGATAGATACAGAGAGTAAAGGCCAGGCAGATTATAGTAGCATTGGAATTTATCAAAAACATAACTCTGTATGAGCCTAAAGCCCCTATAAGGGATACCACCCAGGGAGTCTTAAAGGTAGGCCTGTAGCTTGGGTTACCAACCAGAGTCTCGAGAGCCGCCACTGTGTTTATTGCCCCATAGGTATTTAGGAAAAACATTGTTATTACAGGAGCCACAAAATCTAAATTCACCTTTATTATAAATATAATGGCTATGACAAAACTCACCAAAGAAGCTATCCTAGGTTCATTGGATTTTCCGCTTCCCTTACCAAAAATTTTCGGAAATACACTGTCCTTTGACAGAGCCATCATAGTTCTAGGAGCTGCTACCATACTCCCTAATGCAGAAGATAAAGTAGCTGCCCATATCCCGCCGATTATAAGAATAGGAAACCTTGTCTTGGATATGATTATCAGTTTATTATTCAGAAGGTCTTCCTCGGAAATATTCATTCCAAGCCAGAATATCTGTATAAGATAGATGACAAAGGTAACCCCTATAGCCGCAAGGGTTCCCTTAGGAATATCTTTCCTTGGGTTTTTAAGATCTCCAGACATACTCACCCCTGCCAATATCCCTGTTACTGCAGGAAAAAACACAGCAAAGGCCTTCCAATAGTTTCCACTAGAAGAAAAGCTTCCAAAAGACAAAGGTACCATATCATAGTTACCAGATATAGCTATGGTTCCTAGAGATAGAATAATCACGGAAAAAACCACATACTGAGTTTTCACAGCCAGATCTGCTCCTACGGCAGATATAATCCCTATTACTACTGTCACTGCAAGGGCTACAATTTTATCATTTATGGCCGGATATATCATCTTTACCGATTCTACAAACCCAAGTATGTATAGGGCTACAGATATGACCTGGGACAGGTATAGAGGAATTCCTATACTTCCTCCGATCTCTAAGCCCAGACTTCTAGAGATAAGGTAATAAGCTCCTCCCCCCTTGACGTCCATATTGGTAGTTATAGAAGATATAGAAAGTGCCGTTGCTATTGTTATCACATGAGCCAATACAACTATACTGATAGTCCCCATAATTCCAGCATTACCAACTATCCATCCAAATCTCAGGTAAAAAATTACACCTATTATAGTTAAAAACGTCGGGAGAAAAACCCCACTAAATGCACCAAACCTCTTCTCCAATTACCCCACCCCTAAAAATATTGATAACTTTCACTAGGAATTTCAATTTATAAAATTTATTCCATCACTTTTTTCAAATAATGCCCTGTATAACTTTTTTCTACTTCAATAAGCTGCTCAGGTGTTCCCACCGCTATTATCTTTCCACCTTCATCTCCACCCTCAGGCCCTATATCGATTATATGATCTGCAGTTTTGATCACGTCTAGATTGTGTTCGATTACAATTACCGTATTTCCCTTGTCCACCAGCCTATTGAGTACCTCTAGTAATTTTCTGATATCTTCAAAATGAAGTCCTGTTGTAGGCTCGTCTAAGATATAGACAGTATGACCTCTAGCAACTTTTGAGAGCTCTGTGGCTAGTTTTATTCTCTGGGCTTCTCCCCCAGAAAGGGTTGTGGCAGGCTGGCCGAGTTTGATATAGTCTAAGCCCACTTCCATCAGAACCCTTAGCTTTCTCTCAAGAGAGGGTATCTTTTCAAAAAACTCATAGGCCTCTCCTACACTCATTCCCAGCACGTCAGAGATATTTTTTCCCTTATAAGTTACTTCTAGAGTCTCTCTGTTGTATCTTTTTCCCTTGCACACCTCACACTCTACATATACATCTGGGAGAAAGTTCATCTCTATTTTTATTATTCCGGCTCCCTGACAGGCCTCACATCTTCCGCCTCTCACATTAAATGAAAATCTTCCTTTTTTATATCCCCGGATCTTAGATTCTTTTGTTTCTGCAAATAGATTTCTTATGTCGTCAAAAATTTTAGTATAAGTTGCCGGATTTGATCTCGGTGTCCTTCCTATAGGACTCTGATCTATATCTATAACCTTATCTAACTTTTCCACTCCTTTTATTCCCTTGTTTTCAAGGGGATATAACTTCCCTTTATTGAGCATATTAAACAGCAGAGGAAACAAAGTCTGATTTATAAGGGTGGATTTCCCGCTTCCACTTACCCCTGTTACCAGAGTCATTACTCCTAATGGTATTTCCACATCTACATTTTTTAGGTTATTTCCCGAAGCCCCCTGTAATTTTATGCTTTTCTTCCATTTTCTTCTTTTTTCAGGAGTCTCTATTTTTATATTTTTATTTAGATATTTTCCAGTGAGAGATTTTTTTGATCTCATGATCTGCTTGGGAGTTCCCTTGGCTACAATCTCTCCCCCGAACCTTCCTGCCCCGGGCCCTAAATCAAATATATAGTCTGCCTGAAACATTGTATCCTCATCATGTTCTACTACAATAAGGGTGTTTCCTAGGTCTTTTAGCCTGTTTAATGTGGCGAGAAGTTTGTTGTTGTCTCTCTGATGAAGTCCGATGCTTGGCTCATCTAAGACATAGAGCACACCTGTTAGACCAGAGCCTATCTGTGTGGCAAGCCTTATTCTCTGGGATTCTCCCCCTGAAAGTGTCTTGGTTTCCCTTGCAAGGCTGAGATAATCTAACCCTACATTTATCATAAATGACAGCCTCTCTCTGATCTCTTTTAGTATCTCCTTGGCTATCATTTCCTCTTTTGGACTTAGCTTGAGATTCTGAAAAAACTCTAGGGCTTCCTTTACACTTACAAAACATATTTCCATAATATTTTTTTCATTTATTGTAACTCCCAAGACTTCAGGCTTAAGTCTTTTTCCGTTGCACACCTTACAGATTTTTTCTATCATGTACTTATTTTCTATCTCGTCCTTCATAGAATCAGAGGCTGTCTCATAATATCTTCTCTCTAGATTTTTTATTGCTCCTTCATACTCTTTCATTCCGTGATACTGAAAATCTCTGCCCTTATAATCTACCCTGAAACTCTTTCCCACTACACCGTAAAATACTATATCCAGTTCCCTTTTGGAAAGTTCTTTCACAGGTTTATCAAGGTCTATATCAAAAGCTCTTGCCATAGACTGAAAAACAGCCCAGCTATAACCTTTTCTAGATGCCGCTCCTGGAATATATATCCCCCCGTTATTTAGAGAAAGATTTTCATCTTCAATGAGCCTGTTTTCATCTACCTCTAGTTTTTTACCAAGACCATTGCATTCAGGACAGGCTCCATAGGGGGCATTAAAGGAAAAAAGTCTCGGATTTATATCTGGTATACTTACCTCCTCATGGTTTGGGCATACAAAATTTTCACTATAGCTGTAATCTTCCCCCTCTATACTGAGTACCACCCTTCCTCCGGAAAGTTCCGTAGATGCCTCTACTGACTGAGTGAATCTGCTTATGAAGTCCTTGTCCTGTTTTTTGAGGACGACTCTGTCTACCACCACCTCTATGGTGTGCTTTTTATTCTTATCTAATTCTATCTCGTCCTCTAGATGCAGTACTTCTCCGTCTACTCTGACTCTCACAAATCCCTTTTTCTGCAGGTTGATAAAAAGATTCTTATGAGTTCCTTTTTTCTCCTTTACAAGAGGTGACATGAGTATTATCTTTGTTTTTTCCTCAAACCTCAATAAGATGCTGTCTACCATCTCCTCTATACTCTGCTTTTCAACTTTTTCTCCGCAGATAGGACAATGAGCCGTTCCAACATGGGCAAATAAAAGCCTCATATAATCATAGACCTCTGTCATTGTCCCCACTATTGATCTCGGATTCTTATTAGTTGTCTTTTGTTCGATGGATATGGCAGGAGAAAGCCCCTCTATACTGTCCATATCTGGTTTTTGCATCTGACCGATAAACTGTCTGGCATAGGCAGAAAGACTCTCTACATATCTTCGCTGTCCTTCAGAGTATATTGTATCAAAGGCTAAAGAGGATTTCCCACTTCCGCTGACACCAGTTATCACTACAAATTTATTTTTTGGTATTTCTACATTTATATTTTTAAGATTGTGTTCTCTTGCACCTCTTACAATTATCTTGTCCAGCATAGAATCACCTCATTATTATTTTTATAAAATTTAATCTATTTTAATTTAAAAGCTCCGTTACTTTCTTTGCTTGCCTAAAGTACCCCAAGGGCATTTCCTCCCTTTGGTCATGGCAAAAGTAACCAAAGAAAAGGCACCCCTAAAAAATTGAAAATTCAAAAGCTCTTCTCTATAAAACTCTATTTTTATCTCTGTGCAACATACACTTCTATGATACTCTGTGGTAAAAATCTTTTATTCTTATTCGTGTTAATATTTCTTATCTTTTATTGAATTTCATTCGTGACGAAATCTTTTGACTCTAATATTCTGATATATTCAATAATTTTTATATTTATCTCAAATACCAACTAGATCGATTATATCATTTTACCATTCTTCTCACAAATAAAAGCGTCTTCTTAATAAAAAATAAATTTTAATACTGTCTATCATAAATTCAGATAAAGTACCTATACTTTGGACAAATTGTTTACTAAAAAAATACTATTTTAGTTAAAAAAATATTTATTATTTATAATGTTGATTTTAATAGAACATAGTTGTATACATAAAATAATAGGATAATAATGTTGAAGGGGGTATTAAAATGAAAATAGGTGTACCTAAGGAGATTAAAAACAACGAAAACAGAGTAGGTCTTATTCCGGCTTCTGTGGCTCAGCTTGTAGCTGACGGTCATCAGTTATTTGTTGAAACCAAAGCAGGTATAGGGGTTGGGATATCTGATGAAGATTATATTAAGGCAGGAGCAAAGATCCTAGACTCTTTAGAAGATGTATTTGAAGCTGCAGATATGATCATAAAGGTAAAGGAACCCCAGCCTAGGGAGATCGCCTGTCTAAAGCCGCACCACCTTTTATATACTTACCTTCACCTAGCTGCAGACAAACCTCAGACAGAGGGACTCATGGCCTCAGGAGCCACATGTATCGCCTATGAAACTATAGTTTTAGAAGACAAGTCTATTCCCCTTCTTGCACCTATGTCTGAAGTGGCAGGAAGAATGGCAACTCAGATGGGAGCATTTTATCTTCAGGAAAACCAAGGTGGAAAAGGAGTCCTTATAGGTGGGGTACCAGGTACCAAAAGAGCAAAATGTGTCATTATAGGGGCTGGGGTGGCAGGACAAAATGCCCTTCAAATGGCAGTAGGTTTAGGGGCTGACTGCACTATCATAGACCTTGATATTCACAAATTAAGATATTTAGACGATATTTACGGAAACAAGATAAAAACCATCTATTCCAACTCTCATAATATTGAGGAAGCTGTAGTAAATGCCGACCTTGTTATAGGAACTGTCCTCGTACCAGGAGCCAAGGCTCCAAAACTTGTGACCAGAGAGCATATCAAAAAAATGCAGCCTGGAACAGTCTTAGTTGATGTGGCCATTGACCAGGGAGGGTGTTTTGAGACCTCTAAAGCCACAACACATACAGAACCTATCTTCTTTGTTGACGATGTCCTTCACTACTGTGTGGCAAACATGCCAGGTGCCTTTGCCAGAACTTCTACCTATGCACTTAATAATGCAACTCTGAAGTATGCCAGAGCCCTAGCAGGTATGGATATACACAAGGCATGTAAAAAATATCCTGAATTAATCAACGGAATCAATGTAATCGACGGAAAACTCGTCTATGAACAGGTGGCAAAAGATCTAGACCTTCACTACACCCCTTTAGAAGATGTATGTAAATAACCTAGTTAATAAAAAAATATTTTGTCACGAATGAGCACTGATAAAAGACTAAAAATATTAACACGAATAAGGTCAAGACCTTTTGGTCACAGAGTTCACAGAGATTAAGAATAGAGTTGCACAGAGAAAATCGATAATAGAGTCAAAAGATTTTGTCACGAATGAAAACCGATAAAAGACAGAAAAATTTAACACGAATAAGGACAAAAGATTTTGGCCACAGAGGACACAGAGACAAGAAAAGAGTTACACAGAGAAGAACTTAAAACATGAGTACTTTCTTTTTGAATGGTTTTTTATTTTCTTCCCCTGCCATTGACAAAATCAGAATTAAGAATAGTCGAAATTTAAGAAATAACTGTGCATATTTTTTTATTAAAGTTTATATCATTCTTATTTTTGAATTTTCAAGTCGCAGGGCTTATACAGGAAAGAACCTGCACTCAGCCGTACTACAGAATAAGTTCCGCAGGGTACCGAGGACTGTAGCTCTCAAAGGCGATAAAAGAAATATATACTTCCTAGACATTTGAAAATTCTTGATTTTCTTTGGTTACTTTCTTTTATCAAGAAAAGAAAGTAATAAAGCTTTTGCTTTAATTTAAAAAGACCGCTCTTTTGTATGAGTGGTCTTTTCATATTCCTTCTATATTTTAAAGTTCTCTTCTTCCCTCTAGTGCCTTTGATATTGTGGCTATATCTGAAAACTCTATATTTCCACCCATAGGGATCCCACTGGCTATTTTAGTGACCTTGATTCCAAAGGGCTTTAAAAGATTGGTCAGATACATTGCCGTAGTCTCCCCCTCGAGATCTGGGTTCATGGCAAGTATGACCTCCTTTACATCCTCAGCTGCTACTCTCTCTACTAGAGATTTTATATTGAGCTTATCTGGAGTCATACCGTTTAGAGGGTCTATTTTTCCGTTTAAGACATGATATCTTCCCCTATACTTTTTCGCCTTCTCAAAGGAAACTATATCTCTGGTGTCCTCTACCACACAGATTATCTCATTGGTCCTATACTCATCTCGGCACACATCACATGTTTCCTCTTCTCCAAAATTTCCACAGATCACACATTTTTTCACAGAGGACTTTACATTTTTTATCGCCTCTGCAAAAATATTTACCTCCATATCATCCATCTCTAATACATGAAAAGCGAGCCTAGTTGCACTTTTTCTTCCTATTCCAGGGAGTTTATTAAATTCATCTATCAATCTTTCAAGGGATTTAGTAGCCATTGATTTCCTCCTCTAAACAAAAAAACTTATCTATCTTATTTTTAAAATAAATTAAAAGGATCCTCGTTTATCTTTGGTATATTATAACGCATTATATTAATATTTTCTAACTAAATATTCTTTTTTTATTTAATCAATGTAATAAAAAAATAAGAAAGAAAACAAAATCAAAAGGATTTCATTCTATTTATGATAATATAGATAGTAGAAGCCTCTATAGTAATTATTTAGAGAAAATTTTTTAAGGGAGGATGCTAATGATGAAAAAAATTGCCTTGCTTTTAACACTGTCTGTTTTAATAATTGGATGTTCAAAAGCCGATCCTAAAGAGGATATGATTGCCAAGACTGAGACCGCTATAGTCCAGGAGGATATCTCGGCTCTAGAAGCAGAGAAGATAGAAGCTGCTCGGATGGAAGCCGCGCGTATAGAGGCCGCCAGAATTGAGGCTGCCAAAATCGAAGCAGAGAAGATAAAGGCCGCTGAGATGGAAGCCGCTAGGATAAAGGCTGCCGAAATGGAAGCTGAAAAAATCAAAGCTGCCGAAATGGAGGCTGCTGAGATGGAAGCCGCTGCTGCTGCCAAGATGGATGATGCTGCCGATGAAATGACAAAGATGACTGCAGTTGAACCTACCGCTGACAGTATCGATGAAATGGTAGACGAGACAGTAGACGAACAGATCATGGAAGACGAAGCTACTTCAAAAGCTGTTGAAGAGGTAGTTATGGAAGAAGTACCGGCTGTTCCTGCCGAAGAAAAATCCTCTAAAGGTTTATTATTTGGATTTGGTGCTTTAGTAGCTGCAGTTGCAGTTTACTTTGTTTCCAAGAAAAAATAGTATAAAATAGCAGACAGTTAAAGGGAGGAGTTTCCTCCCTTTTTTCGTATGTTATACTTAGGAGGCGATCTTATGAATCACTTATTTACTCTTTTATTTCTTATTTTTTCAACTCTTGCTTTTTCAATGGATTTTTCATCTTTTGAGAAGCCGACAGACTCAGAACTAAAAAAAACCTTAACTGACTTACAGTATAAGGTCACACAGAAAAAGGGAACAGAAAGACCCTTTGATAATGAATACTGGGACAACAAAAAAGAAGGTATCTATGTAGACCTTATTTCAGGAGAACCTCTTTTTTCTTCTAAGGATAAATACAAGTCAGGTACAGGATGGCCTAGCTTTACGAAACCTCTTGTAGATGAAAATGTAGTCACAAAGAAAGATTTTTCTCTTTTCATGATAAGAACAGAGGTTCGGAGCAAATATGGAGATTCCCATCTAGGACATGTATTCAAAGACGGTCCCCCTCCTACAAATCTACGTTATTGCCTAAACTCTGCATCACTTCGTTTTATCCCAAAAGAAAAGATGGAAGAAGAAGGCTATGGAGAATTTTTAAAAGAATTTGAAGAATAAAAAATAGCTGACTATGTCAGCTATTTTTTATTCTATAGTCTTCCCTTACCAAATATCACTCTCTCGTCCTTACTCATTCCACAAGGTATACCAACCTTGTCAGAGAGTCTTTTTATCTCATCCATCACAAATCCCATGGCAGTATCTTCATTAATATCTTTTATATCACTTCCCATTGCAAAGGCAACTTCCGTCATCTTTTTAAAAATTTTATCTGAAGAAAATCCCTGAGCTTCAGATATAAAGGCACTGTTTTTTTCCTGCTGAATATTCTCCTCGTGATAATTTTTCTCCTCCATAGAGTATATATGACCCAAAACAGTGTTGTTATAAGAGATTCCTGCCATATAATTTCCATAGGTTATCTGCTCTCTCACATCATCATCTATAATGTCTTTATCGATTACATTCTCAAGGTTGGAAAATAATATTTTAATGGCTTGAAAAGCACAGGCATCTGTCATAGGCGTAGCAGCATCAGAAAGATAGGCTTCTACTGCATGCCTCAATGCATCTATACCGATTGCCCCCATTATCTTATTGGAAATCCCCTTTAAAAGATCAGAATCTGTCACTGTTATAATAGGAGTCGTACTTCTGTCTATAAGAATTTTTTCATCTTTATTTTTGTTCTTTTGAGTAAATATAGGTACCTCTCCTGTCATAAAAGAAGTTACATTTATAGCCACTAGGGGTAGACTCTCGTCACTTTTGGATATTCCGTCTTTAGAACGGATCATGAGAGACATTCCCTTGGCACAGTTTCTTGTGGAGTTTCCCCCAAAGGAGATTATAAAATCACAGTTTTCTTTTTTTAGCATATCCACCCCTGTGACAACGTCACTCATATCAGGACGGGCTTTGGTTTTATCATAAATCACATAATCTATTTCATTGTCATCTAGCATATCTTTCAACTGAGTAATAATCTCACTTTCTAATATAGATTTGCAAGTAACAACTATTGCCTTTTTCAGGTTGAGTTTTTTTATCTCTTTACCTGCCTGTTTCAAACATCCTGCCCCCATTAGACTCATAGGTGCTATAAAAAATCTATGCTGCATATTATCCCCCCAATACCTCTTTTCTATATTATAAGCTTATTTCACTAGCGATCTTTTGTCAATGTCTAAAATAAGAAAACTGCAGAAAGTATTCCCTGCAGCTACCATTTTTATTTGATAATGTTATCAACAAATCTCATTACTCAGAAAATGCACCCATTTTTCTGAATTTATCATATCTATCCTGAAGAAGTTCTTCTGTACTTTTTTCCTCTAATTCAGAGATTGCACCTAAAATTTGTTTTTTTACATTTTCTGTCATCTCATTATAATTCCTGTGGGCGCCTCCTACAGGTTCTAGGATGATGCCATCTATTATTCCTAGCTCTAACACACTGTCTGCAGATACTCTTAGACTTTCTGCTGCCTCAGGTGCCTTGGCAGCATCCTTAAACAATATCGCTGCACAGCCCTCTGGGGATATTACAGAATATATTGAGTTTTCACACATATATACTTTATCCGCCACTCCAAAGGCAAGGGCTCCTCCACTTCCACCTTCTCCGATTACAATGGCAGTTATAGGAACCTTTAGTCCGGCCATCTCCAGTAGATTTCTGGCAATAGCTTCTCCCTGTCCGTGCTTTTCAGCCTCGATTCCAGGATAGGCTCCAGGTGTGTCTATGAGGGTTATTACAGGCATATTAAATCTCTCAGCCATCTTCATTAGTCTAAGAGCCTTTCTGTACCCTTCCGGGTTTGCCATCCCAAAATTTCTGTGGATTTTTTCCTCTACTTCACGTCCCTTTTGATGACCTATGATCATCACTTTTTTACCGTCTATTTTACATATACCGGCAACTACTGCAGGGTCATCTTTATATAGTCTGTCTCCGTGGAGTTCCACAAAGTCAGTTGTTATATGCTCTACATAGTCTAGTGTATAGGGTCTTTTTGGATGTCTGGCCACCTGTACCCTGTCCCACGGACCAAGTTCTGAGTATATTTCCTTCATCTTTTCATTGTACTCATTTTTAAGTTTATCTATCTCTCCTGAAAGGTCTATATTTTTAGCCTCAGAAAATTCTTTTAATTCTACTATTTTTTTCTCTAATTCAAGTATATCCTTTTCAAACTCCATTTTATACCTCCTCCAACTGTTTTCCTACAAAAGATTTCCGAGGATTCTTGCAACTGTGTCTTTTAATTCCTCTCTTTTTGCCACAACATCAAGCATTCCGTACTTCAAAAGGAATTCACTCTTTTGAAACCCTTCAGGGAGCTTTTGTTTTATTGTCTGCTCGATAACTCTAGGTCCGGCAAATCCAATAAGGGCATCAGGTTCACTGATGTTGACATCTCCTAACATTGCAAAGGAAGCTGTAACTCCTCCGGTAGTTGGATTTACAGGTATTGATATAAATGGAAGACCCTTTCCTCTCAGTCTTTCTAAGGCTGCCGATGTCTTGGCCATCTGCATAAGAGATAATATCCCCTCGTGCATTCTAGCCCCTCCTGATGTAGATACGACTATTACAGGTAAGTTTTCATCTATTCCTCTTTCGATTGCTCTGGTTATCTTTTCTCCCACAACAGAACCCATACTTCCTCCTAGAAAGTTAAATTCCATTACAGCGATACTGACTGCAATACCGTTCATCGTTCCAGTACCAGATAATACACCGTCTTTCATCCCAACCTTTTCCTGGGTCTGGACATATCTCTCTGCATATCCCGGGAATCCCAATGGATCTACAGATATCATATCTTTGTCATACTCTACAAATGTTCCCTGGTCTATGAGAAGATCTATCCTCTCTTTAGAACTCATTACAAAATAATGATCACAGTTGGTACATTTTTTTAAGTTGTTCTCAATGTCACTCTTATAAAGAATTTCATTGCAACTAGGACACTTCACCCACAGTCCCGATATCTTTTCTTGCTTTGGTTTTGTTTTTACACTTCTATCTACACTTATGGTTGCATACTTCTTTTTACTTCTTGAAAAAATTCCCAATTTTATCACTCCTTCCGGATATAATAATAACGCCCGTTTTTTATCACAACTCACATTTTACACAATTTTACATTATATTTCAATGAGAATTTGCCCTGACCTCAATCATCCCTATAAAAACCCTATCTTCACCCTCTCTGATAAAAAGGTAAAACATAAGTTCTATGTTTAAGTATATATATCTTTTTACAGAAATTATAAATAATCTCTCTTTCAACCTGATTATATTTATGTTAAAATCATTATTAGAGTCAAAAGATTTCATCACGAATGAACACCGATAAAAACAAAGAAATAAAGATAAAAGACTTTGGCCACAGAGAGATCGGAGATAAAATGAGAGGTTCACAGAGAAGAACTATATAAAATCAAAAGATTTCGTCACGAATGTCACGAATAAAAGATAAAATATTTACACGAATAAGAATAAAAGATTTTTTGAATTTTTTGGCCATTGACAAAATAAGCGTTAAGAATAACTGATAGAAATCTCTAGAAAAAATCAACTGTCTGAGCGAAGCGAGTTTTGATTTTTACTTAGATTTCCGAAGGCATTTAGCTTATTTTTCACAGGCCTTGATTTTTGGTTACTTTTCATCAAGGAAAAGTAACGGTATTTAAAATTCAACATCAATTTCAAGGAGGAAAACACAAATGAAGAAAAAAATATTTATTTTATGTCTCACAGCTTCCATGATTTTTGCCCAGGGATGTACCAATCTAAAAAATATGACATCAACTTCTAAATCTGCCACAACCCAGGAGAATATAGCTTCTGCCGTAGATATAAACCAGGAGATCTTCGCAAGTGGAGATGCCCGTATAGAGGAGAGCGGAAAAGGTGTGGCCAAAATGAGGGCAAAACAAGATGCCAGAGAAAAACTAAGAAAGAAAATCTATAGAGAAAGTGAGACCATCCTAAAGGCCTACCTTTTAGAGATAAACTTTTATAGCAGAAAAATATCTGACCAGGTATTAAAGGATCTAGGAGAGTATGTAGCCGAAGGTATCTTATTTGAAGCAGAAGAAAAAACATCGTGGAGTGAAAATAATAAAATGTACATGGTGTTATCTGTTGATAAAGATGCCGTTCCTGTAAAAACAAAAGAAACCTTCATAACTCATATCGACAGCATCCAGGCAAAATTAAAACAAGTCCGAGAAAAAATCCAAAGCATCCCTGTAGAGGGTGAGACTTTTACTGAAACTACAGATTCCAACGATATCGAGACAGATATTATCCTAGAAGAAAACTCTCCCATCTTAGATGACAGCGACGAGTTCATAGATGTCCAGTTATAAAAATCTTTAAAATTTTACCACGAATAAACACCAATAAAGAACTTGGATAATCTGTTATAATTTGCATAATCGGCGTCAAAAATTTATCTTTTATTATCTATAGGCCCCCTATTCGTGTGTATTCGTGGTAATTTTTTTATCTCTAGCTTATTCTTGCTCTTATGTTAATCTTCTTGTATGTTTTTCTCCAAAGATGAGTCATAAAAATAGCTGTCATACCTCCACTGGTATCTATGATCACATCCCTGAAATGAGCTCCCCTCCCTGATACAAATATCTGATGAAATTCGTCAGAACAGGCATATATAAATACTATTAAAAGTACAATTTTTTTATTTTTTGAGCTTATGGAATTATCTGGAAAAATGAATTGTAAGAAAAAAGCTAGAAAAAAATAAATAATAAAGTGAGCCAATTTTCTCACAGAAAGAAGCATCCCGCCGTCAAAAATATAGTCTATGATCCTTGAGACAGCATCTGAGTGCTTTAAGGATCTACCTATATCTTCACTGGAAAATTTAAATATAATTATCATAATCAAAACAGATATAATTACAGAAAAATACTTTTTCATTTTTTCTCCCTTAAACTCCTAAAAAAAACTTATCTTTTGTCACGAATTACACAAATATGACGAATAAAACCTTAAAAGACCTAAAAAAAATTGGCTCACAGAGTTGCACAGAGTTAAAAAATAAGTTGCACAGAGAAAGCCTTTGAAAAATCTTTTTTTAGTCGCTGATCAACAAAAAATAGATGTTGCACAGATTCAGCAGATTAAAATCTGAGTCAATTTGCGTAATCTGCGACTATAATATTTTTTTCTTTGTCGCCGACTTTCACAGATTCAGCAGAAAAACCATACCACGAATGAACACGAATAAATCTTAAATGATAATTTCACCACTGCTCTATTCAAAAATAAACTTGGCACTGAGCATCATAAAACATATGTTACACAGAGAAAACATTTATAATAAAAGATCTATAGTCTTAGAAATCTATATTAATTCTCACTATAACTCTCTCTTTTCTCTCTGTACACAAGTTTAGTCTCTCAGAAGGAGCTCCAACAAAAAAGATCTACATCTTTTATCTATTAACTATTATCTATTCTCTATCAACTATTCTCTATTCTCTATCAACTATTCTCTAAATTATTTTTGCTAGTTTTAAGACTGCTAGTTAAAATCTTGATTATTTCTACCAAATCATTTTTTAATGATATCGCCATTCTTTCTTCAATATAATCTGTTTCAAACAATAGATCTATCCAGTACTCTGTTTCTGCTGCTTCTTTTAAAGAAATCGATAGTTTTGAAATAAAATCTTTTTTACTTTGTCCATAGAGTCCTTCTTTTAAGTTGGCTCCTATACTAGTCCCACTTCGTAGTATTTGCTTTGACAAGACAAACTCTTTCTTTTCAGAGCATAAATATTTATACAGCTTCACTATCCTCGTAGAAAATTTAAAAGCTTTATCATAAGCAATACTTCTCTTCATAATATTCAATCCTTTATCTATAATCTATTCTCTGTTCACTATTAACTATTATCTATAATCTATTAACTATTTTTTTAGTCTCTTTTATAAAGATCCCTTGTATAGATCTTCTCTTCTACATCTACAAGATCATCTGAAAGTCTATTTGTTACTATAACATCTGACATAGTCTTAAACTCATCCAAATCATTAATAACTCTAGACTTAAAGAAACTCTCCTCTTTAAGTGCAGGCTCATATACAACCACTTCAACACCCTTGGCCTTGATTCTTTTCATTATACCCTGCACAGCAGAATCCCTGAAGTTATCAGAATCTGTTTTCATAGTAAGCCTGTATATCCCCACAGTTTTAGGTTCTCTCTTTAATATCATCTCGGCTATATGATCTTTTCTAGTTGTGTTGGCGTCTACTATTGCACCAATTATATTATTAGGCACCTGGTCATAGTTTGCTCTAAGCTGCTTTGTATCCTTAGGCAAGCAATACCCTCCGTAACCAAAAGATGGATTGTTATAATGGTTTCCTATTCTTGGATCAAATCCAACCCCTTCTATAATTTGCTTAGCATCTAGACCTCTATGCTCTGCATAGGTATCAAGTTCATTGAAATAAGCAACTCTGAGAGCTAAATAAGTATTTGAAAATAACTTTACCGCCTCTGCCTCGGTTGAGTTGGTAAATAGAATATCGATATTTTCTTTTATAGCTCCCTCTGCCAAAAGATTGGCAAACTTTTCGGCTCTCTCTGATTTTTCCCCTACTATTATTCTTGACGGATATAAGTTGTCATAAAGCGCCTTCCCTTCCCTCAAGAATTCAGGTGAGAAAATAATGTTGTCTGTATCAAACATCTCCCTTACTTTTTCTGTATATCCTACTGACACCGTAGATTTCACAATCATAGTTGCTTCTGGATTGATGGCCAGTACATTGGCTATTACAGCTTCTACTGTTCTTGTGTTAAAGTAGTTTTTATCTGGATCGTAGTTAGTAGGAGTAGATATGATAACATATTCTGCATTTTCATAGGCCTTGTAGGCATCTGTAGTAGCTATAAGATTTAACTCTTTATTTGCAAGAAAATCTTCTATCTCATTATCTGCTATAGGGGATTTTCTGTTATTTATCATATCCACCTTTTCCTGTATCACATCCAATGCCACTACCTCGTTATTTTGAGCTAATAACACTGCATTTGACAATCCTACATATCCAGTTCCAGCTACACATATTTTCATTTTTTTATCCCCCATTATTTTAATTAATAATTAATAGAGAACAGTGAATAGATTTTTTACTCTGTTCTCTATGCTCTATCATCTCTAAACTGCTCTTCTTGTACCAATCTACAAACTTTCTAATACCTTCCTCAAAAGTAAGAGATGGATTATATCCTGTCATTTCTTTTAGCTTAGTCACATCTGCATAGGTTCTGTCAACATCTCCTGGCTGCATAGGTAATCTGTTTATCTTTGCTTTTATTCCCACAACTTTTTCTATAGTTTTTATCATTTCAGCTAGAGAAACAGGACTGTTGCTTCCTATATTAAATATCTCATATACATTCTCATTATTTTCTACATAATCTATAGATCTGCATATACCATCTACGATGTCAGCTATATAAGTATAATCCCTTGATGTACTTCCATCACCATATACCGGGATTTCCTCTCCAGCTAGAATCAAGCTTGTAAACTTATTGATAGCCAGGTCCGGTCTCTGTCTAGGTCCATATACAGTAAAAAATCTTAAAAATGCCATATTTATCTTGTAAAGAGAATGGTATACATGACCCATTACTTCATTAGATTTTTTAGTTGCTGCATATGGAGATATTGCATAATCCACTACATCCGTCTCTTTAAACGGAACTACCTTATTGTTTCCGTATACAGATGAACTAGAAGCTGCAACTATATTTTTAACCCCATATTTTCTACAGCATTCCAAAATATTTTGTGTTCCTCTTCCATTTACTTCTTGATATAAAATAGGATCTTCAATAGAAGGTCTTACTCCAGCTCTAGCAGCCAAATGAACAACTGTGTCTATCTTATTTTCGGAGAAGATTTTTTCAAGAGATTCTAGATCTCTAATATCCACAACCTCAAGGATATAGTTTTCAGAGTCAACTGTTTCTTTTAGTCCTTTCAATCTTTTTACTTTTTCTAACTGTACATTGTCAATTGTACATTGTACATTCCCTGTGCTCTCCAAAGTATTTTCTACCTTGATAGACAAATCATAGTAGTCATTAAAATTATCGACACATATTACTCTATTTCCTTCTTTTAGTAATTTTTCTACTAGGTGTGAACCAATGAAGCCAGAAGCTCCTGTCATTAAATATGTTTTCATTACTATCTTCCCCTTTGATTATAAAATGTAGAATTATGAATCAAATTTATTTAAATTGGAATGGCAACCTTTTTTTAGACAATTTTTTTAAGGTTATTTATTTGCACTCTATTGTAGCCTATCCATTCCGTTTAATAATATTTATGATTTTACTTTTACCTCTAGATATAATAAATGTTTCTGTTAACTTTAAATGTGCTTAAATCACTGTAGCCCTTAATTTATAATACCACCAAAAGTTATTTTATGATATTCAACTTTCTTAATAATTGAATCTGAATACTTCTAAAACTACTACTTGATTGAAATACTAACAATGCTATAGTTAAACCTACTACACTTAAGTAGAAACCTTTAAAAATAAAGTCACTCCAAAAATTAACAGCAAAACATAACTTATTATCTACAGTTACTATCAAAATAAAAATTAATACTGATCTTAATACATTAATTATAAATACCTTCAGATACTCTATGGCTCCTTTAGCAAAACATCTTTTAAATACTAATATTGGTTTTAATAATAAAATTATTATTAAATTAGATATTAGTGTTCCTATTATAACACCGTTTAAACCAAGTTTCTGAACTAAAATTAACGATAGAAACAAATTAATAAATGATTCGAGTATTGGGACATATATATCGTCATAAAACCCTGAATTATTTTTAAAAATTTCAATTGGCTGTCTAGTCATTTGAATAAATAAGTTTATCAATATAAGAGATAATGTTAGTCCTGGAAGTAAAAATTCATCTCCCATCCATAATCTAATAAATGGTTGGAATAATATATAACAACATGAAACTATTACACTTGATACAAGCACATATCCCTGATAAACTTTTTCCCATTTTATATATATTTTATCATTTGTACTTTCTGCAATATATTTTCCTATACCAGGACTTATTGCTGGGCTTATCACTCCGGTTACTGTTACTACCATAGTATAAACTATTAGATATGTTGAGTATACGGCAACTGTATTAAGCGAAGTGAATTTTGTAAGAACTATAAAATCAGTATTAAAAACAACTACTGACCCAATTTTATGCCAAAACAAATTTTTCATATCTTTAAAAATCTGTTTTTCAATTAAATTAACTTTTTTAATATATACATAATTTCTTTTATACTTTCTAACATAAAAAATCCCACTTAAAATATTTTCAAGTGTTATTACAAATAAAAACCAAAAGAAAGATTTAAAATAAATTAATATTAATAATTGTGCTACTTTTACAAGTAATTTACAACTTCCTTGAACTCTTCTTACATAGGAGTAATTTTGATCAGCAGTAAATAAAATACTATACTTTGCAAATCTATAATTCAAAGCTAAATTAATTATATATATCGACCAATATATATATGTCCAAAATCCAAAATTTGAGTTTTCTAACAGGTGTGGAATTAGAAAAAAAGATGCTGCTCCAAGAATCAATATTATTAAAGAAATTTTCTTGTAAAAACTCTTTAAAGTATTCATCACTATACTGATCTGAGTAGTGTCTTTCTCAGCTAAAGGTCCGTACAATGCATAAGCTGATGCAGAAGCAATACCTAAATCTGCCAAGTTCAAATATGCAACCATTTGATTAAAAAACCTCATTAATCCAAGAGTTTCCATCCCTAAGTATTTCACAAAATATTTATTTATTACAAATTGAAACACTCCTATCACTAAAGTAAAAAAAAGATTTATGTAAATGTTTTTCAAAGTTTTCAGACCTTTATCCCTCCTTACTTAATTCTCATATTATTGTCAAATTGTCCAAGTTCTATACACAATCAAGTTATCAAGTTTTTTAATAACCTTTTTAAAAGCATATAAAATTTATCATATTTTTGGATTAATTTAGTTGTTAGTAAGTTATTTGAAGATTGCAAGATAATTAAATAACTTGAATGCCTGTTCAATTTAAATTTAAATTTTGTTTTCTTTAGAAAATTTAAATACCTTAATACCTCTTTATTGTATTCACTAATTTTATATTTAGAAGTTAAGAACAAGAAAGATAATTGTTTAGCTATTAATAGCTTAAGCTCAACATTTATGTCTTTATTAGAATAAAAGTTATTTAATTCTTCATAAACTAAATATAAATCATTTGCTTTTTTAAGGTTAATACTTCCAGTTATGCTGTCATCTCTTTGCATATAATGGACGTATGCTTTATTAATTTTCCCTATACGTTTTCCATAAAACGCCAGCTGTGCAACAGTTGCTAAGTCCTCTCCTAAAGTTAGTTTTTCTGGATGGAAAATATCATTTTCATGATATAATGAGGTCTTAAACATCTTATTCCAAACTGCAAAATAACCTTTCTCTTTAAAAAGATAGTTTTCTAAATATTTTTTACCAGTTAAAACTTCTTCTTCATTAATGTTTATTTCATCCGTATAGATTATGCTCTTTCCATTATAATCACAATAAAAATCTGTAATAACTATATCTAGACTATTCTTTTTTGCCTCTTCGTATAAATCCTTTAGATACTCTCCCTCTACCCAATCATCACTGTCAATATGTAAAATATATTCTCCTTTAGCTATTTTTATTCCGGTATTTCTAGCTGAAGATAGGCCACCATTTTCTTTTTCAACACTAACTATTCTATCATCTATTTGAGCATACTCTTTTATTATCTCTTGACTATTATCTGGTGAACCATCATTTATAATTATAATCTCTACCTCTTTTAAACTTTGGCCAATAAGGCTATCTAAACATTTTTTTAAATACCTTTCTGTATTATATACTGGAATTATTACACTTATTTTTATATCTTGCATAGTTATTGTTCCACCTCATTTTTAAAATGTATTCTTTGTTTTTATCGATTTTAATATCTACTTGTCAAAATATAAGTGTAACACTTTTCATAAAGTCAAATATTTACTTTTGGTTAAGAAGAATCTCTTTAATGTTAGGGTTAGAAAAGTAATCCTTATACTGTTCATAGTTTTCACAGTTTATTTCCCCTATTTTTTTTGCAGGAATTCCACCCACGATAGTAAATGGTGGCACATCTTTAACAACGACCGCATTAGATCCTACTATAGAATTTGGACCGACTTTCACATTTCCTAAAACCTTAGCCCCTGGACCTATAAATACATTATTTAAAAGTTGAGGAGGGTTTTCTCCACTTTTTCCTCCTATCGTACACCCTTGAGCTATCGTTACATAATCCCCTATTTTAGAGTCCTTATTAATCACTACTCCTATTCCTTTATGCATTAATATAAATCCCTTTCCAATTTTTGTTTGCCCAGAAATTTCACACGAGTATATAATACGAATCAACCTTTTAATTATTCCTGGTAATATTTTTATTTTTTTTGTATAAAAAGCTATCTATTTTAATTATTCTCAATAACATTATATTCCTCCAATTTTTTACTCTTATATAATTTTTCTAATAATTTTTCCCATTGTTTTTTTATTACTTCTGAATTATGCCTTTTTCCTAGTTCAATACTTTTTAAAGAATACTCTTCATAATTTTTATAGACACCATGCACAGCCTCTACAAATTTATCCTCATTCCATTCCTTCTCTAATAAAACACCATTTCCTTGAACAATATCACTAGCAGCTTCATATGTATCTCTCAGAATTATCGGTAAACCTCTTCTCATTGCCTCAATACTAGATATAGGGTATCCTTCGAAATCGCTTGTCATAATAAAAATTCCACTCTCATCTAGCTTTTCTTTAACTTGGTTAGTTTTCCCATGAAAAATTACATTCTGTAAGCCGAGTCCCGCTCTGAGTGCTTCAAGCACCTTTCTATCTTTACCATCTCCATAAATATTAAGAGTGTATTCAGGTAATTTTTTCATTGCATTAATTGCTAGATCAAACCTCTTTGAATCATTTTCTACTCTTGCAATCATTATTAAATTTTTCTTTTTTTCTTTTTCTTCCTCTAACAATGGTAATTCAGAGCTATGTCTTATGCAAACTACTTTTTTTTCAGATAAATTAAGTTTGTTTTGAATTTTTTTTTTATTCTCAGGGGAAAGAGCAACAACTTTGTCAACAGTAAATTCTAAATTATCAATCAGGTTTCTTTCATTGTTAAAATAACCCTTACATTTTATCCATTCATCTATTTGAGTGTGTTGAACTAATATTTTTTTACAACCGCCTTCTAAAACTTTCAAACTTTGTGGTGTTTTCAATATACATATATCTTTATCCAATTTAGATATTTTATTTCTATAAATTTTCATTGTTAAATCAATTTTAAATAAAAGTTTAATATATTTAAATAATCTACTTCTTAGTTTTATAAAAATAATATTTGAAAAACCAAAAACTGTTATAACATCTTCAACTCTAAATAATTCATTTTTTTTATGTGATTTATCATGACATACAAAAGTCAATTTTGAAGGAAAACATGATTTTAGAAATCTTCCAAAACTCTCTATTCCTCCTTGCACTGATGGATGTGTTATATCCATTAAAAATAATATTTTCATAAATTAGATTACTCCTTCTTCGCCTTGACACTCTCTAAAACTATTCGTCAATTCTTCAAACAATTTTTCCCAATGGACTTTTATGGTCTTTGGATTATGCCTTTTTCCTAGTTCAATACTTTTTAATGAATATTCTTCATAGTTTTTATATACCTCATATACAGCTTTTACAAATTTATCCTCATTCCATTCCTTCTCTAATAAAACACCATTTCCCTGAACAATATCACTAGCAGCTTCATATGTATCTCTAAGAATTATCGGCAATCCTCTTCTCATTGCTTCTATATTTGTAATTCCATATCCTTCATAATCACTAGTCATAATAAATATTCCGTTCTCATCTAGCTTTTCTTTAACTTTGTTAGTCTTTCCATGAAAAATAACATTTTTTAAAGCTAGTTTAGCTCTGAGTGTTTCGAGTATCTTTCTATCTTTTCCATCCCCATAAATATTAAGATTATAATTTGGTAACTTTTTCATAGCCTTCATTGCTAAGTCAAATCTTTTAGAAGTATTGTCTAGCCTAGAAATCATAATTAAGTTCTTACTTTTTTCTTTTTTTTCTTCTAATAAAGGAAGTTCGCAGCTATGTCTTATACAAACAACTTTTCCTTTTTCTAATTTAAATGTATTTTCAATAAGCTCCTTATCTTTTGGAGAAAGAGCAACAAATACATCTAATTCTTTTTCAGCTTTTTCTATTAATTTATTGCTATTAAAAAAGTTGGACTTACTTTTTATTAAGTTACTGACATTGGTATGCTGAACAAGAATTTTTTTACACTTTTTATTAACAATTTTAATATCTTTTGGAGAGGCTAATATAGATATCCCATCAAATGACTTTAACTGTTTTTTATAGATTAAATTTAAAACATCCTTTTTAAATGCCTCTCTAGATATCTTTGAAAAAGTTCTTCCAATTAAATGAAAGTATTTATTATTTTGAAATGCTGAAATATTTTTTAAGTCTATAATATTAAAGAGAATATCTTCTTTTTTAGGTATCACAGTAGTTACAAAAAAAGCATCCTCGTTAAAATATTTTTTTAAAGTTCTTAAAAATGTTTGTATTCCTCCCTGAGTTCCCGGATGTTCTCTAATTGTTAATAACATTAACCTCATAATCATTCTCCTTTATACTAAAAACTTTGCTCTTAATTATCATTATTAATTTTTTGATCCCAATAACTACCCAGCTTATAGTCCCATTCGCGTGGATTAAAGCTTTGAAACCCACATGCATGACAAAAAGTTAGTTCGTTAAAATAAATATTGTCATCCACTTCGAAAAAATCTACTCTGACATAATCAAAATCTTTAGATAATTTTTTAGCTAAGCTTATCATTTTATCAAAATTTTTAGGTTTTTCTAACTCTTTCCCATCGTCTCTTCTGCTAAGCTCAAAAGGTAATTTATTAAAATTTTCATCAAACATTTGCCTAGGATAGTCTTTCATATCATTTTCTTTTCCATAATCATACATGAAAATACATTTAAACTCCCCCTTTGAATTAAAGCAGTGAAATTTATAGTCGTCCACTAACCCTTTTTTTGTCATTAAAAGATCCTCTATAATAATTAATGGTTTTATTTCCTCATAATAGTACTCTATTGTTAAAATTCCAAATTTTTCATTGAGCTGCCTGTGCAATTCTTTTGCAACATTCTCATAATAAGTTTTAGATTTATCTTTTACTATCTGAACTGGTCCGCTATTATGATTTGCTTTTGCTACAAATTTATTTGGGAGATTGTTCCATTGTTTTTCTGTTAATTTTTTAGTCACTAAATGAAGCGGAATAAGGTAATCCTCTCCTATCTTTTCCTTCACATACTCTCTTGCTCTATACTTATCTGAGCACAGAGAATATAAAGGATTTTTATCATATAATTTTCTATATTGTATCTTTTCATTAAAAGTTTTTGGTTTTTTCAAATTCATTAAGTATCCTAAATGGTATAATCCTGAAATTTTTATAAAAATTTCATCAGATAAATTTTTTCTAAGTATCAACTTTATTTTTTTTTTAAGCATCCTAGCTCTCCTCGTCTTTAATTTTTTATAATTTTATTGCCAATAAAATTTACATGAATATATCTATTTTTTGTGTTTTATAGCCTTCTGCTTCGTTTTTGAATTAGAAATTTCTCTTCTTAAAATTGCTTATTTTGATTTATGCCTTACCCATATTTTATTTTTTATAATATATTTTAATTTAGCTTTATAAAAAAATTTATAAAATAAAAAAGAAGATTCTCCTTCATAAAAAATACTTTCTTTATAGTCTTTAAAATCTCCAGTGAAAGATAAATACTTTATATATTTTTCTTTTGTGATATTTTTAAATATTCTTTTATCAAAGTAACCTTTGCTATCGTTCTCAAGGTGCAACTTTTTAACTGTATTTTCTATAAATGTTTTTGATTTAAAGGTTTTTCCTTTTAAAGCTGAAATTGAACCAAACTCCTTGATTCCTTCTATTTCTTCCTCTGAAAAATAAAACCCTCTTGCTTCAAGTTCTCTCTTTAAGACCACACTTAAAACTTTTATTCTTTCTACATATTTGTTGTTAGTATTTGATGTTATACTTTTTTTATGTATTCTGTACTCTAATAAAACTTTGTTCAGACCATAAAATTTTCCATACCTTGTTGCCTCAAGCCACAAAGCCCAGTCTTGAGCAAATTTGCATTCTACATTGTATTTTAAGTTGTTTTTTAAAAGAAAAGACTTCCTCATCATTATTGTAGGATGAGTTAAACAATTTTCATAAAGTAATCTTTTCTCAATTTCTTTGTGACACTCTGGTGGATAAAGTTTCTTTTTAACCCATTTATTTCCCCCTACAAATATTTCCACTCCACCTGCTAAAACATCTATATCTTCATTTTTTTCTAAAAATTCTACTTGAAGTTTTAGTCTGTCTTTTTTACAAATATCATCTGCATCCATTCTTGCAATATATTTTCCTTTTGCAGCCTCTATCCCTTTATTTAATGATGTTGGTAGACCTAAATTTTTGTTGTTTTTTATTAAAATTATTCTTTTTTCATTATAGCTTTCTATTATTTTTACGCTGTCATCTGTTGACCCGTCATCTATTATTACAAATTCAAAATTTTTATAACTTTGTCTTAATATGCTTTCTAAAGCTTCTTTTAGATACTTTTCTCCATTAAATACTGCCATCACTACCGAAACTAATTCCATCTTTAACTCCTTTAAAATAAAACTTCTAATATATAATTAGAATATTCTAGTGCACTATTATTTATAGTTCTCAATGCATAAATAACAAATATAAACATTATCATTATTAACTTACAAACTTTCTTCATTTTGATACTTTTAAACGTTATAAATATATAACTCCATATAATTGGAATTACAAAATAAGGTGTTATTCTAACAAAAATATACTTGTAGTTTAATAATAAATTAGTTAATAATATCAAATAAAAATAATATTCAAAAATAAATTTATCCAGCCTATTAAATTTTTTCCTATTTAAAATAACTACAATGAATGGTACATAATATTCAATAAAATTTAGGATATTAAACTTTATTCCTAATAGTTCATCTTGTCTAAGATACATCATATAATAGTCACTTTCAGGTAGATAACTTATAACTTTAGTTAGAAATACATTTCCTAAAAACAGACCTACCACTAAACTAAAAACAAATAACTTTTTTTTTGTTTTTAGTTTTAATGGATTTTTCAAAATTTTATAAAAAGGAAGAAATAAAATAACCGTATTATGAAATACACTGGCAAGACAAATTAATCCAATATATTTTTTGGGCTTTTTCTTTAAAATATATATCATTGAAAGTGCTAATATACTTGCCGCAATTCCTTGCTTTATTATGTTTTGTGTTAATTGCGTCATACCTATACCCAAAAACATAAAAACAGCATAAAAATATTGTTTTTTGAAAAAAAAATTAAAACTTTTAAAAAATAATATTAGTATTGATGTCGTCGTAAATGCTTTAAATAACTCATATTCTATTTTTAACGAGTTTGCTAATAAATTTAAAATTTTTAACCCTAAACCTGATCTTCCTAAGTTAAATAAATCCTGATAATTAGCAGAATAATAATGTCTTTCATACAATGTATTATCTGTTCCCATCTCATGTGTAAAACCAAATAAAAGAATTAAAATAAGAAAATTAAAAAATTTTAATATTGATATTTTTATTGGATATCTTTCTTTAAAAACTGTGAACATATAGAAGACTAAAAATATGACTAAATATAGTATGAAATTATTATCTATCTTCATACCACATTTCTCCCATTTTATAATCCCATTCTCGAGGTTCTATTTTTTCCCATCCACTTCCATGGCAAAAAGTTAATTCTCCAAAATAAATTTCTCCATCTAAATTATATAAATCTACTCTGCAGTAATTAAAATTTTTAACTAATTTATGAGCTATTTCTTTCATCTGATTAAATTTTTTAGGTTCCGATAAAATTTCATTAGACCTTTTGTAAGTTTGCTTCAAGTCTAAAAGCTCCCAATTTTCACCATACCAATCTCTACTATGATCTTCAAATCTTGATAAATCAACCTGTATAATGTAAGATGGTTTTCCCCCATTTACAAACGTATGAAATTTAAGGTCCATTGGAATATTACCATTTTCATCTAACATTAGTTTTTCTACTAAAATTCTTGGTCTCTTTACATCATAGTATAATTCATCTATTTTATGACCAATTTTCATATCTAAATACTTATTAAATTGTTTACATAACTTAATAATATCTTCTTTATTTTTATCCCATATTACTTTTATATTTTCGCCTCCTGAACCATTACTTGTTTTTATAACAAAACTTTTTGGAAGATTTTCTATATCTTTAGGAGTAATTTTTTCATAATAACCTAAAAGTGGAATTAAATACTCTTCTCCTATTATTTCTTTTACATAATCTCTTACTACTATTTTATCTGTAAAATTTGATAAAAATTCTGAATCACAATTTAGTTTTCTATATTGAATTTTTTCATTCCATGTCTTAGATTTTTTTAAGTTTAGTCTATATCCATGGGTTAAATAAAACCTTAACTTTAGATACCATAATTTTGGCATAACCATCCTCAAACTGTCTCTTATAACATTCTTTAACATTCTTTTTAATCTCATATTATCCCCTATTTATTTCTTCAAAATATTTTTCTATCACTATCTTTTCATCAAATTCTCTTTCTACTTTTATCCTTCCATTCTTACCCAAAACATCTCTATTTTCTTCGCTTAGTTTAAGAAAGTATTCTATTTTTCTAACTAAACTCTCTACACTTTTAGGTTTACATAGAAACCCATTATGACCATCCTCTACTATATCCCTGCATCCTACATTATCAGTTGTTATAATAGGTTTCTCCATTGCAGCTGCCTCTATAAGAGTTTTCGGGACTCCCTCTCTATATTTAGATGGAAGGACTACACAGTCTGCTTCCTTTATCTGCTCCCTCACATCGTCAGAAAGGCCCAGATAGCTAACTATCCCTTCTTCAACCCATTTATCCATCTGTTCCTTACTTATTGCCGTGGGATTGTCGAAATTAAGGTGCCCCAAAAGCTGAAACTCAAGATTATTGTATTTCTTATTCAAAACCCTTGCCGTCTCTACATATTCCCCTATACCTTTGTCCCAAAGCATTCTTGCAATCAAAATAAACTTGATTTTATCACTAGGTTTTTTTTCCATAGGCTTAAATTTTTCTGTGTTTACTCCTGATCCAGGTAGCCTTCCACAAAAATCTTCTGTCACAAGTTTATTATCTAAGAATAACTTCATATCGTCATCATTCTGGAAAAAAACCTTTTTAGAATTCCTGAATGCAATTCTGTATAGTATCTTTACCAATTTTGTCGTCAGGTTATTGTTTATAAAAATATTCCCCAGACCACTGACGTTATTTATCACGTCTATTTTAAGTATTGACGCAGCCATGCTGGCATATATATTCGGCTTTATTGTGCTGTTAAATATCATATCCGGTTTTAATTTTTTTAACATCTTATAATAATTTATGAGAAGTCCCAAATCCTTTAATGGATTTTTTGTTTTGCCATCTGTATCAATATGATAAAACTCACAACCCATCTCAACAAGATTTTTGCTGTATTTGTCCTCTGGAGCTAGTATCTGGACAGTATAACCATCCTTTATCAATCTCTCTAGAATTCCATGTCGAAAATTATAAAGATACCATGATGTATTCGCAACAAACATTAATTTTTTCAATTATATTCTCTCCCAACTTTAATCATAACTTACCTATCTTCCTCTCCCAAACACAACTGTTTTAATGGTCTTAAAAAATATCAGTAGATCGGTTATAAAACTCTGATGCTTTATATAGTAGAGATCATACTCAAACTTTCTCTTTGCATCCTCTATACCTGCTCCATATGGGTACATTACCTGTGCCCATCCTGTGAGTCCCGGCTGCACAGAGTGCCTTACATTATAATAAGGTATTTTCTCCATGTAAGCATAGCAAAGTTCATCCCATTCTGCCCTTGGACCTACGAAGCTCATATCTCCTCTTATCACATTCCACAGTTGAGGAAGTTCGTCTATTCTCATTTTTCTCATAAACTTCCCGTACTTAGTGATCCTATCATCATTTTCCCCTGCATACTTAGAATGTTCATTTGGGTCATGCAGTTTCATCGATCTGAATTTAAGCATTTCAAAAGGTTCATTTCCCAAGCCTATCCTCTTTTGTTTAAAAAATATTGGACCTGGGCTTTCATATTTTATAATCAAGGCTGACATAACCATTATTGGAAAAGCAGGTATAAAGATTATAATGGTAAATATAATATCAAAAAGTCTCTTCACTCTCTTCTGAATATTATTATGAAATATATGGAATCCGTAGTCATATAAAAGCCAATTATCATCCACATGTTCTATCTCTATTTTCCCTTTTACCTCTTGGTTAAAGGTTAGGTGGTCGACTACCTTTACTCCGTTTAATTTGATTTTTAATAATTGTTTTGAAATTTCTTTATCATGCCTGGTATCAGCAACTATTATTTTATTTATTTTTTCTTCTTTTACAATTTTATTTAGATTTTTTATATCCCAGTAGGTTGTGCCTTCACCTGTTTCAGTACCGACATTAAAACTACCCATATATTTATACTTATCACTTATCCTTAGATATTCGATAATACTTCCTGTCTTGTCTCTGTTACCGATTATTGCCACTCGGATTTTTTTTGTGAAAACGAGAAGCAGAATATATCTGATAATATGGTGAATAAAATAAAAACTTACAAAAAACTTTATATAACCAAGATTCTTTGTAAAAATATAAGATATAATAATTCCAAGAATATTTATCAATCCAGAAGTGATTAAACTGCTAACTCTATATTTCTGGACATCAAAATTAAATAGATCAAACAGATAGTAAAAAATAGAGATCAACAAAAACCCTCCATAAAATACAATATTACGCTTAAGACCGTAATGATCAAATAAAATCAAGCTTATCAGAAACAAAATTGATATATAGACTGATCTCATCCCTGCATTTTTCAAATGTCTCATTATTTTTCCCACCTTACATTTTTTATTCAGTATCTTTTTAAGTTGCCTACAGAATATATTCCTTATAGTACCACTGTTCAGCCATATTGTACAAGAATTTTTACTCATTATTAACAAACTTCTGTCTAAAATCTTCAAAAGTTTTTTTATTTTTATAACCCTTAATTTATAATTTCAAATAGTTATTCCCATCACTAAAAACAAGGCAAATTTTCACCTAAGTTTTCACAAAAATATGTCATTTTTGTGTCAGATCAAAGTTTTAAAATTAAAACATGTAGAATAATTCCATATTTAAAGTCCTGTTCCACATGCTGTAATGTTAAATATTTTTAAAAAAAGATCTTTTTTTGTCACGAATTACACCAATCTCACGAATATTAAAATCAAACCCACTCTCATCTCCACAAAACTCTATAAGCAAATTTTCTTTATCTTCTAAATTAGTGTTAATTCGTGTAATTCGTGACTAAATATCTTTGTCTTTGTCTCTCCCATAAAACTCACTTTTACCCCCAGTATAACTCTGTAAGCAAAATTTTTCATCTTCTAAATTCGTGTTAATTTGCGTAATTTGCGACTAAACCTCTTTATCTTTGTCTCTCCCATAAAACTCACTCTATCTCCACCAAATCATCACAATATTATTAAAAAAATTTAATCAAAATATTCTATTCTTTATCTTTCTCTGTGAAGCTCTCTCTTCTCCTCTCTGAAACTCTGTGACCAAAAAAGATTCTATTACTTATCTTTTAATTCGTGAAAATTTGTGTAATCTGCGACTAAACCATAGTTTCTTTATCTTTTATTCGTGCACATTCGTGACGAGATCTTTTTATCTTTATCTTTCTCCGTGAAACTCTCTCTTCTCCTCTGTGAAACTCTGTGACCAAAAAAGATTCTATTACTCATCTTTTAATTCGTGACAAAGTCTTTTATCTCTTATACCCTCAGAGCCTCCACAGTATCCATGTCAGCCGCTTTCTTGGCAGGCAATATCCCAAAGGCCACCCCAAGTAAACCCGACACAACAAGAGTCATAACAATATGTTTCCCCATGAATATCGGAGGCACCTCTATAAGCTTCCCGATGACTTTTGATCCATTTACCCCTGCTATTATCCCTATGATTCCCCCTGTTACTGATATACAGGCAGCCTCTATAAGGAAAGTGGTCATGATGAAGTTTTTCCCTGCCCCCATGGCACGGAGTATTCCTATATGTGGAGTCCTTTCCCTTACCATGGCCGCCATGAGGTTGCTTATTCCAAGTCCACCCATGATGAGAGCCACCAAGCCTATGGCAGCTAGGAATATATTCAGAGTATTTTTTATCTTCTCTACCTTCTTATACTTTCCTGAGTTTTCCATGATAATATAGTCTCCCCGTCCTCCGTGGACATTTTTTAGCCTGTCTATTATCAAGGGAGCCAGTTTTTCTCCGTCTTCTTCCTCATAAAAGGACACAACAACCTTAGAAAACCTATTTAAGCCTGTCATATTCGCTAAATTTGAGAGAGAGGTTATTCCAGTTTCCCTATCATTTACAGATTCCAGAGGATTTTTTTCTCTATAGACACCTTGGATAATATACTTTTCTTTTCTTTCACCCAATTCTATCTCTTTACCACTTGGGTCAGCATCACCATAGAGTTTCTTGGAAGTATTTTCCTCGAGGAGTATCTCTCTGTCTTTTAGATTGCTGGGATATCCCATAGCTAAAAGGGATTTTTGTGAGTAGCCTGTAAGGATAAGTTCACCTGTATCCCTTTTGGCATCTGGAAAAAAGGCATATTTCACAAAGGGAATATCTTCTAGTAAGTTTCCGTCTCTTACAGATAAGTTTTCTCCCCCTATCATTACCCTGTTTTCAGCCAGGCTGGAAAGATCGCTTTTTATAAGGTCCTTCCCACCCTCAGCCAGGGAAAATATAACTATTATAGAGCTTATCCCCATGAGCACCCCACAGAGGGAAAAAAGGCTCCGCTTTTTATTCTCCCATATCATCTTCCAAGCCATCCAGAAACTCATCTCTACCCCCAAACCTTT
Source organism: Ilyobacter polytropus DSM 2926 (assembly GCF_000165505.1). NCBI lineage: Bacteria > Fusobacteriati > Fusobacteriota > Fusobacteriia > Fusobacteriales > Fusobacteriaceae > Ilyobacter > Ilyobacter polytropus. Next base: position 433,228 of record NC_014632.1, on the reverse strand, counting down.
TTTAGCTCACAGAGCTACACAGAGTCTTAAACATAAGCTGCACAGAGAAAATCTTTTTATTGACATAATTTATAAATATCTTTTAGTATTTCTCTGCGTAACTCTCTCTTTTCCTCTGCGTAACTCTGTGGCAAAAATTATTCTATTTTCCCCTATTTTTTAACCTTGTTATTCCATCTTTCAATAGATCCACGTTGAAATTAATTAATAGCCCCAGCTCTTTATTTGACAATTTAAGATAGGTCAATAATTGTGCCTTATGCACACCTTTAATTTTTTCAACCGATTTTAACTCCAATATTATCTTATCCTCAATTATCAGGTCCAACTTATAAGCATTTTCAATTAACAGTCCTTTATAAATTAACGGCAATTCTTTTTGCTGTTCAACTTTTATACCTTTTTTTTCCAGTTCAAATTTCAGACATTCCTCATAGGTACTTTCAAGCATCCCGGGTCCTAAAGTTTTATGGACTTCTATTGCACAACCAATAATTTTTTGTGTCAGCTCATTTAATTCCATAAGTCCACCTCTTATATTATCTTTTCTCTGTGAACCTCTCTCTTTCCCTCTGTGGAACTCTGTGACCAAAAAAGTTTTTTAATCTTGTAAGACTTCTACCTTGTCACCGTCTTGGACCTGGTAGCTGTTTAAGACTATCTCTGTTCCTTCAGCAAGGTTTAGCACCTCATACTTAGATAAAGTTTTGGCTCCTATCTCTACAAGGGTCTTCTTTACCGTATCTCCCTCATAGACATAGACATAGTTTTTTCCGTTTTCTTCCATTACCGCTATAGAGTCCACTAATTTTACCTGGTCCTTACTGTTTCCTGCTATCTCCACAGTAGTTGCATATCCAGGTTTTAGACCTTGAGAATTTTCTAGAGATACTTCCACCTCTATAATCCTGTCCTCATAATTTCCTGTTTTTACAACCTTGGCAGTCTTAGATACACTTTCTACTTTCCCATCATAAGTTACATCTTCTGCAGACTCCCTCATAGTTATAGTTGCCTTTTGTCCTGGGATAACCCATTTAGCCTGATACACAGGTATCTCCATTTTTATCTTATTCTCACCCATCTTGGATATCTCCATAAGTCTGGATCCAGCCCTTACTGGTGTTCCCTGTTCTATGTATATGCCAGTTATTATCCCGTCTATAGGTGATTTCAATGGTTCCCCCACCTTGGCCAGTTTCTCTGCCAGGTCATCTCTTTTTAGGGCGAACTTCTTTAAGTTTCCTTTTATATTATTTTCCTGTAAATTTAACTCTCTTTTCAATCTATCATAACTTAAAACCATAAGTTCATATTTTTGTCTCGATAGATCTAGGCTGGTTTTCAGATCTTCTAGTTCCATCTCTTTTCTGTTGGCATCACTTAAGGCTTCATTTGCCTCTACTGAGGAGACTCCCTGCTGCTTCAGTAGGTCCATCTTTACATCAGCCTGCTGACGAAAAGTCTGTGCCTCAAAGGACACTACCTTTAGATTTCTGTTCATACCTTTTATCTCTTCTTCTAGGCTCTTTATTTCTAGCTGTTTATTATCAAGTTCTAGCTTAGTAGACCCTGAGTTTAGATCTTCTATCTGCATCTCCACACTTTTCATGTCAAGGTCTAGCATCTGCAGTTCTCTCTCTAGTTCTAATTTTGACCCTGCACTGAATTCTAGCAGCGAATCCCCTGCAGAGACCTCACTTCCCTCGTCTACTAGGATCTTGTCCACTACAGCAGAGGCCTCTATATATATAGGCATAGTCTCCTTTGGCTCTACTATCCCTTCAAATACAAGACTCTCTTCCATATCTCCCTTGACTATTTTTTCCAGCCTCACTTTTTTTTCATCAGACTTGCCATCTAGGGCAAATCCAGCTACCCCCAGGACCATCAAAAATACAGCCCCTCCTATTATCAACTTTTTCTTCATCTTTCACTCCCAATATTCCAGTATCTTCAAAAACTTCATATTCCCTAAAAAAACCTTAGCTCGCAGAGTTACACAGAGTCTTAAACATGAGCTGCACAGAGAAAATCTTTTTATTGACATAATTTATAAATATCTTTTAGTATTTCTCTGGGAAACTCTCTCTTTTCCTCTGTGACACTCTGTGGCCAGAATCTTTTGATTTCTTTTTTATATATTTTTTATTTGAGCAGGTTCTCGTACTCCCTCACTGCAAGGACTAGTTCTCTTTGGAGTGAATAATACTCCTCTTCTGCACTCTTTAGCCTGTTTACAGAGTCTAGATAATCTAGTGAACTAACCATTCCGTTTACATATCTGAGGTTGTCTATTCTCATGTTTTCCTTTTCTAGATCAAGCTTTGTCTTTTGTGAGTCCACCTCTGCATAAAGGGTCTTTATATCCCTGTATTTATTTCTTATATTTAGTTTTATCTCTTCCAAATTTCTGTCACGTAGAATCTCTGCCTGTTCTAACACAGTAGATTTCTGAAGCACATCATCTCCAGTTCTACCCCAGTTAAATATTTCCCAATCAGCTACCAAGGATACTTGATAGTCTGAATATTCATCATCATCTTTTTTCAATCTATACTCAGAATCAAGGTAGATTTTAGGTAAGTATTCTGATTTAGATATTTTCAAATCTGCTTTTGATCTGTCTACCAAAAGTTCCTCTTTTATAGCTGCGCTACCACTTTCAATTGCAATTTGACTATCTTTTTCTGGGTTATAAATATCAATATTTATATCATCATATAAATATTCATCTAATTCTATCTGACTTTCCACTGATTTCCCCAATAATAAGAGTAATTCTTCTTCGGCGGATCTCTGTTCCTCCGCTCTCCTCATTTTTATAACTTCATTGGATATGATGTTGGACTTTACTTTCAAAACTTCTGATTTAGGTACCAACATTCCGTTGTTAAATAATTTCTCTAGTCTCTCTCCCTGTTTATTTAGGTTATCAATAACCATCTGGGCTATTTCTTTTTGCTTCCTGAGGTTTAGGATCTGAAAATATTTTTTTATAGCCTCTTCTTCTATCTGATATTTCACAAGATTTAGCTGTTTTTTTGAAATTTCATGAGATATTTTTGCCTTATTATAGTAGGCTCTGAGCTCACCACCTGTATATATTGGTATCTCAACACCTATGCTTTGAGGACCTAACCCCTCTTCCATATGCCACTCGTTTTTTTCATCTTCAGAGTCTTCAACAAAATCTTTATCAATACTTAAGTTAACTTTTGGAAGCAAATCTTTTAAAAACTTCTTTTTTTCTAGGTCTGTGACCTTCGTTTCCAGATTTTGTATTCTCATTTCAGGGTTATTTTTATCTATCTCTTGTAGAACTGCATCCAAATCCATTCTATCTTCTGAAAAACTTACCAAAGAAACTGCTAAAAAAGCTGCTGTTAATATCTTGTTCCTTTTCATGTCCTCCCCCTTCTATCTGACAGTCTTCTAATATCCTCTTGGGATTTATCTCTGTCAGAAGCTTTGTCCGATTTTTTCCTGCTATTTTCTCCAGTTCATGTAGTCCTGTCGCTGCATTTTCATAATTTCTTTTTACACTGCCGTGAGAATCAGATGCCACTATGTGGATTACGTTTTTATCCAAAAGAGCTCTGGTTCTTTTTTTCAGTGAGTTAGAGAATGAGCTGAGATTAACCTGTAGAACAACTCCCAGCTTTTCTATTTTTTTCACATCATTTATTGTGAGAAAGAAGTATCTTTCAACATGGGCCAGCACAGGCTTGTATCCCAGCTGTATAATTTTTTCTATTGCCTTGATTAACGACTCAGAAGTCATCCCTACGGCGGCTTCCACTAGGAGATAGTTGCTGTTCCCCATTGGATTTACCTTTCCCTCTGCCACTGCCTTCAATCCTTCAGGATCCAGATAAAGTTCATTTCCAGTGTGTATCTTTATCAGAATCTTTTCTTTTTCCAGGGCTTTTGACAACTCATAAAATTTTTCTTGATAACCTATATTCTCATACTTTCCATTGGCATAATGAGAAGTACAGCATATTTCCTTATAGCCCAGTTTATAGGCTGATCTTGCCATCTCTATTGATTCTTCTAGATTATGTGATCCGTCATCTATTCCTGGAATTATATGGCAATGCAGGTCTATCATTACTTGTCTTCCTTTATATAATCCTGATAGTATCTATAGTTATTGTTGTAATATCCGTGACTTTTATACCCATATCCGTAACCACTGTTATCTATCTTGTTTACTACCATTCCGTAGATATTGGCTCCGGCACTAGAGAGTATCTCCTTTGCATATAAAAGTTCTTTCTTTGAGACCATATCATATCCATTTACAAATATTACTCCGTCTGATATTTTTGACAATATAGCCGCATCTGTGGCAACCATAAGAGGTGCTGTATCTATCACTACAAGATCATATTTTTCCTGAACTTCTTCTACTAAACTCTCCATTTTTTTACTCTGAAGCAACTCTGTAACATTCTGCTCCATAGGCTTAGTAGGAAGCAGGTCTAGATTCTTCTCTACCTCTTTTACAATTAGTTCTTCCACATTTCTTTCACCCATTAAAACTTCAGATAATCCATGTCTCCCTTCTACTCCAAAAGTAGAATGGGCCCTAGGTCTTCTTAGGTCACAGTCTAGCAATAATACCTTTTTCCCAACCATAGCCTCACTCATGGCATAGTTTGCTGCGATAAAACTCTTTCCCTCTTTTGGGATTGCACTTGTTACCACTACGGTTTTTTTCTCTTTTTCATCTATAAAGTGAATATTTGTCCTCAGTACCCTCAGAGATTCTGCTACTGGACTTTGACCATCTAATTTAAAATACAGTTTTCTTTCTGTCATTATCTTTTCACCTCTGCTTCTATTTTTTCAAAGTCAGGGACATTGGCTATAATTTTGCATCCCATTATATTTTGAAGGTCCTCTGGTTTTCTTATATTGCTGTGTAAAAACTCCACTAAAAAGGCTCCAAATACTCCTAGCATAATCCCCAAAACTCCAGATATGGCTACTATCAGTACTCTTTTTCTAGATTCTGGTTTTGTTGGTATTTCCGCCTTTTCCACTATTTTCAAGTTTTCAAAATTCATAAGATCTCTTATTTTAAGCATAAACTCTTTTGATACTTCATTTACCATAAGAGTAGCCTTACGGGCATTTATATCTGTATAGCTGATCTTTATAAATTCTGTCTCATCTACAGGAGTCACTTTTACAAGTTTTGCTATCTCCTCAGGCTCTGCTTCTAGTCCTAGTCTTTTTATTACATTTTTCATGATACTCTTACTTCTGGCAACTTCTGTATATGAAGATACAAGCTTTTGATTTTTTGATATTTCAGAACTATCCAGCTTTTCCACAGAGTATATCTGACCGCTAGATACCATGAGAGTAGTCTCGGCTTTGTACATAGCCGGTTTTAATACAGCATATGTCAGACCTATTATTATTACTGGTACAGCGATTGCAATTATCATTTTCCATCTTCTGATAAGAATAAAAAGCAGATCCATTAACTCTATTTCATCGTCTTCTTCCATCCAGTGTGTATTTATATCTTCCTCATAACGTGATTTTTTAAACATTTTTTCCTCCAGCTTATGTTATTTTATTATTCTTTAGATATTGTTTTTTCCAAAAATATAACTATTTTCCCTATTTCTGTCACTTTTATATGTAACACAGTTCCCGATTAGTATATCAAAAATACTATTCTAGCACAATATTTTATCACTTTATTAAAAAAAAATTATCTAATTTTTAATAGTGTATAGTTTTTTTAAAAAATCTATCCAAGTTGCACAAGAAAGCCTCTGTGACACTCTGTGGCCAGAATCTTTTGATTTCTTTTTTTATATATTTTTTGCTCACAGAGTTACACAGAGTCTTAAACATGAGCTGCACAGAGAAAATCTTTTTATTGACATAATTTATAAATGTCTTTTAGTATTTCTCCGTGAAACTCTCTCTTATCCTCCGTGCCCTCTGTGGCCAGAATCTTTTGATTTCTTTTTTTATATATTTTTTGCTCACAGAGTTACACAGAGTCTTAAACATGAGCTGCACAGAGATAATCTTTTTATTGACATAATTTATAAATGTCTTTTAGTATTTCTCCGTGAAACTCTCTCTTACCCTCCGTGCCCTCTGTGGCCAGAATCTTTTGATTTCTTTTTTTATATATTTTTTGCCCACAGAGTTACACAGAGTCTTAAACATGAGCTGCACAGAGAAAATCTTTTTATTGACATAATTTATAAATGTCTTTTAGTATTTCTCCGTGAAACTCTCTCTATTCTCCGTGCCCTCTGTGGCCAGAATCTTTTGATTTCTTTTTTTATATATTTTTTGCTCACAGAGTTACACAGAGTCTTAAACATGAGCTGCACAGAGAAAATCTTTTTATTGACATAATTTATAAATGTCTTTTAGTATTTCTCCGTGAAACTCTCTCTATCCTCTGTGCCCTCTGTGGCCAAAAAAGGTTTTATCCCTATTCGTGTTGATATTTCTTCTCTTTTATTAGTGACCATTCGTGATAAAATCCTTTGATTCTATATTTTTCCTCTCTGTGAAACTCTCTCCTATCCTCCGTGCCCTCTGTGGCCAAAAAAAGGTTCTACTATTTATCTTTAAATTTGTGTAATTTGTGACGAAATATTTTCAATCTTTTAATTTTCATAAAGGATATTCCAAAAAAAATTGTATATTTTCAAAAGTTATCATTAAGCTATACAATTGTTCACAACCATCTCACAAAAAATACAAAAAAATCGCAAAAAAATTATTTTTTCTTGCATTGAAAACTCAATATGTGTACTATAACTTAATTATAATTAACACTTTAAGGAGGATACTTATGAAGTTACTAAGAAACACTTTAGTCTCTACACTTATAATAAGTTCTGTGGCCATGGCCCAGGGAGATAATTTCTCTCGGTCTAGCGCTGCATTGGCAGAGCTAAAATCAAAGGCAGAGATGACAGAAACAAAATCTGAATCTGACAAACTTTTTTATCTGGTAGACGATTTTAGTCAGTTGAAAACTGTTCCTGGATTCACATTCGGTGCTCCATCTGGTTTAGTTCCAGGATGGGGAGTGGGATTTGCAGCATTATCTGGTGTTCACAAAGACAGTGACACAGACGGAGCTACAGCATTTGGTTTTGGTTTCGGAGATCCCTTCGAATCACTAGGTGGAGCGGCTTCCCTTTCCATAGGAAGTATCGATCCTTCTGACGGAGGTGCTTTCAACAGAGGTTCACTTAATCTAAGTGTGGGTCATACTTTCCCAGAATATGGAGTGGGAGTTGCCGTAGGAATGTCAAACTTTGATATCTGGCACGATTCTAGTGAAGATGAACTAGATGAAAGTTTTTATGCTGCTGCTACAAAATTGTTTCCAAATAACACAGCCCCTATGATATTAACGGCAGGTTTCGGTAATGAAAGTTTCGTAGATATAAATACCGATGATGACAGAGACAGCAAAATAGACCCATTTATCTCTGGTGCAGTATACCTTCACCCTCAGATGAGTCTCATCCTAGACTACACCACAGGTATCACCACCTTTGGTACGAGTCTTGTGCCTTTTCCTGACTATCCTGTGACTTTAGGCTTGGCCCTTACAGATCTTTTCAAGGAAGCTGACGAAGATGCCATAGGTTTTATCGGGTCTTTAGCAGTTGGATTCACATTCTAGATTTTTATAAGGAGGTTTTTTATGCAATTTATAAATAAGAAAAAAATATTTTTAATAATATCTGGAATTTTTCTAATGCTTAGCACTGTAGCTATTGCTGCTGATAATGATTCTAGTGGAGATTCTAGTTCTGGCGGTAATTCTGAAGTTAGTTCTCCATCTACTTCTACCGGAGGAACTTCTACTGGTAGTGGTGGGGGACTAGGAGCATCTTTTTCATCTGCCTTTGGTATGAGTTCTGACTCTTCAACATCTACTGGTTCCGGAAACCAGTCTTCATCTGGTAATTCAAGTGCCGGTGCATTGGCAGCTGGAACGTCCATTGCGACTTCTACTGCTTCCAATCAGGTGACAGGTCCTTTTACTCCATATAGCTACCAAAACTAAATCTATCAAAAATAAAAGAGAGAAATTTTGGATTATCCAAAGTTTCTCTCTTTTTTAATTTATCTATTCGTGTAATTGGTGACTAAAAAGACTTTAAATATTTCACCTAAACTATCTTATTTTCAGAGGTATTATATCATGTTTTTCAAATCTATACTTACCGTTGTTTTTAATTAAATTTGTATAATAATGGCCCGGAGATTTGGAAAACCTCAACTTTAAGTATTCAGAAAAAGGTACACCAAAATATTTATAAATACCGCCTTTATTGAGCTCTACAACAAGGAGTTTTTCTGAAAAAATATATTCTATAGAATAAATCAATCTGGATTTAAAGTTTTTGGTTTTCATTGTACTCTCCTCTTCACAAAACATAATAAGCATATGCACATTACTTGTGAGAAGTATATATGCTTGTTCTACATATGTCAAATTAATTCTTTTTAATCAATTAATCCAAGTAGTTTCATTTATTTGAAATTAAATTATAGAGTTTCTACAAAAGCTTCTGTTACTTTCTTTGCTTGCCCAAAGTACCCCAAGGGCATTTCCTCCCTTTGGTCAGGGCAAAAGTAACCAAAGAAAAGGCACCCCTAAAAAATAGATCCTATCCCCATTCGTGTTAATTTTTTTATCTTTTATTAGTGCCCATTCCGTGACAAAAGCTTTTAATCTTTCTCTGTGTAACTCTTTTTTTTACCTCCGTGCACTCTGTGGACAAAAAAGGTTCTTTCATTTATCTTTGAATTTGCGTCAATTCGTGTAATTCGTGACAAAAAATCTTTTGACTTTATATTTCTCAACTCCGTGAAACTCTCTCTACCCTCCGTGCACTCTGTGGACAAAAGGTTTTATCCCCATTCATGTTAATTTTTTTATCTTTTATTAGTGCCCATTCCGTGACAAAAGCTTTTAATCTTTCTCTGTGTAACTCTCTTTTTTACCTCCGTGCACTCTGTGGACAAAAGGTTTTATCCCCATTAGTGTTAATTTTTCTATCTTTTATTAGTGCCCATTCGTGACGAAATCTTTTAATCTTTCTCTGTGTAACTCTTTTTTTTACCTCCGTGCCCTCTGTGGCCAAAAAAGGTTTTATCCTTATTCGTGTTAATTTTTTTATCTTTTATCTGTGTCCATTCGTGACAAAAATTCTTTTGACTCTAATCTTCTCATACTCTCAGTAACTCAAATTAAAAAAAGGTACAAATTCATAATAGAATCTGTACCTAAATAAAATCAGTTTATTTTTATAAGAATCACTTTTACTTTGTCAATTTGTTTTTAAAAACCTCAGGAAGTGGTAAATCTACTTTTATACCCAAAGACAATATCTCAGTATAATGAGAAAACAAACACATCTCCCCTCTGGTGTTTTCCCCGTATTTCGCATCTCCTACGATAGGATGTCCCAGGTTGGCCAGGTGCACCCTCAGTTGATGAGTCCTTCCTGTGCCAAGTGTCCCCTCTAATATGGTTCTGTTTTTTCCTCTTTGGACTACTTTAAAATAACTTATACTCTCTTTTGCACCTTTTTCATACTTTTCTAACTCTACCACATGGGTATCTGTCTTTTTAAGGTAGCTTTTTATCTGAAATTCTTCCCTGTCTACTCTTCCCTCTACCAGTATATAATATCTCTTGTTTATATTCCCATCTCTCATATCTTCAGATAGTTTTCTCGTCATAGGGAGATTTTTTGCACCTATTATGAGACCGGAAGTCGCCTTGTCTATTCTATTAATAAATGTAAAATCTTCTCTTTGATAGTAAGATTTTAGCATCTCTGAGAGACCATAGTCATGACCGCTTCCCTTGTGCATAACCATGTTTGGAGACTTATTAAACAAAAGAACATCCTCATCTTCATAGACTATACCTTTTTTTATATACTCTGTCTCTTTTGGGGAAAGATCTATGAATTTTTTTACAGCAGTCTCTCCCCCCATATAAAAGACCTTTACTATATCTCCATCCTGGAGTCTGTAATTCTGCTTTACTTTTTTCCCGTTGACCTTTATTCGGCCTTTTCTTATAAGTTTAAAGATCTCAGTTAGGTTTATCCCCTCGTACTTCTTCCTTATATATTTATCAAGTCTCGTGTCATGAAAGTTTTTATCTATCTTATGCTCCATTTTCTCTCCTTAATCTTTATATATCTTTACACTCTGCACAATACCTAACATCATAAATGTAAATAAAAAGGAACTTCCCCCGTAACTCATGAGCAGTAAAGGCAGCCCTGTGACAGGCATTACTCCCATTATCATACCGATATTTACAACTGCATGAAAAAATATTATCGAGGCAATTCCATAACACACGAGCTTTCCATAGGTGTCACTAGAAGTACTTCCAATTCTTGCTATCTGTATAATAAGAGCCAGATAAAGAGCTAAAAGCAGCAACCCTCCCATAAAACCTGTTTCTTCCAAGAAAACAGCCCCTATAAAATCTGTGTGAGATTCAGGTAAAAACCTCAGCTTACTCTGTGTCCCCTGAAAAAATCCCTTGCCCATCATTCCACCTGAACCCACTGCTATCATTGACTGGATTACATTCCATCCGCTTCCTAACATATCTGCCTCTGGATTCAAAAAAGTCAGGATTCTCTGCTTTTGATAATCTTTCAAAAGAAAGAAATATGATACAGGCACAAAGGCTGCCCCGGCACCGGCTATTATAAATATAGATTTCCAGTCGATTCCGTGGATAAATATAAGGATGCAGTATAAAAATATAAGCACCAGAGAAGTTCCAAGGTCAGGCTGCTTTGCTATCAAGAGAAATATAGGTACTATATGCAGTCCGCTCAAAACTATATGTTTCATGCCACGAAAATTATTCTTGTACTTGTTTGTCAGTAGCTCTGACAAAGTCAGCACTATAAAAAGCTTGGAAAATTCCGACGGCTGTAAATTTATAGGTCCTAGAGGTATCCATCTTTGGGCTCCTAGACGGGTCTCACCAAATATAAATACTGAGACCAGCAAAACTATATTAAAAAGATATATGACCTTGGAATACTTGGCATAATTTCTGTAATTGAAAAAAGAAAAAACAAGATAAACCCCAAGACCTATCCCTGTCCACACAAGTTCCCTATAAAAAAATCCATAGGTCTTTTGATATGTGGCACTAAATACAGAAAAAAGACTGACAGCAACTATCAGTATTGTATTGATAAAAAGAGATTTATTCATTTTTTTCATTCTTTTGAGTATAACTCTTATATCTCTGTTATTTTTCATGATTCCCTCTTTCTCTTTTCGCTACTTTTTCCCTGTGTGGCCGAATCCGCCGCCGCTTCTTTCTGTCTCTCCTAGACTGTCCACTTGGTTGAATTTCATCTGGTATACCTTTTGAAGAACAAGCTGCCCTATTCTCTCTCCAGGCTCTATCTTATACTCTTCGTTGCTCAGGTTTACAACTATTACCTTTATCTCCCCCCTATAGTCTGAATCTATAGTCCCAGGGGTATTCAAAAGGGTTATTCCGTGTTTTATGGCAAGTCCGCTCCTTGGCCTTACCTGTACCTCATAACCATAGGGTATCTCCATCTTTATCCCTGTAGGTATAAGGTCTCTTTCTAGGGGTTTTAGTGTCACAGGCTCATCCATATAAGCACAGACATCCATTCCAGATGCCCCCTCTGTCATATATTTAGGAAGGGTTACCCCGTTTTCTTTGAGAATTTTCACTTCTATCTTTTCCAAATTTTATACCTCCTATAGATCTCCCAATATTGTCCAAGAGTAGTATTTTTCGTCAAAAATTTTAGATGCAGCATTTTTTATATCTTCTAGGCTTATGCCTTCTATCTCTTTTATTATCTCATCTAGATCCCTTACTCTTTCATAGATTAGATAAGAGCTGGCCATTCTGTTCATTCTAGATTTACTTGTCTCAAGTCCGAAGGTAAGCATACTCAAAAACTGATTTTTAGCCTTTCTCAGCTCTTCCTCAGTTATACCGTCTTTTTTGATCTCTTCAAATTCATCTTTGATCATATCAATGACTTCTCTGTAGTTTTCCTTGGTGGTTCCTGCATACACTGTAAAGAGTCCCCCCTCTTCAAAAGATGAGTTATAGCTGTATACAGAATAAGCCAGACCTTTTTCTTCTCTTATTTTCTGAAAAAGTCTCGAGCTCATGTTTCCGCCTAGTATATTTGAGATTATAGAAACTGAGTATCTGATTTTATCAGTTGTGGACACTCCCTTTGTATTAAAGCAAAGATGCATCTGGTTTGTATCTCTTTTTATGATGTTTTCCCCAGAGTTTATAGACATCTTTCCGTCATACTCTCTTTCAAATTCATCTCTTTCTAGATTTCCTATTCCTTCATTCAATAAGTTCATTATTTCATCTTTATCTACACGCCCTGCCACAGATATCACCATTTTTGAAGGAACATATCTTTCCTCAAAATAAGAAACAAGTTTTTCTCTTGTTATATTTTTTACACTTTCCATGCTTCCTAGGACTATATTTGACTGGCTTCCACTTACTGCAAACCTCACATTTTCATCATGAACCTTTTCCTCAGGAATATCTTCGTACATTTTTATCTCTTCTATAACTACATTTTTTTCTCTTTCTAGACTTTCTTCTGTAAAAGTTGAGTTCAAAAATATATCTGTGAGAATATCTGTCCCCACCCTTAGCTTGTGAGAAAGAAGCTGTACATAATATACCGTCATCTCTTTACTTGTATAAGCGTTTATTATACCGCCTTCATTGTCTATAGTCTCAGATATCTCTTTAGAGCTTTTGTTTTTTGTTCCCTTAAACATCATATGCTCTAGTAGATGGGATACCCCTTCTTCTCCTGGGAGTTCATTTTTAGCTCCGGTTTTTACGAAAATTCCAAGGGCCACTGAATTGAGGTTTTCTATATTCTCAATCAATACCGGGATTCCGTTTTTCAGTTTTAGTATCTCTATTTTCATAAGTTGTCAACTCCCATTCTGTTAATATTCGGCTTTATACATGGCATAAATACCTAGTATCAAAAATAAAATATTGGGTATCCATGCCCCTATAAAGGGATGAATCACCCCTCCCATACTTATTGCCTCCATAGATGCCTGCACTATGTAATAACTATAGCCAAGGCCCACACTCATTGCCACACTCACAGCCGAGGCTCCCCTCACATATCTGCTTCCTAGAGACAGTCCTAGAAATGAAACTACGAAACTGGCAAAGGAGAAAGATGTCCTGTCCCCTAGCTCCATCAGTATCTCTCTGGAATTTCCCCCAGTCTGCTTTATAGCACCTAGGGTGCTTCTCATCTCTTTTATAGTGAGGAGTTTCGGGTTTACACTAGGAGCCAGGAATCTCTCAGGTTCATCATCATACCTGACATCCTGCATCACAGGTAAAGTATAGCTGCTCTTTTTTTCCAGATTATTTACAGTTACATTTTCAAACTTCCACAGCTTATTTTCCCTGTGGTATATTCCCTTTTCTGCAGTTATAATCTTGGTCAGTTTTTCAAATTCTGAATCTAATTCCAATATCTCTATATTTACAGCAGTAGAAGTTATCCTGTTTATACTTTCTGCATAATATACATAATTATCCTTTCCCCTGAGAAAGGCTTTTTTTCTGCTTTCAGGGAGCTCCATATCCTCATAGCCCCCTCTTTTGATCTCCCTGGATTTTTTTATAGATTCAGGGTATATTTTGTCATTCATATAATAGACACCACAGGATATAATAAATGCTATTAAAATAGGAAAAGTTATTATCCTCTTAAAACTTATTCCAGATGTCTTTAAGGCTATTATCTCAAGGCTGCTGGCCATTTTGTTTATTGTCATGAGTCCACCTAGGAGTACAGCTAGAGGCATTACCTTTATTATGATATCAGGAAGTAAACTGATTATATAATATATGGCATCTACTCCTCCGAATCTTCCTTCGGTGACATATCTTATCACCTTGAAAAGCTGGCTCAGTATAAAAATATTTATAAACCCAAAAAGACTGAGGACAATAGACTTTATAAAATTCATCGTGATATATCTGTCTATTTTTTTCATCTAACCTCTCCTCTTTTTTAAAAGGTACATATATATTGTCAGTCCTAGCAGCACAAAATTCGGTGTCCAAATCCCTATAAAGGGCGATATCTTACCTCTGTTTGCCATGACCACTCCCACATTTAAAGAGGCTATATAAAGGAATATCACCCCGAGACTTATCCCGTAGCTGACTCCCTTTCCGCTTCTGTGATGCCCTACTGAAAATAAGACTCCCAATATTCCTAGCATAATTGCCGAAAGTGGAATAGCCAGTTTTTTATTCATCTCCACAATATAAGGCAGCTTTTCTTCATCATCTTTGTCTTTTGATTCTTTCAATAACTGTCTCACTGACATGGTCTCTATCTCACTTACCTTCATCTTTACATTTTCAAAAAAAGAATTTATAGGTATTTTCTGCCTGGAAAATTCCCCTCGGAGTTTTTCACTGCCGTCAGGATTTAAGTTATAAAATTCTGCGTCTTCTAATATCATAGCTGCATCTTTCCACATAGCTTTTTTTGCAGTTAAGACTGTTGGAAAAGAGTTATCTTTTTCTTTTTTGAAAATAAGTATATTCTCGGCAGATCCGTCGCCTCCCACCTTATCTATATAGATGCTGTAATCATCTACCTCATCTATATACATATTTTCTTTCAGCTGAAATGCAGGTTTCTCGTAGGCTATTTTTAGAGTAAGCTGCTGCAGTTTTACAAAAGAGTTTGGGATTATAGACTCTTGGAGAAAAAATACAAAGGCTGTTATTCCTAAGGCCAACATAAAAGTAGGTTTTATTATGCTGTTTAGACTCATCCCCATGGAATTCATAGCTGTACTCTCGCTGGTGCTGGTGAGCTTGGAGTAAGTTATCATAACCCCTAAAAAAAATCCCATAGGTATAGTCTGGGAAAGTATCGGTGGAAGATAAAAAGAAAGAATCCTCACTACATCTAGGAGGGATACTCCCTTTACTATGATATTTTCCATCATCTGCACCATAATATCTATGAGAAAAATAAAGGTAAAGAGACTGATACCAAAAATTATCGGCATTCTCATCTCCTTTAATATATACCTATGTATTATCTTCATCTATTACTCCTTTAATATATTATTCAGATACTCTTCTACTTTTTCCTTGTGTGCCAGATTTTGCAGTCTTTCACCGTACTCATCAGGAAAATACTCCCTTAAAACTGGAAGTGACGATATAAAGGCCTTTTGGCTATAGCTGCCCTCTCCGTATTTTTGTATAAAATCCAAATTCATACTCAAAAGAGAGTAAAATACCATAATTACAAAGGATATTAGCAGTCCTTTAAATAAACCTAAAATACTCCCTGCTAAGGTGTTTAGTTTCCCCTTAAAGGCTTTTTTAAGAGCTTTTTTTATAAACATTATAAACATTCCCATGAGCGTGTAGACTACAAGGAAAGTAATTGCGTAGACTCCTGAGTAAAATGGATTTTCAGGCTTGATGGCAAAATTTAGTATGAGTATAGGGGTTAATGTTTTAGTAAAAATAAGGTTTATTAACATTCCGAAAAAAGAAAGAACCTCTATAAAGAAGCCGTTTAGATATCCTTTTATAACTGTCATTATAAGTATTACTGCTATCAAAATATCAAGATACATACTGACCACTCCCTGTTAATCCTCTAGAACCTTTACCCACAAAGCTTTCAAATATAAAGTTTCCGGAACATGTAAAATCCACGGATGATCTTCAGGCTGATAATTTATCCCCATCACCTGCAACCTTTTACCGTTATTCGAAGCCGCCATTCTTGTCACCTCTATAAGATCCTGAAGAGATATATGATATGCACATGTTATTATCCCTAGTATCCCGTCGTTCTCTAGCATCTTAAAACTTTGGTCGCAGAGGTCATAAAAAAAGTCCCTTCCCCTTCTAACATCAATTTTCTTCTTTATAAGGGATGGTGGGTCTAGGGTTATGACATCATACTTGTCACCTCTTTCTGCCATTATCTTAAGGAGCATAAAGGCGTCTCCCTCTACAGTTTCAAAGTTTCCGTCAAAATTATTTAATTCATAATTTTCATGACATAGTTTTAAAGCGTGGGCGTTTTTATCTATAGCCACGACTTTTTTACAACCTTCTTTAAGTGCCGCTACTGAGAATCCTCCGCTGCTAGAGAAAACATCTAAAAACCTTGTATTTTGGCTGAGATAAGGTCTTATGAATTTTCTAGAATCCCTCTGATCCAGGAAAAACCCTGTCTTTTGACCGTCAATTATGTCTATCACATATTTCAACCCGTTGTCTTTCATTATGGTTCTCTCTGGGATATCCCCGAAAATTACACCGGTCTTTTGCTCTACCCCTTCATGAGTTCTGTTCTCTACATCACTTCTTTCATAGATTCCCTTTGGCTTCACCACTTTCTTTACTGCATTTATTATCTCTTGTCTGAATTTTTCAATTCCAGAATTTCTAAACTGTATAGAAAGATACTTGTCAAATTTATCTATAATAAGTCCCGGGAGTCCGTCTCCCTCTGAGAAAAATATTCTAGTACAGTTGGTTTCCTCTTCTAGGTGTTTTCTCTTATCATAGGCTTTTTTTATCTTATTCAAGATAAACTTCTTATCTATAGGTTCCTCTTTTGTAGTCAGTACCCTCACAAAAGCAGAGGTTCCCTCTGTCACATAGCCTCTTCCTACAAAGGTAAGGTCTCCCTTACATACATCTACTATATCACCTGTTTTCGCCTCTCCCATTATGCTCTGGATCTCATCCTTAAAGACATTGGGATAAAAATTCCTTATTTTTTTCTCTTTTCCGTTTTTCAGTATAACTCTTGTCATCAATTTATCCTTTCTGAAACTCTTTAGCTTCACTCTCTTGTAGAGATTTAAATTTTAATACTTTTCCGTTTTTTATATAAAACCTGGCTACTCTTCTCCCTAATCCTATCATTATTTCATAGGGGATAGTCCCTATGCATTCTGCTTTTTTCAGTATATCTTTGCCTATTATTGTTACCTCTGTCCCTACCTGCACCTTATCCTTAAGTTCTTCAGGTATTTTTATCATGGTCATATCCATGCATATTTTTCCTATTACTCTACATCCTACCCCGTCGATCTCTACGATTCCTCCGTTTGAAAATTCTCTTACAAATCCGTCGGCATATCCCACCGCCATTGTTGCAATTAAGTCTCCAGGTTCTGCAGTCTCTGTATTACCATAAGATACATAAGTTTTTTCGGTAATTTTATTCAAGAAAATTATCTTTGTTTTAAATGAAAATACTGGTTTAAATTTTTTCTGAAGCTCACTTTCAAAGGGAACCACACCATGAAGAATTATTCCTACCCTGACCAAATTACTCTCTGTAGCATCTGCAAACCTTAACAGTCCCGAACTATTGAGTATATGTTTGTACTTAATAGACTCCATCTTTTCAAAAACTTTAAATTTTTCAATTTGATCCAGTGTAAATTGATCTTTTTCAGGCATATCTGCCACAGAAAGATGGGAATAAACTCCCACTATATCTGCTATATTTTCATCTCTTATTATTTTTATGGCTTTTAGAGCCTCTTCATGAGAAAATCCAAGTCTCCCCATTCCAGTGTCTACCTTTATATGCACCTCTGGATGCAGGTTGTTTCTTCGTAGAAAATCTATCTGTTCAAATGAACTTATTGTAATCTGAAAGCCGCATTTTACTGCATCTGCTATGTTTTCAAAGGGAGTTGCACCCAAAAGTAAAATTTCACCTTTTATACCAGCCTTATAGAGCTCATATCCTTCCTCATAACAAGCCACTCCAAAGTTTTCCACTCCGTTTTCAGAGAGTATTCTAGCGCATTCCACTGCACCCATACCATAGCCATCTGCCTTTATTACACACATGATCTTTTTAGATCCAGCAAATTCTTTTATTATATTTAAATTATATATTAAATTATCAAGATTTATATCTGCCCATGCCCTCAAAAACCTCACTCCTCTTTGTGTTAATACAAAAATATTCCTTAATATTTTTAAGAAATATTTTTATATTAAGCCTTCCTGAGCTAGTCAGGAAGGCTTATCTTTACTTTTCTAGTATAGCTTCTTTATCTTTATTTTTTTCTAGTAGATATACCAAAGGACTGGCTACAAAGATCGATGAATAAGTTCCTGCAACTACCCCTATAAGAAGAGTTGTTATAAATGTCTTCAGACTCTCTCCTCCGAAAACGAGTATAGCTATCACTGCAAGAAAGGTCGTAAGAGATGTATTTATAGATCTCGTCATAACCTGGTTTATACTTATATTGATAGCCTCCCCTAGTTCTGGAGATTTCTTTCTTTTGAGAGTCTCTCTTATTCTGTCAAATACAACTATAGTATCATTTATAGAATACCCAAGTATAGTCAGCACAGCGGCTATAAATGGTGTATTTACCTCGTATCCTAATAATGCGATTCCACCTACAGAGATAATAACATCATGAAATAAAGCTATTACAGCAGCCATGGCAAACTTAAACTCAAATCTTATTGTGATGTATAAAACTATAAGTATACACCCTAAAATCAAAGCGTAAAAAGCAGAACTTTTTAATTCTTCCCCTATGGTAGCTCCTACTTTATCAGCTTTCTGAAGGTCGTATTTCCCAAAATTTTCAACAGTATTTAAAAAATCATTTTTTTGATTTTCATCCATTTCAGATGTTCTCAGTATTACTGTATTTTCACCTGAAACCTGTACCTTTCTGCTTTTTCCATCTAACTGAGGATAATCTTTAGATACCTCATCAAAGAAACTATTTACCTCTCCCAGTGTTACATTTTTTTCAAATTTAAATTGATAAAGATTTCCACCTGAGAAGTCTATTCCGAAATTTAATCCCTTGAACAAAAGACCAACAACGGCAAATATTACAACAAAGGCCGATACACCAAGCCATTTGGTAGTATGATTTATAATATCTATTTTCACTATTAGTTCCCCCTAACCCCGAATAATTCCGGCCTTTTTATTTTAAATATACCTACGAAACCTTTTAAAAGTATCTTAGTTATTGTTATAGCTGTAAACATAGAAGCTAGTATTCCTATTGTCAGAGTTATTGCAAAACCTTTTACAGGTCCTGTTCCTAAAGTGAATAGTATCATAGTTATTATAAGAGTCGTTATGTTAGAGTCAAATATCGCTCCAAAAGCCTTTTTAAATCCCGCATCTATAGCGGAAAGTATCGTATTCCCAAATGACAGCTCCTCTTTTATCCTCTCAAAAATAATAACATTGGCATCTACTGCCATTCCAGCAGACAGTATAAGTCCTGCTATTCCAGGAAGTGTAAGAGTTGCGTCTAAAAAGTTAAGTGTACCAAATGCTATAATTCCGAAAACCACAAGGGCAAGATTTGCAACAAGTCCAGGCAGTCTGTAGAAAATAATCATAAATATTCCTATTAGTGCCACTGCAACTTTTGCAGCCATTGTACTCTTGGCTATAGATTCATCTCCAAGAGATGCTCCTACTGATCTTGTCTCTAATATCTCGGCTCTCACAGGAAGTGCTCCGGCATTCAAAAGAGTTGCCATAGCCTTTGCTTCGTCTACAGTATAGCTTCCTGTTATTACACCGTTTCCACTTGGTATCTCTGTATTGATAGTCGGTGCTGTCTGGACCTCTCCGTCTAAGGTCACTGCAAGTTTTTTCCCTATATTATTTCTTGTTATCTCGGCAAATTTCACTGCACCTTCTTGATTCATTTCAAACTGAATTTCTGCTCTTCCAAGTTTGTCATAGGATACAGCCGCCTTTTTTAGTGATCCTCCTGTAAGGAGAGTTTCTCCTAGGGTACCGTCTTCCTGCACTATTTTAAACTCCAAAAGTGCTGTTTTACCTATTAGGTCCACTGCTTCTTCACTGTTTGTTATCCCTGGAAGTTCTACAATTACTCTTTTTTCTCCGGCTCTTTGAACCACTGATTCTGCAACACCTAGACCGTTTATTCTTCTGTCTAGTACCTCTATAAGCCTTGTCATCGCTTCATCGTCTATCACCTGATCTTTTTCAGGTTTGGCCTCTAGCACCACATACACTCCGCCTTTTAGATCTAGACCTAGTCTAGTCGGCTTTACAAAACTCAACCATCCTGCTCCAATGAGAATTGCCAGTATAAAGAGCAGTTTAACAATCGTTCCCTTTCTCATATGTCCTCCCACTTTCTGTTTTCTATTTTTTCATGTCAAGGTATGTCTGAAGTATTATGGCAGCTGCTATCTTGTCCACTACCTTTCTTTTTCCCCTGGCATCTTTGTTAGTTGTTTCATTGAGCATTCTTTCTGCTGAAATCGTAGAGAGTCTTTCATCTATTTCTATTATTTCCAGGCCCTCTATACTTTTATTAAGCTTTTCTATAAACTCCCTTACCTTTTCAGCCTGTCTTTTCTCCTGACCGTCTAGGCTTTTTGGGATTCCCACAACTATACTCTTGGTATTTTCCTGTCTGCATAGTTCCTGTACTCTTTTTACGGCCTTTGTTTTCGTTCGGTCTATGACCTCTAGTGGATGGGCAAACATTCCCATAGCATCAGATCTGGCAACTCCTATTCTTACATCGCCTACATCAAGGGCGAGATATTTTTTAAACATTTTATACCTCTCTTTTACATCACTATATAAAACCAAGAGACGGGTTTCCCCGTCAAAATAGTTAAAGTTTTTCAGTTAGTATTTTTCTTGCGTGGTCTAGAGCTTCAGGAACCTTTTTACCGTCTTTTCCACCAGCCTGGGCAAAATCAGGTCTTCCACCCCCGTTTCCACCTGCTATTTTTGCTATCTCTTTTACAAGATCTCCAGCCTTTACCTTTGACATTAGATCTTTTGTTACACCTACTGCAAAAACTGCCTTTTCGTTGTCTGTTCCCAAAACAATTATACAGCTTCCAAGCTTGTCCTTGGCTTTATCCACTATCTCTCTCAGGGAACCTGCTTCCTTACCTTCAAATGCCTTTATTAGAACCTTGACATTATTTATCTCCTCTATATTGTCAAAGAGTGAATTAGCCTCATAAGAAGCCAGCTTAGATTTCAAAGCCTCTAGTTCTTTATTAGTCTCTCTAAATGCCTCTATAGTTTTCTCTATTTTTTCCTCGAGGTGTTTTGGATCAGTCTTTAGGGCATCTGATACAGATAGTATAAGCCTTTCCATCTGATTTACAGTTTTATAGCTTGCTACACCTGTTGTAGCCTCTATTCTCCTGGTTCCAGCTGCTACACCTGTTTCAGTCAAGATATTAAAAAGACCTATCTCACCTGTTCTGTCTACATGTATTCCTCCACATAGTTCAGATGAGTATCCAGGTACATTTACCACTCTTACCAGATCTCCGTATTTATCCCCAAACAAAGCAGTAGATCCACTTTCTTTGGCCTCATCTAGAGTCATATGCTGTACCTTAAGAGATGTATTTTTAAATATTTGTCTGTTTACTATTTTTTCCACTTCTTCTAGCTGATCTCTTGTCACAGCTTCATAATGAGTAAAGTCAAACCTCAGTCTGTCTGCATCTACTAGAGATCCTGCCTGCTGTACATGACTTCCCAGTACATCTTTCAGAGCCTTATGCAAAAGGTGAGTCGCCGTATGGTTTCTCATTATATCTCTTCTTCTTTCATCATCCACTGTGAGGGTTACCTCTAGTCCTTTTTTAAGAAGGTCCATTCCCTCATCTACAACTACTGTGTGCATAAATATCTCTTTTTGTTTTTGCACATCTATTATCTTTCCTTTTAGACCGTCAGCAGTTACAGTTCCGTGATCTGATGCCTGTCCCCCAGATTCAGCATAAAGTGGAGTCTTATTAAAAATAAGCATCACTTTATTCTCATCTATATTTTCTACATGATAGACTATGCTTTTATTTTGAAGTTTTTCATATCCCTCAAATACAGTTTTCCCGTATTTATCATAAAACTCCTCTACAAAGCTGTCCTGTCCCTTTTCCATTACTACTTCTCTTGCAGAACGGGCTCTTTTTTTCTGCTCTTCCATCTTAGCTGTAAATTCCTCTAGATATACTTCCACATCTTTTTCTTCACATATCTCTTCAGTCAGCTCATAAGGAAAACCATAAGTGTCATATAGTTTGAAGGTTATCTCACCAGAAAGTTTATTTTCCCCTGATTCTTTTGCCTTTTCTATCTCATCATTTACCATCTGCATCCCCTGTCCTAGGGTATGAGAAAATTTTTCCTCTTCGATTTTGATTATTTTCTTTATATGCTCCATATTTTCAAGGATTTCAGGGTAGGCGCCTTTCATTATTTCCACCACTTTATCCACTAGTTTATACAGGAAGTTTTCTGATGTCCCTAAAAGTCTTCCATGTCTCACTGCTCTTCTTAAAACTCTTCTCAGGACATACCCTCTTCCCTCATTAGAAGGAAGCACACCGTCATTTATGAGGAAGCTTATTCCTCTTATATGATCTGCTATTACCTTAAGGGAAAAATCTGTTTTTTCTGTTTTACCGTATTCAGAAGATGTAAGTCTCCCTGCCTCTTCTATAATAGGAAGGATTAAATCTGTTTCATAGTTGTTTATTTTTTTCTGCACTACAGAGGCGATTCTCTCTAGACCGGCTCCTGTGTCTATGTTCTTCTTTGGAAGTGGCTCTAAAGTTCCGTCCTCTTTTTTGTTCCACTCTGTAAATACAAGGTTCCATATTTCTAGGAATCTGTCGTCTGCCTCAGGATCTCCAGGTTTTGAATTTTCATCTCCCCCGTACTCTATTCCCATATCCACATAGATTTCAGAACAAGGACCGCAAGAACCTGTAGGCCCTGCAGACCACCAGTTGTCCTCTTCTCCTAGTCTTACTATTCTTTCCTTTGGGATATTGCACTTTTCAATCCATATTTTTTCTGCCTCATCATCAGTTGTAAACACTGATATCCACATCTTCTCTTTTTCAAGTCCTAGGACCTCTGTTATAAACTCCCAAGACCATGCTATAGCTTCCTCTTTGAAATAATCTCCAAAAGAAAAGTTACCAAGCATCTCAAAAAAAGTATGGTGCCTTGCTGTTTTTCCTACATTCTCAAGGTCGTTTGTTCTTATACATTTTTGATAAGTAACAACTCTGGAATTTGGTGCTTCCTTCTGCCCCAAAAAGAAAGGTTTAAAAGGAACCATTCCTGCAACCGTAAGAAGAAGTGTAGGGTCATCAGGGATAAGAGATGCACTTTCATAGTGCTTGTGTTCTTTCTCTTTAAAAAATTCTACGAATCTCTGCCTGATTTCATTACCTGTAAGCATATATTTCCTCCGTTTCAAAAGTAAATTTATATTTTTAAAAACTTTCTAACAATTTTTACCATTGTTTTAATTTAATTACTGAATTTATTTAGTTGACTTTCACAGTCTTAACCTTTTGGTTATACCCTGAACATAGGAAAGAAACACTATTGTAGTGCTTTTCTTCCAAAAGAAAAGTAACAAGAATTTTTAACCCAATTACATCTTATCAATATAATAAAACTTAATCTAGTTTAAATCCTTCTCCTAGATAAATTTTTCTGGCCATTTCATTTTCTGTGATCTCCTTAGGTGTACCACTTATAAGAACCTGACCTTGGGCCATTATATAGGCTTTTTCAGTTATGCTTAGTGTTTCCCTTACACTGTGGTCGGTTATCAGTATCCCCAATCCCTTTTCCTTTAGATATCTTATTATCTGTTGTATATCCTCTACTGCTATGGGATCAACCCCTGCAAAGGGTTCGTCTAGAAGAATGAAATCCGGATTATTCGCTATGGTTCTCGCTATCTCGACCCTTCTCCTTTCACCTCCGGATAATGAATATCCCAAAGATTTAGACACATGAGACAGCTTAAATTCCTCTAGTAATTTCTCCATAGTTTCCTTCATCTCAGGTTTAGAGATATTTCTCATCTCAAGTATGGCATAGATATTTTCTTCTACAGTGAGGTTTCGAAACACTGAAGGTTCCTGAGCCAGATACCCCATACCCATATTTGCCCTTTTATACATCGGTAATCCTGTTATATCCATCTCGTTACACCAGACCTTTCCAGATTCAGGTTTCACTATACCTGTCATCATATAGAAAGTAGTTGTCTTTCCCGCACCGTTAGGCCCTAAAAGGCCTACTATTTCACCTTTTTTCACCTCTAGACTGACTCCATTGACTACTCTTCTTTTTTTATAACTTTTGCACAAATCCTGTGCTATTATACTTTTCATATGGAGATCTCTCCTTAATTTGTTTTATAATTTATAAATACATTCCCTATTGCCTTAAATTTATTGGTATTCATATCGTAAATACCCTTGTCAGCCTCTATAGTCGCAGTAGCACTCTCAGCCTTTACATTTCCCTCAAGTTCTGCAATTTTTTCTTTATTTCTGATTATACCTTTGTCTGCAGTAGCCTTGGTATATCCTGATTCCTGACTGAAATTTGTTATTTCCACATTATTTATAAGATTTGCCACCTCTGTAGTAAGATTTACATCTACTATATCAGATGTCACCTCAGTTCCGTTTTCCATGATTAACCGGCTCCCCTCTCTTCCTAGGGCCAGATTTCTCACTAGGTCTAGTTCCAGGTAGTCTGAATGCAGCGTCATCCCGCTGTATCTGAATACTCCATTATCTTTTATCTCACTTCTATTTGCCTTATACCCGTTATCCTCTATAAAGTAAACCCTTGCAGAGTTTCCCTCAAAATTAACAGGTTCTTTTTTTCCGGTCTTTTTATCAGTTTGATACATTGATGCCTTTACATTTCCCACAAAGTCAACTTTTTTATCTGCAAAAGAACCAAAAACATGATCTCCCTGAAGTTTTTCATCGTTGTTTGAGGTAATTACTACTTTATTTCCGTCTAAAGACTTGCTGTCCATATTAAATTTACCCTTTGCAGAGTTTATGACAAGGTTGTCATAAAATACTTTGAAAGGCTGTTTTGCCTGCATCTCGTTTGAATCAATAAAATACTCAGCCTGTGAGCCTCTTATCTCTGTTTCTGGATCTTTCAATACTACATTTCCAGTAAGTTCAAAGGAATCTTTTTCAGTATAATATTTTATGAAATCTCCTGATGCTGTGGCAGTGTCACTCTTACCCTCAAAGGCCTTTCCTGTATAGACAGATTTTTCTGTATCGAAAACTCCGTCTCTCATAATTCCGTTAAAGTCTGATGTTTTACCCTTGAGTTTTATATTTCCAGGAATGTAAACCTTGTCTTCCTGTTGCTTATATGTGGCCTTGTTTCCTGTTGCTGTGATATCTTTACTTTCCACTATTATATTTCCTATAATATCTGCAAACTCACCGTTTTTGAAGTTTCCTCTGTCTCCTGTGATCTTTGTACCATTTCTTTTCCCTGTTATTATTATATCTCTGTCTATCTTACCTATTCCGCTGATTTTATTATATGTGAGGTCTACACCTTCAAAATTATAATCGGAGTTTTCACCAGAAAACTTTCCAGGAGATACAAAATCTCCAGACTGGGTGTTGTAGGTAGCTTCAAGTCCTTTAAAAATCTCATTTTTATTTTTCCCTCTGGCAGTATATTTTCCTGGGACTGTGACCTGACCTGAGTTCTGATCATAGGTGAGCTTAGAGCTTTCTACAGAATAATCTGAATTTTCAAAATAAGCATCTCCCACAGCCTCATAATATTTTTCTTGGGTGTTGAACTCCAAAAGATTCCCTTTTCCGTAGAATTCTTTACTTTTTATATCTCCCTTTTCAGCTTTTCCTGCTCCAGTGAGATTATTATAATAAAACTTCTCACCCTTGCTGGTATATTCCTGGTTTGAAAAAGTATATTTTTTATTTAGGAAAAGTTCCTCTGTTTCACTTTTATATACTATCTCTTTAGAAGTTACCTTGCCATCAGGAGATTTATAGATTACATCTTTTGTATCTCCGTAGGCATACAAGACCTTTGTCTCAGTTTCGTAGATTCCTCTGTCAGCCTTTAGCTCTTTTCCGTCTTTAGAGCTTACAACGACGTCTCCTTTTAGTTCCACCTGTTTTTTTAAGGTGTCATAGTATCCATTCTTTCCTTTTATGGAGTATATATCGTCTCCACCTTGAATTTCACAGTGAAAAATTACAGTATTCTCAGCTGATTTATGCTCTATACTATCCATATAAAGGGTAAATCCGTCTTTTTCAGCATGAACATTTTCAGAGACAAGAAAGTTTCCTGTTTCTTCATAATATATTAGTTTGTCTCCGTATAATTTAATTCCGTTGTAATCTATTACAAAGGGATCCCAGGCTTCTAAAACCTTAGATTCCAAATTATATCTGGCATTTTTAAAACTCCCTTCTAGAGAGCCCGGGGTATCTTCACTGAGATTTTCCCCCTTTACCTTTATATTTCCTATTATGTCTGCGATCTTGGTATCATCACTGTATCTTATTTTGTCTGCACTTACTTTTATTTTTTCACTTTCCATCAGTATATCGCCATCTAAATTTACGTAACTCATTTTCATGTCTGTCTCAAAGGTTTTCCCAGAAACTTTTATTTTTTTTCATCATTAGATGCCGTCACACCTGTATCAGAACGTATCTTAGAAAGATCATTGTTGTATTTTGCATTTTCAGCGTTAAACTTCCATCCGTTTACACTTACTCCCTCTATATTTCCATTCAGGACAAGGTTTTTCAGGCTGTCTATAAATACATTGTCTCCCTTGAGACTCATATCTTCAAAAAAAGCTTTTGCCAGTTTAAAACTGGTCTCCTTGGTGTCTAAATCATCTATCTGAGTTCCGGCCTCTATACGGTATCCTTCAGATTCATAGTTGACATCTGACGTCTCTATCTTATTGTCTGTCTTTACTTCGATGGCTTTTTCCTCTTTAAAATAGTTCAAGTATCCCAAAACAATTACGAGGATCCCCGCTAAAATGTAGATACCCTTCTTGAGCATAACTGCCTCCTATTTCAACATTTTTTTCAATTCACTGAGTTTTACCAGGGCATCAAGGGGAGTAAGGGAATTAAGATCTGTATCACATATGATCTCAATTGCTTTTTCCTCTTCTAAGGTCAACACTCTTTTTTCCTCTTCTAAAGGGATCTCCTCAGCTTCTATCACTCCCCCGAATAAAGAGAGTTGCTCACCCTTCATTTTTTTCTCAATCAAAGCCCTTTTGGCCTCGAGAGATTTTAGAGTGGCCTTTGACTTGTTTAGTATCTCCCTAGGAAGACCTGCAAGCCTCGCTACCTCTATTCCATAGGACTTATCGGCCCCCCCTTTTACTATCTCTCTCAAAAAGACCACATCATTTTCCGTCTCTTTTACCTCTATCCTGTAGTTTTCAGCTTTTTCCAGTTTTCCCTCTAATTCAGTAAGTTCATGATAGTGAGTGGCAAAGACAGTTTTTGATCCTATCTTATCATGAATATACTCTGTTATTGAGCTGGCTATTGATATACCGTCAAAAGTAGAAGTACCCCTTCCCACCTCATCCAAAATCACAAAGGATTTTTCTGTGGCGTTGTTGACTATATTTGCCACTTCACTCATCTCCACCATAAAGGTTGACTGTCCACTTACCAGGTCGTCACTTGCTCCTACCCTTGTAAATATCTTATCCACTATTCCTATCTTGGCAAATTCTGCCGGAACATAAGAACCTATTTGTGCCATGAGTATTATAAGGGCAAGCTGCTTCATATAAGTTGATTTTCCAGCCATATTTGGCCCGGTCAGTATTATTATACTCTTATCGTCATCCAACAGTATATCATTTTTCACAAACTCTCCCGGTCCTACGAGTTTTTCCACTATAGGATGTCTGCCGCCCTTTATCTCCATTGAAAACCCTTCAAAAACTTCAGGTTTTACATAATTATTTTTTATGGCTACGTCTGAGAGTGAGGTCACCACATCCAGATAAGCTAGATTTTGTGCCAGCTCCTGAAAAACTCTATTTTCCTCTTTTATTTCAGAAGATATATCTTTAAAAATCTGATATTCCAAGGCCTCTATCTTTTCCTTGGCATTTAAAACCTTAGATTCATAGTCTTTTAGTTCTGGTGTTATATATCTTTCAGCATTTGTCAGAGTCTGTTTTCTTATATACTCCTCAGGTACAAGGGCTGAGTTGGCTCTTGTCACCTCTATAAAATATCCAAATACCTTGTTGTATTTCACCTTGAGGTTTTTTATCCCTGTTTTCTCCCGTTCTCTTGTCTCTATATCCAATATATAATTTTTACCGCTTTTAGAGATATCATGGAGATCATCTAGCTCGGAGTTATATCCGCCTTTTATCATTCCACCCTCTCTTACAGAGAAAGGAGGTTCCTCATTTATGGATTTTTCTATAAGGTTATACACCTCTATCAGCTTTTCAAGGTCACTGTCAAATAGCTGTCTGTTTCCAAGTATTTTTAGTATTTCCAATGCTCCCCTTATGGATTTCTTGAGAGCAATAAGGTCACGTCCGTTTTCCGTCCCCATTATAACCTTTCCGATGAGTCTTTCTATATCATATATATTTTTCAGAATCTCTCTTATCTCTTCACGGATAAGGACCTCATCTATAAAATACCCTATATCCTCCTGCCTTTTTTCAATCTCCTCGACCTTGAGCAGGGGATTTTTTATATAACTTTTAAGCATTCTCGTTCCCATAGAGGTCTTACAGCTGTCAAGCACCCATAAAAGAGTTCCCAGATTAGATTTTTCTCTCTGATTATGAATAAGCTCCAGATTTTTCTGGGTAGTCAGATTTAGCTCCATATGTTCTTCACTATTTTCATAGGAAATCTTATTTATAGGCAGCTCATTACATTTTTGTAATTCAAGGATATATTCTAGCGCCATAGCCCCTGCAGCCACAGCTTCCTTCTTCCCCTGAAGTCCATAGCTGTCTAAAGATATCACTCTAAAGTAGTCTTTTAATATCTCCTCACTGTTTTTTACAAAAGAAACTTTTTGCATAGTCAGTTCACTGATAGCTGCGTAATTTTTAAATTTATCAGCATAATTCTCATAGCTTTTTTCCTCTACTATGATCTCGTTGGGAGATATCTTATGCACCTCATTAAGTGCCTTAGATATTATATCGTCCCCTTCCAATTCTGTGGTTTTAAATTCTCCCGTGGTTATATCCACATAGGCTATCCCGGCTCTGTCGCCTTTTATATACACACAGAGCAAATAATTGTTACTCTTATCATCTAGATAATCAGTATCAATTACAGTTCCCGGAGTGATTACCTTTACTACCTCTCTTTTTACTATTCCCTTGGCAGTCTTCGGATCTTCTACCTGCTCGCATACTGCGACCTTGTATCCCTTCCTTACAAGTTTAGCCATATAAGATGCTGACGAGTGATAAGGTATCCCCGCTAGAGGTACATTCTGTCCTTTTTCTTTATTTCGGCTAGTGAGGGTTATCCCTAGTTCTTTAGATGCTATAACTGCATCGTCAAAAAACATCTCATAAAAGTCCCCAAGTCTAAAAAAGAGGATGCTGTCTCTGTTCTCCTCTTTTATCTCTCTATATTGTTTCATAAGTGGTGTTTCATTGCTCATTAATATTCCGCCCTCATTATTTTAAATATTTGCTTTTCTCAGATTTTCCAGTATTTCAAGAATTTCCTCATAAGATTCTGATCTGTTTATGAGGTTTTTTCCGTGAGTTGCATTTTTCAAACCCTTTATATACCAGCATAGATGTTTTCTTATCTCAAAGTAAAAATCTCTATCTGGATGGTCTTCTCTTGCATATTTCACATGCTTTATTGCCATATCTATCTTATCTTCAGCAGTAGGGATAGTCTTTACCGTTCCCTCTTGGAATATCTCTCTCACTTGTTTTATAAGCCAGGGATTACCGTATATTCCCCTAGCCAGCATCACGCCGTCCACCTTAGAGTACATGGCCTTTTCATAGGCATCTTCTGGAGTAAATATGTCTCCGTTACCTATCACAGGAATATTTACCTGGGATTTCACATCTTTTATCACATCCCAGTCTGCAGTTCCAGAATACATCTGCTCTTTTGTTCTTCCATGGATGGTTATATGTTCACATCCAGCTTCTTCTGCTATTTTTGCAAATTTCAAAGGATCTTTGTGGTTTTTATAGCCTATCCTTATCTTCATAGATAAACATGTTTCAGGCTTTAGAGACTTACGAAGCTCTAGCATCATTTTTCTCGCATGCTCTGGATCTTCTAGCATGGCAGATCCATATCCGTTTTTGACTATCTTAGGTACCGGGCATCCCATATTTACATCTATATGTTTCACCCCAAGATTCTCTACATATTTCGCACTGTTTTTCATTATCTCTATATCTTTTCCAAAAATCTGAACTGCGTCATCTGGAAGCAGTCTTAGCATTTTATTTATAGTTTTCTCGTTGGCCATCTCTACTGCATTTACACTGACCATCTCAGTAAACATCAGGTCAGGATGAAACTCTTTCATTATTCTTCTATATGTATAATCAGTCACACCAGCCATAGGTGCCACATAAATCTTCATTATTTTACCCCCAAAAAACTTTGAATCCAGTTCAAAGAATACAACTTTTATCAATCAAAAAATTATATCATATCAGCCTATATTTTTCAATGTAAGTCATAATAAAGCCTTTTATAACCCTTCTATAAAAACCTCCTTAGAATTCTTTTAAAAAATAAGTATTATTATCAAAAACTAAACTTTG
Source organism: Ilyobacter polytropus DSM 2926 (assembly GCF_000165505.1). Classification (NCBI taxonomy): domain Bacteria; kingdom Fusobacteriati; phylum Fusobacteriota; class Fusobacteriia; order Fusobacteriales; family Fusobacteriaceae; genus Ilyobacter; species Ilyobacter polytropus. The sequence continues at coordinate 402,406 of NC_014632.1, read as the reverse complement.
TATATATACCCTGAAAAATATATAAAATTTGAAGGATTTTTTTTGTGTTAGTGTATACCATTACGTAAAGCTTTTATACATTTAATTGAATTTAAGTATCTAAAGGAAGGTTTATTATGAAAAAGGATTATATCTCATTTTTAAAAAAACTTCGTTCCCCTATACTTTTAGCACTTTTAGGCTTTGTAATCTACATCTCCCTATCTATTACCCATATGGAAAGACAGCTACTAAAAAATATCGACCTTCAGCTTTTAACCGCTGCCCAAAACATAAAATACTACGTCGGAGAAGATTACGTCACAAAAGATATAAATGAAACCACATATTCAAAAGAAGAAATTATAAATAAAGGTGCTCTCTTGGACAGCATTGCCAAAAAAACCGAGATAGACTATTTGTACATGTTGGTGAAAAAGGAAAATGATATACGTTACGCATTGATGAGCGACCTTTTAGATGAACTGATAGAGAATCCAACTCCCTACTACTGGCTCTCTTTAAAAGACGCCCAAGATGATTCTTATCTTCTTACCTCTGAGACTTTCGGTAAAGATGAACCTGTTTTTTTAAACAGCACAGATAAATGGGACAGCTACCGCTCTGTTTATCTTCCACAGATTTCATCAGACGGCACTCCGTACATTGCAGGGGCAGACATTACCATCTCACATCTTAGAAAAAACGTAATATCATGGTTAGTCTTAGGAGCTTTTAGATCACTAATTTTTCTGGCTCTCTCACTCCCACTTATATGTGCATTTATGAGACTAAAAAAAAAAATATAGCGACAAAAAACAAGATAATCAATTTGAACGAGATGGATCATCTAACTAAAACCTTCAATAGAAATAAGGGACTAGAAATTTTGGAAAATACCATAAAAAAAGATAACCTCCAGGACTCTCCCGTCTCTTTATGTCTTGTGGATATACAAAATCTCGCTCATATCAATAATAAACTTGGTATCGCTGCCGGAGACAAGCTAATAAAAATAGTGGGAAACATTCTTTCTTCTAATTTTAGGAAGACAGATGCCGTAGTTCGATTCGAAGGAGATAAGTTCATTGTTATCCTCAAAGGATGCAAGGCTAACTGCCGAGCTGCCCTCATAAAGAGTCTCCAAAACAGACTCTCTCTTTTTAATACATCAAACAAAAAAAATTATTACCTAAAACTTCACATGCTCTTCTGTGCATACAAGGGAGAAACAGCCCAGGAATTTATAGAAAAATCCTTTCACCAGCTTAATCTTCACAAGAAGAAACAAAGTACCAAAGATGCTATTATTCAAGAAGAGATAATCGATGGATTAAACCGTAACGAATTCAGGACCTTCTTCCAGCCTAAAGTTTTTATTAGGGAAAAACAGATAGAGTTTGAAGCTCTCATAAGATGGTTTCATCCTGAAAAGGGGCTGATACCTCCAGATAAGTTTATTCCCATCTCAGAAAAGTCTTTTGTCATACACAACCTTACAAAAAAGGTCTTAAAAGATGCCGTAGACTTTTCACAAAAGACAAATACCAAGGTATCTGTCAATATATCTCCTGTAGTTTTTCAAAATCCAAACTTTTCCAAGGAGATAAGGAAAATTTTAAATACACGGGAAATTGCAGAACTCATAGTTTTAGAAATCACCGAAGGAATAGCCTTAGATAATTTCAAGGTGGCAGTAAATAAGATGAAAGATCTAAATAAAATAGGAGTCGAATTTTCCATAGATGATTTTGGTATCGGCTATTCATCTTTGAGCTACCTTGAAAAACTCCCAATAGCTGAATTAAAAATCGACAAATTATTTGTGAGAAATATTCATACTGACAAAATAAATCCTCTTATAATAGATTTTGTAATTAAAGTAGGAAAAATATCCGGTTTCAAAGTTATCGCAGAAGGTGTCGAGACAAAAGACCATATAAAAACCCTCACATCATTGGGTTGTCATAATTTCCAAGGATATTATTTTGATAAACCCCAGTCTGCTGATATTATTTACGAAAAATATTCTTCATATTTCTATCACAACATGATAGAAAATCTCAAGAGATAGATTATTGAATTTATCCAAACTTCCGTTACTTTTCTCTTGAAAGAAAAGTAACCAAAAGTTCAAGCCCGTGAAAAATCAGCTAAATAACCTTGAAAATCCAAGAAAAACTCGAAACTCGCTACGCTCAAACAGTCGATTTCTTCTAAGGATTTCACTGCGGTTATTCTTAACGCTGATTTTGTCAATGGCAGAAGAAAAAAGATCGAAAACCTCTCGCAAAAGAACTCGTATCTAGTTTTCGTCTTAACTCTGTGAAACTCTCTCTTTTTCTCTGCGCAACATACACTTTTATGATGCTCTGTGGCCAAAAGGTTTTATCTTTATTCGTGTTAATTTTTTTGCTTTTCATTGATTTTCATTCGTGACAAAATTCCTTGATTCTAATATTCTTGTAAATTCAGTAATTTACTAAAAAAAGGCCCCCATGAAAATAATATTTCATAAGGACCTTTTTATTATTCATGTGCTAATATTACTCTTCCCACAAGTTTTGCATCAAGCATGTTATCAACCTCTTGAAGTATTCCGTCGATGCCAACCTCTTTTATTCCCATCTGAAGTTTATCACTTTTCCACTCATCTGCCAGTTTTTCCCACACTATTCTTCTTCTCTCTTTAGAAGAGTAAGCAGAAGCTATACCAATAAGCTTTACAGCCCTCAAAATAAATGGAAATACAGTTATCCCTGGCATCTCGGCCCCTGTGACATTACCACAGGTAGTTACTGCCCCTCCAAATTTTATTGACCTCACCATAGTAGAAAGTGTAGCACCTCCTACAGTATCTATTGCACCTGCCCATTTTTGACTAAGCAGAGCTTTCCCACTGTTATCTAAAGCCTCTTCCCTTGATATGACTCTCTTCGCTCCCATGGCAAGGGCCGTATTTTCCTCTGTTTCACCATTTACAACAGCCACCACATCATATCCAAGTTTTGACAAAAATCTCACCGAATGACTTCCGACACCTCCTGTAGCTCCACTTATCAGTACCTCTCCGTCTTCAGGTTTCACTCCAGAAGTAACAAGTTCGTATACTGACTGACCAGCCGTATAACCTGCAGTTCCATATATCATAGCTTCCTTTAGACTTAATTTTTCAGGCCTTTTCACAACCCAGTCTGCAGGAACTCTTATATATTCTCCAAAGCCTCCGTCTGTGTTCATACCTAGATCATAACCTATAGCTAGAACTTCATCCCCTTTTTTAAACTCTTCTGATTTAGAGTCTGCAACTATTCCTGCTGCATCTATTCCTGGCGTATGCGGAAATTTTCTAGTTATACCCTTATTTCCAATGCATGAAAGAGCATCTTTGTAGTTTAGTGATGAGTATTTTACTTTTATTAAAACTTCACCCTCAGGAAGCTCTGCTATATCTCTTTCAACTAGCTTTTTTACAAATTTACCATCTTCCTCAAATATCCTTACGGCTCTAAACTTTTCCATTTCTTTACCTCCTATATCCATCCTATTTCAGCTTATACCTCTATACTCTTCATTGATCTCTGGTATCTTCTACCCCATCAGCCTATATCTATATTCAGGCCTGCCTCTTTGTCCGTGAAACACACTAGCTCTTATTCTTTCATTTTTTTCAAGAAAATCTAAATATTTTTTTATGGTAACTCCGCTTATCATGAGTTTTTCCGATAGTTCCTTTATTGTCCAAACCTTTTCTTTTTCCTCATTTTCCATAAGGATTATTATTTTATTTAAAGTCTTACTTTGTATCCCCTTGGGAAGTTCCTCCTCTATACTCTCACTAGTATAAAGTTTATCTATCTCATTTTGCTGAAAATTTTCTTTTTCGGAAAAAACAACTGACCTTGCCTCATACTTTTCAAGGGCTTCTTTCAGTCTCTCAAATTCAAAGGGTTTTATAAGGTAATCCACCACTCCGTAGGCAAAGGCCTTTTTTACCTCTTTTACGCTGTTTGCCGCAGTTACCATTACTACATCTGTTGTATACCCAAGTTCCCTCATCTCTTTCAAGAGTTCTAGCCCGCTTTTACCTGGCATATATACATCCATTATTATTAGGTCCACATCCTTGTTAGACAGAATGTCAAAAAAATCCTCTCTTTTACTGACACACCCAGTTACACCAAACCCCTCAAATGAATCTACATATTTTTTATTTATCATAGCTACCATGGGGTCATCTTCAACTATCAAAACTTTTTTCACATCTCACCTTCCTTTGACAGCTCTACTACAAATCTTTTCCCATCTTTTTCCTCTACAACTTTTACATACCCATTATATAACCCGACCTTGTCCTTTACAAGACTAAGACCCGAACCTCTTCCTTTACCCTTTGTACTTATTCCTCTTTTAAATATACTTTTTTTCATATCGTCAGAAATCTCTATTCCGTTATCAAAGACCTCTATACGGATTCTAGACTCATCCTCATCCAACATTATCTTCACCTGGTTTTCAGACTCTTCAAATATCATACAGGCCTCAAATGCATTATCTACAAGATTCCCAACTATTACAACTAGGTCATCACTTGATATTACCCCGTGTTTTTCTCGTAGGTTAGAGGCGTTTTCAATCTTAAAATCTATCCTCTTTTCCCTGGCAATACTTCCCTTAGAAAGTAAGACAGCATTTATATAGTGATCTTCAACTGCACTTACCAATGAAAAATTCTTGTTTTCCTCTTGCTGAAGCTTCATTATATAGTCTTTTGCTTCTCTGTACTCCTTCATCTGAATAAACCCCATGACCACATGAAGCTTATTTTTAAATTCATGGACACTGGCTCTCAGGCTGTTTATCACCTGATCTATACCAGTTATCTCTCTAGCTATGCTGTTCATTTCATTTTGGTCTACAAAAGTTATTACCGACCCCATATAACATTCCTCTTTTATTACAGGTACGAGATTTATAAAAATTCTTTTATTGCACAATATAAATTCTCTGTTGTAATATGGAATTCTCTTTTTTGCAAAGTTTATGAGAGCCTTGCCGACTTTTTCCCTGTCATTGTCCCTCAATATATAAAGGGCACTTTTATTCATATACTCTATTTCATCATTTGAGTTCAAGGCTATCAGCCCCTCTTTTATATTTTCAAGGATTAATTCTTTTTCCACAGACAGGCACCTCCTCTGCATGAATTTTAAAATTAAATTTATTAAAAAAATTAAGTTTCTAGTTTAAATATTTCCTTATAAATTACTGACTTTATCCAAAAGCTGTGTTACTTTCTTTGCTTGCCCAAAGAAAGTAACCAAAGAAAAGGCACCCCTAAAAAATCCCTAAAATCCTTTCTGAACTAACTTTCTATTGAAATATAGTCGGCAAACCTCCTTATTTCAATGAAAGTGGATTTCACAAGATGATTTCTTAACTGCATTTTTTAAAGGGGGAATTCAAAATCTTAAATGATTTTCTTTAAATCTTTTGAAATTCTTTTGGCCATTGACAAAATCAGCGTTAAAAATAACTGCAGTAAAATCCTTAGAAAAAATCGACTGTCTGAGCGTAGCGAGTTTCGAGTTTTTCTTGGATTTTCAAGGTTATTTAGCTGATTTTTCACAGGCTTGAACTTTTGGTTACTTTTCTTTCAAGAGAAAAGTAACGAATCCCGATAAATTCAATACTTTAACATGAAATAAAAAATCAACTTGAATTAAAAAACCAAAACAAACAAGAACTTCTTTGTTTTTTTATAAACACAGTAAACTATCCTATATTTATAATACTATAATATAGGAGAGTTTATTTCAATTTAATCAAATTTTTATATCTTTATCTAATTAACTAAAGTTTGTTAAAAAAATAACATTATAAAAAAGTTAGACTTTTCAAGAGTTTTCTTCCTAGAAAATAGAATTTTCTTTGTTAGCTCGATTTCACTTTTTAATTTCATATGGACATTTCTCTATCAAGTGTTGTAGAATAATATGTCATATTTTAATTACTTTATAGGCTTTTCACCTCATAAATAAGAACAAAATAATTTTTTAATTCTCAGGAGGCACCATTTATGAAAGAAAATAATAACAGTACATGCCTAGGATCAATAAAATCAATTCTAGATAAAAATATAATGGTGATATCCTCTATATTTTTTTCCGGAGCCTTTATTGCCGGGAAATTTTCCATAATGGAGTTTCCTGTTTTCTCCCTTACCTTTTTCAGATTTTTAATTGCAAGTGTCATTCTTTTCTTGATAATGCATTTCAGAGGGGAAAATCTAAAAATATCCAAATCAGAGATACCTCATGTGATAGTACTTTCTCTTCTCGGGATGGTAGGTTATCACCTGTTTTTTTTCACTGCACTAAAATACACATCTAGTGTAAATACATCTCTTATTGCAGCCTCAAACCCAATAATGACAACAGTTCTAGCATCAATTTTTCTAAAGGAAAGGGTCTCACTAAAAGCCGCCTTTGGTATAGTCATATCATTTATAGGGGTTGCCGTCATAGTTACCAACGGTTCATATGAAGTCTTAAAGAATATGAATTTTAACATTGGAGACCTCTATATGCTAATAGCGGTATTGTCTTTCTCCTGTTATTTCATACTTCTAAAAAATGTCCTGAGCAGGATTCCCCCTATGAAGCTTACAGCTTATGTTTTTCTATTTTGTGTTTTGATTCTTCTCCCTGCTGTAATAATAGAAAACCCAGCTTCTTATATGGGGTCAGTTACAATAAAAGGTTGGGGAAGCCTTTTATACATGGCGACTTTTGCCTCTGTTATAGCCTATATGCTCCAACAAGTTTCAGTAAAGAGAATCGGACCTTCAAAGACCTCTTTGTATATAAATCTTATTCCACTTTTTTCAATGGTAATGGCTTATTTTATTTTAGGGGAAAAAATTACAATTCAAAAGATACTGGCTGCCGCCATGATCATCTCTGGGGTCATAATCACATTAAAAAGCAAAAATATCTCTAAATAATTATCAGTACTAAAAAAGCTAGGCATATATATCGCCTAGCTTTTTTTTATTAAAATAAATTATATTTTTTCACCATATTCTTTATCCTGTCTAGAGTTCTGTCTCTTCCGATGATAGATATCACCTGATACAGCTCTGCTCCTCTTGCCTGACCAGTGATTACAACTCTTAGAGGCATTAGTACCTTACCAGGACCCTCTCCTATCTCATCTAGAGTCTCGTTTAGAAGTGCCTTTGCTTCTTCCTCTGTAAGATCCTCTTTACTGTTTTCTATCTTACCTATGAAATTCTTTATAGAAGCCTTTCCAGTCTCATCATTTATAGCATTATGCATTCTTTCTATGGATTTTCTCTCTTTTTTGTTCATATCCTCATTGACTACAGGAAGTTCATAGTCGTCATTATAATAGATAGCTGCACCTTCAGCAAGTTCCTTTAGGAAATGTGTTCCCTCTCTTAAAATTTCAACTATTCTTTTTACAGTCTTATATTCTTTTTCTGAAACGTTTTCACCTATGTAATTTTGATCTTTAAAGAAAGGGATGGCAAGCTCAGTAAGCTCGTCTAAGTCCTTCATTCTCATATGCTGGTTATTTACCCAACCAAGTTTTACAAGGTCAAATACAGGTCCTCCAAGAGATACATGGTTTATATCAAAGTTATCCATAAACTCATCTATAGTGAATATCTCTCTGTTATCTGGAAAAGAGTATCCCATTAGTCCTAAGAAGTTTATTAATCCCTCTTTTAGATATCCCTGCTCTTTATACCAGTTTAGAGATACAGGATTTTTTCTTTTAGATATCTTTGTTCTGTCTGAATTTCTAAGTAAAGGCATGTGGATGAATTCTGGAGTTTCCCAACCAAAAGCCTTATAAAGTTGTATATGTTTTGGAGTTGATGCTATCCACTCTTCTGCTCTGATTACGTGAGTTATCTGCATAAGATAGTCATCTACTACATTGGCTAGGTGATAAGTAGGGAAACCGTCACCTTTTAGGAGAATCTGATCATCGATTTTGTCATTTTCAAAAACTACATCTCCTCTTAATCTGTCTTTGATTACAGTCGTTCCCTCATAAGGCATTTTAAGTCTTATTACATACTCGTCTCCAGCCTCTAATTTTGCCTTGATCTCATCTTCTGATAAAGATCTGCAGTGTCCGTCATATCCCGGGGCTTTTCCCATGGCCTTTTGTCTTTCTCTCAGCTTGTCTAGTCTATCTCTTGTACAGAAACAATAATAAGCCTCTCCCTTTTCAACTAGCTGCCTTGCATAGTCTCCATAAAGATGGAATCTCTCTGATTGCCTGTAAGGACCATATTCTCCACCTTCATCAGGACCTTCGCTGTAGTTTATATCCAGCCATTTCAATGTTTCAAATATCATCTTTTCAGATTCTCTTGTGGATCTTCCTTGATCTGTATCCTCTATTCTAAGTATGAAGTCTCCTCCATTTTTTTTAGCAAAAGCTAAGTTAAATAGTCCTATATACGCTGTTCCCACATGAGGGTCTCCTGTAGGAGAAGGGGCTATTCTAGTTCTGACTCTTCTTTCCATTGTTTTTATTCCTCCTAAAATTACTTTTTTATTATTTTTTAATTTTATAATTAATCTAAGTTTTATCTATCTTTTCAGCCATCTAAGATGTCCGTTGATAAAGTCATCTATATCTCCATCCATCACGGCTTTTATATTTCCAGATTCCACAAGGGTTCTGTGATCTTTGACTAGGGTGTAAGGCTGAAATACATAGGATCTTATCTGACTTCCCCATCCTATATCACTTTGTTCCCCCTGGATTTTTTTAAGTTCTTCTTCTCTTTTTTTCATCTCTAGCTCGAGAAGTTTTGACCTCAGTAACTTCATGGCTGTTTCTCTGTTTTGAAGCTGGGATCTTTCCCTCTGACAAGTCACCACAACGCCACTAGGAAGATGGGTTATCCTCACGGCAGAATCCGTAGTATTTACGTGCTGTCCTCCGGCTCCACTGGCTCGGTAGGTATCTATTTTTAGATCTCCGGTGTTTATTTCTATATCCGTAGTTTCATCTACTTCTGGCATTACGTCTACAGAAGCAAAGGAGGTATGTCTCTTTTTATTGGCATCAAAAGGTGATATTCGAACTAATCTGTGTATCCCCTTTTCATTTTTCAGATACCCATAAGCTCTCATACCTTCTACAAGAATGGTTATAGATTTTATTCCCACCATCTCTCCTGGCATAAAATCGAGCTCAGTTATCTTGTATCCTCTGTTGTTACACCATCTAGAATACATTCTATATAGCATATCTGCCCAGTCGCAGGCCTCTGTTCCACCAGCACCAGAGTGAATGGTTACTATTGCATTATTAGCATCAAATTCCCCGTCTAAAAGAAGTTTAACATCAAAGGCCCCTATAACTTTGTCCAGTCCTCTATGCTTTGTTTCTAGCTCTTCTAAAAACTCATCCTCTCCCATCTCTACAAATTCAAGGAGAACAGATACCTCATCAGAAAGTTTTTCAATAGAACGATATTCCCCTATAATTTCTTTAAGAGCGTTCATCTCCTTTATTAGCTTTTCACTTTCTCTTTTATCATTCCAGAATCCATCTTTCAGTGTCTCTTTTTCCAGTTCTTTTACCTTATTTTCTTTTCCTTCAAGGTCAAAGAGACCCCCTGATTTCTTCTATTTTCTCAATATGCTGAGAATGCTCTCTTTTTAACTCCAAAATATCCATTTGTATCCCCCTTGTATTTCAGTGTGATTCTTTTATTATCAATTTTGTAATAACTCTCTTTTTCTAAATCCGATTTTTTTTCTTCTATTAAGTTTTCATCTGAAGTGAGCAGCACTCCGCCGTCAAATTCAACTATATATTTTTTTATCTTAAAAAAGGGAAATCCAAAGTATTTTACTCCATTATGGTCTACCTTTAGATCGACCCCTACTTTTTCAAATATATCCTGAGTATAAATCTTCTTGAGAAGAGCATTACGGTCATTGTTTTTTTTCATAATAAGGACAACACCTTTTTCCCCATTTCTATCCAATAAAAAGGCACCCTTTAGTTTATTTTCCAATATATTTTTTATTTTCTCAGACGAAAGTTTAATTTCAGGTATTTCTTCTAGCAGAATAGAAGCCAGATCCTCATACTTCATTATAGGTGTAAGCCTTCCCTTTACTGGAATGGCGTTCATATTTTCATTTCCATCTATTTTTTCATAAAAATAAGTCTCAATAAGGTCGTTTCCTTTGTATTCTAAGGCCTTCATTTTATAGTCTCCATAGATATTCGTACCTTTTTCAGAAAAAATATACCGGAAATACGCTCCTGAATCCGAACCCAATAAATGAGATATCTTTTTTTCAAAATAATTTTTTTCTGATATTTTTTCATAGGCCTTTGCAAGATTATTTGATATAAAGGCCTCTTCACTATTAAATAATATAATAGTATTTTCATCATCTATGAGATACCTGACACTGTAATTTTTTCCATCTAGGCTAAAATTATCTTTTTCGTATCCCTCAATATATCTCAACTTTTCAAGACTATAAGGTTTCATATAAAACTCCGCAAAAAAATCCTTATCTGAATCAACTTCGGCAAAATATTTGATAACATCTATTTTATCAAGAGTGAACCCCCGAATTTTTAGTTTTTCATAAATAAGCGGAGCAGTTTCTTTCAGTTTAAGAAACCCATCACGACCCTGTCCTTGACACAGTATTTCAATTTTTTCTTGAACAGCCGCCACATGAAGGGACAACGTTAAAAAAATTATTATATTGAATAATTTTAACCCCCTCATCCTACATCTCTCCTTATTTTACGCAAAGTTAATTATACCACAGCACTTTTTTTTTTTCAATAAACCACAAGAGCTATTTAACATTTGTTTTTATAAGTTTTTCAAGGTTTTCTATATTGACATTATTGTACAATACTCCCCCTATACTTAGGTTTGGACCCTTGGCACATTTTCCAAAGCATCTCTGAGTGGTCAGTCTGTACTTTTTATCCTTAGTAGTTTCTCCTGCCTCTATACCCAGTTTTTTTTCTAGCTCTTCCAAGATCAAGAGACCGCCTTTTCCAGTGCATCCAAGACCGGTACAGACCTTTATTTCCACTGTATTGTCTATGCTTGTTTTATACCTTGGAAAAAAATCAATTGCATTTTGAATGGTTACCAAAAAAAGTCCCGTTTTATCAGCTATAAACTCCTGTACTTCCAAAGGAATATAACCTATCTCTTTCATTACAAAGTTCAGAACCTGTACCTCATTTCTTTTATCTTCCATTTCGCCGATAAAATTCTCGAGATTTTGATAAAACTCTTTCGTAATCATATCTCCTCCTGCTCTTAAAACTAATCTTTTTAATTTTTTTTTCAATTAAAGTATTGAATTTATCGGGATTCGTTACTTTTCTCTTGAAAGAAAAGTAACCAAAAGTTCAAGCCTGTGAAAAATCAGCTAAATAACCTTGAAAATCCAAGAAAAACTCGAAACTCGCTACGCTCAGACAGTTGATTTTTTCTAGAGATTTCTCTCAGTCATTCTTAACGCTTATTTTATCAATGGCCAAAAGAATTTCAAAAGATTTAAAAAAAAATAATTTAAGATTTTAAATTCCCCTTTAAAAAATGCCGTTAAGAAATCATCTTGTGAAATCCACTTTCATTGAAATAAGGAGGTTTACCGACTATATTTCAATAGAAAGTTAGTTCAGAAGTGATTTTAGGTATTTTTTAGGGGTGCCTTTTCTTTGGTTACTTTCTTTGGGCAAGCAAAGAAAGTAACACAGCTTTTGGATAAATTCAGTAATTTATTCAAAAATAAAACCTTAAAAACATTTAAACAAAATTGCCATTGCCGTCGCATACTCTCTAGAATGGGATATAGTTAACATCACCTTAAAATCTTTATATTTTTCCTCTAGTGCTCCATAAAATTTCACTTCTGGTTTCCCCAGGCTATTATTTACTACCTCTATATCACAAAGATTAAATCCTCTGACCCCTGTCCCCATAGCCTTAGATACAGCTTCTTTTGCAGCAAACCTTCCTGCATAACCTGGATACGGATCGGATTTTTTTTCAAGGTAATCTATCTCATTAGAGGTATAAACTCGATCTTTGAATCTAGAGTTTTTTACTATGGCTTTTTTTATCCTGTCTATTTCAACTATATCGTTACCGATACCGGTTATCTCCATCTTCCACCTCACAGACCTTTTGTAAAATTCTCTCTTAGACTTTTTTTCTAAATAAATCTAGGTTTACGTCTATAGTTACCTTCAGTTCATCGAGGAGATAAAGTCTATCCACTCCCTCTTTAGGACTTCTCCACTTATAGGGGGTCATATCAAATAGACTCTTTATATTTTCATTTCCCTTTATAGTTTCTGTATATTTGACATTCACTGTTTTTTCCAGTTGGAAAAAATCAGCGAGATGTTTTTCAGGCCTGTAAAAATCAGTTTTTACATCTTTATAAAGAACCTGTTTCATCTCTAAGAGATGTTTTCCACCAGTAGAGGCTACCACAAGATATCCCTTGTCTTTTATTACCCTGTTGTACTCCTCCGGTACTATTCTAGAAAACATACAAAGAACAAAATCAAGAGCGTTATCCTTTATGGGAAGTTCTCCACCACTTGCAACAAACCATGATATCTCTTTATAACTTTTACTGGCTGCCAAAACAGCTTCTTTGGATATGTCTATCCCAAGCATCTCTACTGTTTTATTTTTTTCTTCAAGAAAGCTTTTTAGACGGTTGGTGTAATACCCCTCACCGCAGCCGATATCCAGTATCTTTAGCTCTTTTTCTTTTGCAGCAGATTCTGCCACCATAATATTTACTTTTTCAGATATTTTTTTATAAAATCCAGCTTCTAAAAATCGTTTTCTGCTCTCTACCATCTCCCTGTCGTCACCGGGATTTTTAGATTTCTTTTTGCTAGATAAAAGCAGATTCAAATATCCCTGCTTTGCCATATCATAATTATGATTATTTTTACATCTAAAACTTCTTTCTATTTTCAGAAGTTCCTCTTTACAAATAGGGCATACCAATAATCCCATTCCATTACCCCTTTATCATTTTATAAGCTAGTTTCGTATTTTGATTTGTTACTCTTACTACCTCTTCATAATCTACATTTTTTACCTCTGCTATTTTTCTGGCTACATATTCCACATAAGAGGGCTCATTTCTTTTTCCTCTATAGGGTTCAGGTGTCAGATAAGGTGAGTCTGTCTCCACCAGTAGTTTTTCCAAAGGAATTTTTTTTATTGCCTCTACCAGTTTTTTGGCGTTTTTAAAGGTTACTACTCCGCCTACACCGAAATAAAAATTATCCATTACCTCTAGTGCACTTTCATAAGACCCGGGATAGCAGTGAAGTATTCCTGTTACATCAGGGTACTTTTTTAATATCTCAAGGGTGTCATGCATAGCATCTCTTGTATGCACCACTATAGGTTTTTCTACTCTTCTAGCAACCTCTATAAGCCTTTTAAAGACCTCCTGCTGTTTCTCCTTAGGTTCTGTCATCCAGTGGTAGTCAAGACCTATCTCCCCTACTGCAAGAACCTTAGGATGTCTAGCTAGCTTTTCCAGTGCATTTTCCATCTCCTGATTATAACCGCTTATATCTGTCGGATGGATTCCTGCTACTGCATATATAAAATCATGTTTTTCTGCGAGTTTTATACTTTCTTCAGAACTTTTCAAATCATAACCTATATTTACAGCAAACTCCAGTTCTTTTCCTATTTTTTCTATGATTTCGTCTCTGTCACCTTGAAATTTTTCATTATCAAGATGACAATGGGAATCTATAAGTTTCATTATTATTTATCACCGCCATTAATTTTTCTTGAAATATTTAAAATTATACTATAAATATCTTATTTAAACAAACCCCTCTTACATCTTTGTAATACGGGATTTTTTCTCCTTTAAAACCAATATCTTTTTATATACTCTATTTACATACAAAACTGCAACAAGGGCCGCACTCCAATTTATTGTAAATATACCCCACCATATTCCTGTGACATCCCCTGTAATATTTGTAAAAACAGGAAAAAGCAGAATAGGCATGAGAAACTGTCTGTAAATACCTATAATAATTGCAAATTTCGGTCTTTTCAGACCCTGAAGCACCGAAACTGATATATTCAAAAGAATATAAGAATTAAACACAAGAATTTCCACTCTAAAGTATCCCATGCCGTATCTTATTATCTCACTGTTTCTTGTGAAAATCCTGAGCAAATATCCAGACAAAGGAAGTATTATAAACATTGCAATGGTCATAATAACAATCCCATACTTTAGAGTCTTTTTATATACATGCATGACCCTTTCTGTCTCCCCAGCTCCATAGCTTTGACCGGCTATACTTAGTGCTGCTATATTTAGTCCTATAGCCGGCAAAAGTGCCATCTGCTCTATTCTCATAGATATCCCATAGGCTGCCACAGCCATATCTCCTCCATTTTTAATTACAAAATAATTGATCACAAATATCCCCAAGGCTATCGTCATCATATTTAGACTAGCCGGTATTCCCTGTGACAGTATGTTTTTATAATTTTCCATATGTGGTTTGCAAAGCTTGTATCCATGACCTGAAAAAAGTTGGGACATTTTAACTTTTTTATACAGATAAAAATTCCCCATTATCTGCACAATTACTGTTGCTATTGCCACTCCGTCTGTGCTCATTTTCAATATAAATATAAAAAACGGATCTAAAACTATATTTACAAAAAATCCAATTATCAAAAAATTTCTATAGGATTTGGTGTCTCCCTGAGAAGATAGTATCCCGTTAAAAACCATGTTCATAACAAAAAACACCGATCCTATAAATATCCAGGTGGTATATTTTTCTCCGTAAAAAACAGAAGTTTCTGCACCTCCCATATATTTAAAAAGAGGTCCGTCTACCCCTATACCCACAAAGGTTATAAAAAATGCAAAAATAACTCCCAGTGTCAGAGCATCCCGTCCAGTCACTCTTGCCTTTTCACAGCTTTTCTCCCCTATAAAATTTGAAAGAATAGCCGTCACCCCTGTCCCTATACCGGAACCTAAGGATATAAGAATAAAAAACACAGGAAATGACATGGCAAGTCCTGCCAAGGCATCAGGACCTATATATCCGGTATACATACTGTCCACCACATTAAAAAGGGTGTTAAAAAGGAACCCCACACTAGAAGGGATTGCCACTTTTTTTACTGCCTGCCCTATGTCTCCCTTTGTAAGGTCCATCTCTCCCACTCCTTTTTTTAATTTTTTTATGATATTGAGATAAATTACTTAGTTTATAAGCTATGTGTCCAAAAGGTTTTGTCCTTATTAAAACTAATTCTTATCTTTCACCGGTGTTCGTTTGTAATGAAATTTTTTAACTTTAATATTCAGATCAAGTCGGTGATTCACTAAGAAAATAAGAGGGCCCTAACAGGCCCTCTATCTATTGTCATCAAGATAGTTTTCAAGTTCTTTCAACTTTATTCTGTTGACCTTACTTTTATGAAAATAATAGAGAAGGTAGTTCAAAAGTTTTAACCTCGTATCCACATCATAGTTTAGAAAAATTTTTCCAAGAACATCTTTTCTCTGGACAAAATCAACACCAAGCTCCTCTTTGTAGGTTTTTATATATCTGTCAAAACTAAAAGGCAGTTCAGGGTTATATCTTCTCATAATACAATAAGTAGCTTCTTCATTAAAATCTATCGTATTGTCTTCGATAAGTTTTTGCATCATCTCACCTATTTTTACCCAGTTATAGTTTGACATTCTGTCACCATCTCCTTCTACTCTCTATAAAAATATTTTACATTGATCTTTCAACATTTCCTTTTTTATACATCCAACCCATCTTACTATCTCTTAAAAAATTAAATATCTATATTTTTTTCATATAATATAAAAAAAACAGGGGACATGCATCCCCTGCAAATAATTCTATTTTCTGTCTTCTTTTAATTTTTTTATCTTAGTCGGAAGTGAGAATATTTTTATAAATCCTTCTGCATCACTGTGACTGTAAAGGTCACTTGCACCAAATGATGAGATTTCCTCGTCATAAAGGGCATTTTCAGTTATTCTTCCTGCT
This sequence comes from Ilyobacter polytropus DSM 2926, assembly GCF_000165505.1. Taxonomy (NCBI): domain Bacteria; kingdom Fusobacteriati; phylum Fusobacteriota; class Fusobacteriia; order Fusobacteriales; family Fusobacteriaceae; genus Ilyobacter; species Ilyobacter polytropus. Next base: position 386,284 of record NC_014632.1, on the reverse strand, counting down.
ACTTTTACATTTCCTTTGTAAAGCTTCATTTTTATTGTTCCTGTCACATTCTCATGAAGTGTATCTACAAAGCTGTCGATAGCTTCTCTTAAAGATGTAAACCAAAGTCCGTTGTATGCAAGGTCAGCATATTTTTCAGAAAGACTTCTCTTTAATGCCCACGAATCTTTGTCTAGACACACACTCTCAAGGTCTGTAAGAGCCTTGTAAAGAAGTGTTCCTCCTGGAGTTTCATATATACCTCTTGATTTCATTCCCACAAGTCTGTTTTCTACTATATCTATTACCCCTATTCCATTCTCTCCGGCTATTTTGTTGAGCTTTTGAAGAAGTTCTACAGGTCCCATAGCGTCTCCGTCAACTGCTACTGGGAATCCTTTTTCAAAAGTAACAGATACAAAAGATTCCTCATCTTTAGCTAATTTTGGAGGAGTTACCATCATGTACATCTCTTCTTTATGCTCATTTGATAAAGTTTCGATATCTCCACCTTCATGACTTATATGCCACATATTTTGGTCTCTAGAGTAGATTTTTTCCTTTGTTACAGTTAATTTTATACCCTTTGCTTCTGCATAGTCTATTGCATCTTCTCTAGATTCGATATCCCACTCTCTCCAAGGAGCGATTATTTTCATCATCGGATCAAATGCTGCTACTCCTACTTCAAATCTTACCTGGTCATTACCTTTTCCTGTACAACCATGACAGATATATGTAGCTCCCTCTTGATGAGCTATTTCAACTAATTTTTTAGCCATTAGTGGTCTTGCAAAAGATGTTCCTAAAAGATATCTGTTTTCATACATAGCTCCTGCCTTAAGTGCTTTAAAGGCGTATTCTGTTAAAAATTCCTCTTTAGCATCTACAACAAATACTTTTGCAGCTCCTGAAGCTATGGCTTTTTTCTTAACTTCTTCCATATCGTCATCTTGACCTACATCTACGCAGACAGCGATTACGTCAAGACTGTAATTTTCTTTTAACCAAGGTATGATGATAGAGGTATCTAGTCCTCCTGAATATGCTAATACTACTTTTTCCATTTATAACTCCCCCTTATATTTTTCTAAAAGTTTTTTTCCTTCTGATATTTGTCTTTTAACCTGGTTTGTAGATGTTCCTCCGTAAGAGTCTCTTCCCTCTATACAAGCCTCTACTGTAATAAGTGTTAATACATCACTTTCAAATGCATCACTAAACTGTTTAAACTCCTCTAAAGAAAGTTCCTCAAGAGATGTGTTCTTTTCTTCGCAGTAAGCCACCATCGAACCTGTTATGTGGTGAGCTTCTCTGAATGGTATCCCTTTTTTAGCAAGGTAGTCCGCCACATCAGTTGCGTTGATGAATCCTCCGTAGATTCCCTTTTTCATATTTTCTTCATTTACAGACATTGTAAGAAGCATCTCTTTGAATATTTCAAGGGACATTCCCATATTGTCTACTGAATCAAAGAATCCTTCCTTATCCTCTTGAGTGTCCTTATTGTATGCAAGAGGCAGACCCTTCATAACTGTCATTATGCTAACTAAGTTTCCGTAGACTCTTCCGCATTTCCCTCTCACAAGTTCAGGAATATCAGGATTTTTCTTCTGAGGCATGATCGACGATCCTGTAGAATAGCCGTCATCTAGCTGAACAAATGAAAACTCCTTTGTAGACCACATAATAATCTCTTCAGAAAATCTAGACATATGCATAGCTATCATAGCAAGGACAAAATTCATCTCTATTATAAAGTCTCTGTCACTTACAGTATCTAGACTGTTCTCACTTACCTTGGCAAATCCAAGAAGTTCTCTTACATATTCCCTGTCGATAGGGTAAGTAGTTCCTGCAAGGGCTCCTGCACCTAGAGGAAGTACATCTATTCTTTCTACTGCACTTTCTAGTCTTTCTAGGTCTCTTTTAAACATCTGAAAGTAAGCCATTACGTGGTGAGAAAAAAGTATAGGCTGTGCTCTCTGAAGATGTGTGTAACCAGGCATAATAACCCCTATATTCTTTTCACTGACCTCTATAAGAGCATCCATAAGTTCTAGCAAACCGCTTCCTATTTCCTCAGCTCTTCTCTTTGTATAAAGCCTCGTATCCACAAGCACCTGGTCATTTCTGCTTCTAGCAGTATGAAGTTTTTTTCCGGCCTCTCCTACCAAAGCTATAAGTCTTCCCTCTATAGCCATGTGTATATCTTCGTCTTTTATTGAGAAAACAAAGTTTCCAGACTCGATCTCCTCTTTTACCTGAAGTAGTCCTTTTTCGATTGTTTTTTGCTCTTCATGAGATATTATATCCTGTTTTGCAAGCATCTTAGAATGAGCTATACTTCCCTCTATATCCTCTTTATACATTCTTTTGTCAAAGTTTATAGAAGCATTAAACTTTTCAAGTAAACTGCTTGTCTCTTTCTTAAACCTTCCACCCCAAAGTTTCATATATCCTCCTAGTTTTGTGTATCTACAAAGTATTTATTGAAGATCTCATCATAAAATCCGTTCTCTTTAAGATTCTGAAGTTCTTTATTTATTTTTTCCAAAAGCTCTTCATTTCCTTTATTTATAGCAATGGCAACATCAGCCTTAGGAAGTTCTTCCATATCTATCTTTTTAAGACCCTCGTTATTTTTTATATAAGGCAGAGCCACTAAGTTTTCTAGTACAACTGCATCTAACTTCTCACTTTTAAGGTCTAATATTGCAGCAGTTATAGAAGTATAAGGTGTTATTTTAGCTCCCTCTATACCTCTTGCTATAGTTTCCTGAGCCGTTCCTAGCTGTGCTCCTAGTTTTTTGTTTTTAAGATCATCCATAGTCTTAAGTTCATTGTTTTTCTCTATTATTACAAAAGACTGCTTTGTAGTCAAATAAGAGTCAGAGAAATCTACTGCCTTTTTTCTTTCCTCTGTAGGAGTCATTCCAGCTATGATAAGGTCGATCTTCTCACTTTGAAGAGCAGGAATAAGCCCGTCAAAACTCATATTCTTCCATTCCATCTCATAACCTAAGTTTTCAAGAATCTTTTCCATTAGTTCAGCATCAAAACCTACTATTTTACCGTCTTCAAGATATTCAAAAGGCTTGAATTCTGCATTTGTTCCAACAAAAAGAACCTTCTTTTCCTCTTGTGCAGTTTCTTTTTTACCACACCCACCTAAAACTACCAACATCAAAAGTGATACAATAAGCATCATTTTTCTCATAATAAACTCCCCCTCTTTACATTTAATTTTTAAAATTTTTGTATAAAAAAGAACCTGCCAAGAATTAGACAGGTCCAATACACCACTTTAGTGTAAAAAAATCCAGACAGTTCTTACCAACATTTATATATCTCTATTCAGCTGTTTTATTTTTTTCGTTTTTCCTGTTCATTTTTCCTGCCTTAAAAATATTTCTTTAGTAACTCCTCATATGTCCCGTTATCTTTTACAGTTTTCAGACCGTTTTCGAGTTTTAATAAGAGTTCTTTATCTTCTTTTCTTACTGCTATTGCATACTCTTCTTCTGCAGCATCTGCTTTGGCTATTGCCAGCCCTTCATTTTTTTCCACATAGTTTTTAGCCGGCTCTGAGTCAAGGACTACTGCATCTACCTTGCCTGACTGAAGCGACATTATCCCAGCATAAGCTGCATTATATCTCTCTATATTTACCCCTTCTATCTCGCTGACTACAAGGTCCCCTGTAAATCCAAGCATTACCCCTACTTTTTTCCCCTTCAGGTCATCAAAGGAGTTTATAGAGCTATCTCCTTCTTTTACAACTATTACCTGACTAGCAGTATAATAAGGTGATGTAAAGTTTACAGCTTTTTTTCTTTCTTCGTTGGCAGTCATTCCCGCTATTACAACGTCAACTTTTTTTGACTGAAGTGCAGGAAGCAGACCGTCAAAAGACATATCCTCTATCTTTATTTCCAATTGAGATTCTTTGGCAATCTCTTTGATTAAATCCATGTCAAATCCTGTAATTTTACCATCTTCTAGATACTCAAACGGTGGAAACTCAGCATTTGTCCCTATATGTATCACAGTTTTTTCTTCTTCTTTTTTTCCTCCGCACGCTGCAAGAGAAACTAGCATTACCAAAATTAATAGAATATTTAAAAATTTTTTCATAATTATTTTATCCTCCCGATACTTTATTAATGATTCAATACTTTTTCTAAAAATTCCCTTGTTCTGTCATGTTTTGGATTATTGAAAATCTGAGTCGGTTCTCCGTCTTCAAGAACAGTTCCTTGATCCATAAAGAATACCCTGCTGGCCACATTTTTGGCAAATCCCATCTCGTGAGTCACTATTACCATGGTCATTCCCTCATCTACAAGACTTCTCATTACATCTAGTACTTCCTTTACCATCTCAGGATCCAATGCCGATGTTGGCTCATCAAAAAGCATGAGGTGTGGTTCCATAGCAAGAGCCCTAGCTATTGCTATCCTCTGTTTTTGACCACCAGAAAGCTGGTTTGGATAGGCTTCAGCCTTATCTTTCAATCCTACCTTCTCAAGAAGGATCATTGCTTTTTTCTTAGCTTCTTCTGATGTCATTCCCTTTACCTTTGTAGGTGCAAGCATTAGGTTTTCAAGTACTGTCTTATGAGGAAAAAGATTAAAGTGCTGAAAAACCATCCCAACTTTTTCACGAAGACGATTCAAGTCCACTTTTTTATCCATGACATCTTCCCCTGCTATATACACATGCCCCTTTGTAGGCTCTTCAAGTCTGTTAAGGCATCTTAGAAAGGTGGATTTTCCACTTCCAGAAGGACCTATTACAGCCACTACGTCTCCCTTTTTTATCTCTTTATTTATACCCTTAAGCACCTCTAGATCACCAAAGTGCTTGTGCAAGTCAACTACTTTAATCACTTACTTTCAACCCCTTTTCTACTTTTCTCATAAATTTGGTAAAGATACTTGTCATAATAAGATAGATGAGTCCCACTGCCAATAGAGGCTCTATTCCCCTATAGGTCTGACTTGTTATTATATTAGCAGACCTCAAGAGATCCACTCCTCCGATAAATCCTACTATGGAAGTTTCCTTAAGAAGGGTTATAAACTCACTCACTAAAGCCGGAAGAATATTTTTTATCGCCTGTGGTATTATTATCTCTTTCATAGTGAGAAAATAATTCATTCCCAACGCTCTAGAAGCCTCTGTCTGTCCCTTATCTAGTCCCTCTATACCCGCTCTTATGATCTCAGCCACATAAGCAGAACTGTTTAGTCCAAAGGCCAATGCCGCAACTACAAATATAGGAGTATTACGTAAATTTCCTACAAATACTACATTGGCAAGTACCATAAGCTGTACCACAGCTGGAGTTCCACGTATAATATCTATATACCATAATGCTATAAGGTTTAGAGGATTGGTTTTTTTATATTTCTCCGTGTTCTTAAATGGATAAAAGTGAGATAATCTCATTACAGCTAAAAGTACTCCTACAGTTAATCCTATCAGAGCCGCCAAAAGTGTCACTCCCACAGAAAAGGATAGTCCATTAACTATGTACATATACCTGTTGCCCTCTATAAAAATTCCTTTTAATACCGATAAATACGCCATTCTTTCCTCCTACTAAATTTTTGGAAAATTTTGCAGCTGTTGCCGCCTTTATTTAAAGCAATTTCAGATTAATATTTCTTCTGATATATTTTATTTGAAAAAATAATAATCTTCTGGATTTTGGTTTGTCCTTTAAAGAGCCTTGCCTTTATGAAAAAAACCTGACACTTGCCGTATCCATAAACTGGCTAATATCAGGTACATCTTAAAAAATAAAAGCCAACAGAGTATATCCGCCGGCTAATTAACTTTTGTATACTCATGAGAACCAAGAGTTCTCAATCTTTTCAAAAGAATTTTTGATGTCAATTAGGCCATTTTAAAAGATAAGGTTTTTATGAGTGTTTTTCTTTGCTCCTCCTGATCCTTTTCATGGTCAACATAATTAATCCTCCCAAAATCTTTTGCTATTTCGTCAATCTTATCAGAAATAACCTTGATTTGTCAATGAATTTTTCCATAATAATACTCAGGTTCAAATATAAAACAGCCGTCTTTTTTTATTTCTTCCAGAGTTTTCAAATATTTAGACCGCATCATAAAAAACTCACAATTATAATGTATAATCAAGAGTAATTATAACTAAGTATAAAGGAGCGTGTTTGATTTTGAAAAAAATAACTTTTTTTCTTATGTTTTCACTTGTTTTTTTTAATGCGTTAGGAGAGGAAAAACCCTTTGAACTTTCTCTTTTCTCACCAGATATACAGCTTAATTCACCCTATGATGATATAAGCGGAATAAGATTAGGAGGTATCTATTCTGAAAACAGAAATGTCAGCGGACTAGATGTGAACCTTGTTGCCAGCAGAACCCGAGGAGATTTTAAGGGATTCTCTGTACTTTCATTTTATGACAAGACTGATGGTGATTTCACAGGTGTAAGAATTCCGTGGTGGTTTTTCGTATCTTACAACCATGTAGGAGGAAACTTTAAAGGAGTTCAGTTTGGTGGATTAAACATTGTGGAGAGGGATTTTTTAGGAGCACAGTTTGGACTTTTAAATATAAACAACGGGAACAGTATAGGGGCACAGGCAGGATGGGTCAATCTTGATCACAACTTCAAAGGTGTTAGATTAGGTGGTTTAAACATGGCAGATTCCTTTGTAGGAGGAGAGCTTGGTATAGCCAATTTCAACAAATACACAAGAGGAGTCCAGCTAGGCTTGTTCAACTATACCGAGAACCTTCAGGGAGTTCAGGTAGGTCTACTAAACATGGCTGCAAATTCCGAACTCTTTGAAATTCTGCCAATAGTAAACTTCAACCTAAACTTCTAAAAATATCACGGAATTTAATTTATCAATTATACTAAATCTATTTTTATCTAAAATTTAAAGAGGAATTCAGATTTTATCACCTTATATATAAGTGCAGGTCACTATATTTATAAGGAGGTAAAAATGAAAAAATTTATTACAATTTTAATCGGCTTTTTATTGTTAAGCTTCTCGGCATTTGCAGCTTCGGCTCAGATCTCTGTTCCAGGAAAAAACATTCCTAATGAAGAAAATGTTTCTGGTGTAAGACTGTCTCTACTACATGGTGAGACTGCCATTGTAAAAGGTCTAGACATATCTGTTCTAGGACTTTCTGATATGGATAATTTTACCGGTCTTGAGCTTGGATTGTTTTTTGGTGCCAACAGAGTAAAAAATGAGTTCAAAGGTCTTTCTCTAGGATTAGTAAACTGGCATGAAGGTTATGACAAAGGTGCCAATTTAGGATTCGTCAACTATGTCAATGACGTAAACGGTGTAAACTTTGCATTTGCAAACTATTCCACTGGGGACAGTATGATAAACCTTGCATCTGTAAACTATGTAGAATATGACTCTATGGTAAACTTTGGTTTTGTAAATATTACCCAGGGAACTTCCTTGGTTGACGTTGGAGTTATCAACTATGCTGAGGCAACATCATTCCAGTTTGGTATTGTCAACGCTACAAAGGCACTTGACGGTCTACAAATTGGATTTGTGAACTACGCTGAAAATGGTGTATTCCCTGTTCTTCCTATTGTTAACTTCAAAAAAAGTTTATAGTAAAAATTAAGGATCTGTTTAAAGACAGGTCCTTTTTTATTACTTGTTGCAGATATTATACTGTGTTATACTAAAATTCGGTAAATCAAAAAATCAGACTATTTTAAGAGATAATAAAAAAATAAATGGCTATTTGCCATAAAAGTTAGGAGAATAAAATACTATGGATGGAAAAAAGAGAGCAAATATAAAACCTGGTATCAAGGTAAAAATCGTCTTGAAAAAAGATCAAAGAACCGGTAAGTTAACTGAGGGAATTGTCAAAGATCTACTCACAAATTCTTCTACTCATCCCCATGGAATCAAAGTCCGTCTTACTAGTGGTGATGTTGGAAGAGTTCAAGAAATAATTGATTAATAATCACAACTTCAAACAATATTATAAATAAAAAGATTACCCCTTTTCTAAAAGTGGTAATCTTTTTAAGTTGAAAACAGTACTTCAAAGTTCTCTGGTAACCTCTTTTAGCACCTCCCCTATACGGGCGTCTATAACCAGCGATGCCTTGTTGTCATATGATGTTGCCCCTTTGTTGATTAGTACTAATTTACTTCCCTTGTAATATTCTACAAGTGAGGCAGCAGGATAGACCACGAGGGATGTTCCTCCAACTATTAAAACATCTGCCTTGGATATACAGTCAATGGCTCCACCAAAGACATCCATATCTAGCATCTCCTCATATAATGTCACGTCAGGTTTAACCAGGCCACCACATTTTCTGCACCTAGGCACAGTTTCTTTAAAACTGATAATATAATCAAGATCGTGATACTCATTACACTTCATACAATAATTTCTTATTACGCTTCCGTGAAGTTCATAGACTTTTTTACTTCCGGCTTTCTGATGAAGTCCGTCTATATTCTGGGTTATCACAGCTTTTAATTTCCCAAGTTCTTCAAGTTTTGCCAGAGCATAATGTGCATCATTAGGCTCGGCATCTTTAAAGATAAGATTTTCTTTATAAAACTTATAAAATTCTTCAGTGTTGCTGTCAAAGTAGGTTCTGCTCAAAAGATATTCCGGTGAGTGTGCATACAGTCCCGTTGCACTTCTGAAATCAGGTATGTTACTCTCTGTAGAAACACCTGCTCCTCCAAAAAAAACTATATTATTACTTTTTTTTATGATGTTTTTCAATTCTTCATACATCTTTATCACCTCTAATTAAAATTATATACTCTTATCCCTAGATAATAAACCCCTAAAATTATTATAGATTATTTTTTACCATAGGTCATTCTCGAGGCATATATTTCAATGGCGAAAAAAAAGATATAAACCCTTTTGAAAAAAATTTATAATTTCATTCTCACTTCTGAAAAATTTTATGTTCTTTCTACGTGACAAAAAAACTTTTTTCTTTATTCGTGTCATTTTTTTATCTTTTATTAGTGTCCATTCGTGATAAAATCTTTTAAAATTTTCTATCAATCTCTTCTGTGAAATTCACTTTTTTTCTCTGTGCCCTCTGTGAACAAAAGAAAAAGCCCTCTGAATCAGAAGGCTTTAACATAATTTATTTTGTAACTAATTTTAATTCTACTGGAATAAATTCAGGTGCTGTTTCTCCATTTATTACCTTTGAAGCAGTTTCTACTCCCATAGCTCCTATCATAGACGGCTGTTGTGCTACTGTTGCAGCAAGAGTTCCAGCTTCTACAGCATTTACAGCATCATCCGTTGCGTCAAATCCTACCACCAATATATCTCTTCCGCTTCCCTCTATAGCCTTTAATGCACCTAAAGCCATCTCATCATTATGTGCAAATACAGCATCTATTTCAGGAACTGCTTGAAGTATATTCTCCATTACGTCTAGTCCTTTAGTTCTATCAAAATCAGCAGCTTGCTGTGCAACTACAGTTATGTTATTTGCAGCAGCTTCATTGAATCCTTTTCCTCTGTCTCTTGCTGCAGTAGTTCCAGGGATACCTTGAAGTTCCACAACTTTTCCATCTTTTCCTATTTTTTCCACGATAAATTCTCCTGCCATTTTTCCACCTGCCACGTTATCAGAAGCTATGTGAGTTACTACATCTCCTCCGTTTGCTCCTCTGTCTAGTGTAATTACAGGTATTTTACTGTTATTTGCAGCCATAACTGCCCTAGCTACTGCATCAGAATCTGTAGGGTTTATAAGAATTACATCTACCCCTTTTACTACTAGATCCTCTACATTTGCAAGCTCTTTTGCAGGGTCATTTTGAGAATCAAGGATAATAATCTCCATACCCATCTCATTGGCCTTAGCCTCGGCTCCCTCTTTCAAAGTAACAAAGAATGGATTGTTTAGAGTAGATACTACGAGACCGACTCTACCTGTGGATTCTGCTTCTGGAGCTTTTTTCTCACCGCAGCCTGTTAAAACAACCATCAATAAAACTGTGATCAGAGTAATAATCTTTTTCATTTTTTCCTCCCTTTTTTTATTTTTTGGACTTTCTGTCCATTAGTACCGCTGCCAATATAACCAATGCCTTTATCATAAGTTGGTAGTATGAAGATACATTTAGTAAGTTAAGAGCGTTTCCTAGAACCCCTATAATAAGGGCCCCTGTGATAGTCCCAGTTATCCTTCCTATCCCTCCTGCAAGACTTGTCCCTCCTAGTACAACTGCCGCTATGGCATCTAGCTCATATCCGCTTCCTGCTGTAGGCTGAGCAGAAAACAATCTGGCTGTAACAACTATTCCAGCCAGAGCAGATAAAACTCCGCTGATGGCATAGACCTTGGTTTTTACTTTGTCTACATTTATCCCAGAAAGCTTAGTGGCTTCCTCATTTCCTCCCACTGCATATACATACCGTCCGAATTTTGTATGGTTGAGTACATAGTAAGATACCCCGTACACAACTGCCATTATATATATGGGAGTGGGAATTCCCAATATATTTCCAGCCCCTATACTTCCAAATAATGAGGTGTTATCACCAAATCCTATTGATATAGGTTTCCCGTCAGTAAATACAAGAGTGGCTCCCCTCATAAGAGTCATAGTCACTAAAGTAGTAATAAATGCCTGTAGTTTCCCATAACTTATAAACATTCCGCTCAGCATTCCAAGAATTCCACCTATAACAAGTGACACAGCTATGGCTAAAAAGGCATTCTGACCTGATGCCATGAGACTAGCAGATATTGCACCGCAAAAGGCGAGGATTGATCCCACTGAAAGGTCTATTCCACCTGTTAATATTACAAAAGTCATTCCTGCTGAAATAATTGCATTTATAGAGGTCTGTCTTAGTACATTTAACATATTAGATGCAGAAAGAAATCTTGGGTTCATAAAAGAGACCAAGACTGCAAATATCAATAGTCCTATAAAGGGTTTATTTCTGAGTAAAATAAAGCTTTTCTTTTGACTCGGCTCTAACGTTGTTTGATTATTCATCATTATCCTCCTTCAGGCCCACGGCACACCTCATTATTTTTTCCTGACTGGCATCTTCAGCCGTGAATACTCCTGTTACACTATTTTCATGCATAACCATTATCCTGTCGCTGAGCCCTATAACTTCAACCATTTCAGAGGATATCATCAAAATGCTCATTCCGTGTTTTTTCAGTTCGTTTATGAGGTCGTATATCTCTTTTTTAGCCCCTACATCTACCCCTCGTGTAGGTTCATCCAAAATCAAAATTTTTGGTTCAGTCATTAGAGCCTTTGCTATGGCAACCTTTTGCTGATTTCCTCCGCTTAGATTTTTTATAATCTGAGCCATTCCCGGGGTTTTTATGTTAAACCTTGAGATATAAGAATCCACCATATCTTTTTCATCATTTTTATTAAGAGTTTTCAAATTACTCTCAAATTTTTCCAGAGAAGATATGCTCATGTTTTCTTTTACAGAAAGTCCTAATATCAGCCCTTCTTTTTTTCTATCTTCAGGTACATAAGCTATTTTATTTTTAAGTCCCTCTTCAGGGGAGTTTATTTTCACTTTTTTTCCACCTATAAGAATTGACCCAGAGGTCATCTTATAAAAACCATAGATGGTTTTAGCCAGCTCAGTCCTTCCTGATCCCATGAGCCCCGCAACTCCTAAAATTTCACCTTCATGCAGGGTAAAACTAACATTATTTACATAGTCGCCTTTTAAGTTTTTTACCTCTAGACTTACAGGCCCTGGCTCTACCTCTACTCTAGGCATCTGATCCTCTAGTTTTCTTCCAACCATACTTTCTATTATCTGGTCTTCAGTTATATCTTTTACTTCTTTTTCAGATATAAATTTACCGTCTCTCATTATGGTCACATCGTCACATATCTCAAATATCTCTTTGAGTCTGTGGGAAATATAAACTATACTTTTATTCTCCCCTATAAGCTCTCTTATTACACTGAATAAACTCTCGGTTTCTTTATCTGTAAGAGCGTCTGTAGGTTCGTCCATTACTATTATTTTTGCATTTTGTGACATAGCCTTGGCTATTTCTACCATCTGCTGTTCTCCCACACTGAGGTTCCCGACCAGCTCTTTAGAAGAATGTTTTACCTTTAGTTTTTTTAGCAGTTTATCTGCATCACTATACATACCCTTCCAGTCTATTTTTCCAAAACTGGTTTTTTCTCTTCCTAGAAATATATTTTCTGCAATAGTGAGATTAGATATGAGATTTAGCTCCTGGTGTATTATTGCTATTCCAGCATTTTGTGATTCTCTAGGACCTTGAAATTCCACATCTTCCTCATAGAGAGTCATTTTTCCACTGTCTCTCTTGTATATTCCTGTCATCACCTTTATCAGTGTTGACTTTCCTGCTCCATTTTCACCTAGTAGAGCCATGACACGTCCCTCGTATAAATTGAGGTTAGCTCCGTTTAATGCCTTGACTCCCGGAAAGATTTTTACCATCTCTTGAAGTTCCAATATTTTCTTTTTCACCTGAGCTTACCTCCAGACTAAAATGCCACACCTGATTTCAAAATAATATTTGCATAAGGAGTGCACTCTCCTGTTCTTATTACTGCCTTTGACTCCCGACTGGTTTTTTTAAGTTGCGAATGAGGAATCTCTTCTATTTTAATTCCCTGACACTTTTTATTCAGTAAATCCAAAAGTTCTGTGTAAAGCTTCGGACTCAATTCCTTCATTTCAGAAGCTATAATTGCCTCTTCCACCTGCATCTCATCTAGAATCACATCTAAAGTACCCATAAATGTCGGTATGTTTCTTTCTAAGGCTAGATCTATCCTCTTTACACCAGCCGGAATAGGTAATCCTGCATCCCCTATACATATATGATCTGTGTGTCCAAGTTTGGCTACCTCATATGATATCTCACTGTTTAGAAGCCTCATTTTTTTCACTTACACCACTCCTTCAAAATTTATAACCTCATCTAATGTAGGGAGTGAAGTCTGAGCTCCCTCTCTCGTCACTGTTATTGCCCCTACCTTTGCGGCAAATTCCATAGCTTTTTCTAAGGGCTCTCCCTTAGAAATGGCTGCTGTAAGCCCTCCTATAAATGAATCTCCTGCAGCAGTAGTATCTACTGCATCCACCTTATATACCCCAAATTCTTTGGAACCTTTTTCGTCTACATAGATCGCTCCTTTAGATCCCAAGGTAACTATCAATTTTTTTACTCCTTTTGCCATAATTTTTCGGCAAGCCTTGAGAATATCCTCCTTGTTTTTTACAGGAACCCCTGCAAGAAGCTCTAATTCAGTCTCATTGGGGATGAGATAGTCTACATTTTTTATTATTTCATCTGACATTGATTTTGCAGGTGCCGGATTAAGTATGGTCGTTTTCCCTAGTTTTTTACTGATTTTCAGAGAGTATTCCACAATATCCAATGGGGTTTCTAGCTGATGTACAACTATTTCGGAATTCTCATAAAGTTTAATATTTGCATCTATGTCTTTTTTTTCTATTTCAAAGTTTGCACCTGGGACTACTATTATAGAGTTATTTGCATCGTCATCTACAACTATGGTAGCTATCCCTGTTGATATGTCTTTGCATCTTCCTATGCCTGAGATATCCACGCCGTCTTTTTTTATGACAGAGAGCAGAGTATCTCCAAAGGAATCCTTCCCAAGCATTCCTATCATAGCAACATCTGATCCTAGTCTAGCCATGGCAACAGCCTGATTGGCACCTTTTCCTCCTGGTATCTGTTTAAAATCTTTTCCCAAGACTGTTTCTCCCGTCTTTGGTGATTTCGAGACTTTTGTTACAAGGTCCATATTTATACTTCCAACTACCAGTATTTTTCCCATTTTACCTCCTTGTAATCGATTACACTCTTTTGACTCAACTCAACTTTTTTTCAGACCCTTTTATATCTAAGTTTGTCTGAAGAATCATCTTTTGGCTTATATACTTGTCTTTATTTCTTATTTTTTCTAAAAGCATTTCTGCCGATCTGACTCCTAGTTCCCTTACTGAAGCAGATACCGTAGTGAGCTTAATATCAAATATATCCAGTATTTCAACTCTATCAAAGGATAACACTGCAATATCCTTTGGAGTAGATAACTTCATTTCATTCATAGCCTTAAAAAATCCTAAGGTCATCTGATTATTAGATATAAACACCGACGTAGGTCTTTTTTTTCTATTTAGTATCTCTTTTCCCAATTTATAGCCTGATTCCATCTGAAAGTCTCCCTCATAGATATTTTCATCTATGACCTCTATACCATTTTCAGAAAGAGCATTTCGGTATCCTCTTAATCTGTCTCTCCCTGGCTTAGATTTAAGAGGACCGGTTATAATGGCTATATCCTTATGATCATTTTCAATAAGTACCGAGACTCCTTTGTATGCCCCGCCTATATTGTCTATAAAAACACAGTCCATGCTAGAATATTTGATATCCCTGTCTGCAAGAACCACAGGTATTTTTTCTTTTACAAATTTATCTAGATAATTTTTACCTTTTTCATAGCTTTCACTGGTGACTGTTATTACTAGACCTTTTATTCTCTGTTCTAGCAGCATCTGAAGTGATTTTTGCTCTTTTTCTATCTTATCATTGGTATTATAAATTAATATATTGAGATTTTCCTTGTCTATCACCTCGCTTATTCCCTCTACCATCTCTGAGAAATATGGATTTGATATATCAGGTACAACTACCCCTATAGTATTATTGTCTTTTCTTGAAAGGTTTCTCGCTATTGCACTAGGAGTATAATCATACTCCTCTATTATTTTGAGGATTTTTTCCCTCGTAGAGTCCTTTACATTTTTATCTTCGTTTATAACTCTTGAAACAGTAGCTATAGAAACTCCCGCTTTTTCAGCTATATCTGACATCTTCATGGGATCCCTCCTATTTTGTAAGCCCTTACATTTACTCTACATTAATTTTTACTATAAAAAATGTCTTGTGTCAAGTTTTAGAATGTTTTAGACCAATAGTGTGCACTTATTTGGTTTTTATCCTTGTTATTTGTATTTCCAATCTTTCTATCTCTTTAAATTTGATGTCTTTAAAATTATAATATCTTCTCTCGCTAGGGATGTACTTCTCTTTTCCTGAAAATAATTTCTTCCTGTATTCTCCTTCTTCTCCTATTAAAACAAGTTCTTTTACATATACACCTTCATTTTTCCAAAACCATATGGTGATAACCAAATCTGTTACTGCAGAACTTCCTCTGTTGTGAACTCTTATATTTATTGCAGGGTATTCATATTTCACACCATGTCTAGATTCAAAATCATAGACCTCCACCCGAACTCCTTTCTTTATATCAACGGGGAGTTTCTTTTGTCTCCACTCCTGTAGTTCAGTATAGTTACGGCCAAATAGAGCAGTAGAAAAAATAAAAAATATTATAAATATAATTTTTTTCATTTTATACCTCCATAAAAAAAGAGGGATAGTTCTCCCTCTAGTTGTCACTAAAATATATCTGTTCTAAATAGGGAGAAGCTATAAAATCATAAGGCATTACTAGCATCCCCTGGTCAGAATCAAGGTCTAGATTATACCCAAGATCCTTAGCCGTTTTCCAGTAAAGATACCATACAAACTGTGAACAGTAAAAACCCTTGGTGTTTTTTTATTTAATGGTACCCAGTAACCCTTATCCTTTAGACCTTCTAAATTTTTCAAAAAAACATCTTTGAATTTTTCATCAAAATTTTTGTATCTGAAAACCATTACCTTTCTCTCTTCATAAAGCCAGGAATAACTATCAATTTCATAATATCCTACACCAAACTTAGGATAATCCCCTATATTCATGTCGTCGATCATAACTGCTGCATGTCCGTACCAGGAAAGGGGATCCCATTTTTTATTTTTTACGATTATATCTCCGGTCTTTAGCCTGTCCGTCTGATACATCACAAAGCTCACGTCTTCCCACTTACGACCTTCAGGTAAGGCGCTACATCCTGTTACCGCTATCATAAAAAAGATAATTACCTTAATCTTTAAAGTAGATAAATGCACCATTTCGTCCCGCATCCTTTCCCTCTCTTCTGTATGAAAATAATTCTCTGTTGCAAACTGTACACTGTCGGCTTTTCACTATGTTTTTTTCTAAAATTCCTCTTTTTATGAACATCTGAAAGTTAAATTCACCATTGTCAAAATACCATGAATCAGCTTTTTTTTCAAAGGAAGCCTCTATAACATCTAGGGGAAACTTCTCCTTAAAATCCCTGTAAAATTCATCTCCCACCTGATAGCAGCATTTACCTGCCCCTATACCTATCCCCACAAGGATGTCTTTTTCCAAGCTCCCATAACTTGCCTTCATTTTTTTTATAACCTCTTCTCCTATCTGAAGGTAGCTTCCTTTCCATCCCGAGTGGCATAGTCCTATGACCTTTTTTTCCATGTCGTAAAAATATATAGGCAGGCAGTCTGCATGGACTGTAAAAAGGACAACATCTCTTCTAGCAGTTATAAAACCGTCTACATTATCAAAGTATAGGGGACTTTCATCTTTGATATCTGCTATGTTTTTAGAGTGTGTCTGTTTTGCAGCCACGAGTTTTTTTCCCTCTATAGAAAATTTTTTCATAAATTCCTCTATATTTTTTTCTTTTTCAGGTGACAGAAAAAAATTCTCCTTTACATCTCCGGATTTTTTCCCTGTAAATATAGCTTTTATCCCCTTATTTTCAAATTCTTCTATCTCAAAATACTCATTATGCTTTACATACATAATTTTTTCTCCTTTTTGTCCTCTTATTATTTATATATAATATCAGAACAACTTTCCTCTATCCAAACTATTAATTAAAATATCTTAAGTTGCCACTTAAAATATTTCTCTACAAATTACTAAATTTACAAGAATATTAAAGTCAAAAGATTTTGTCACGAATGAAAACCTATAAAAGGCAAAAAAATTAAGACGAATAAAGATAAAACTTTTTGACCACAGAGCATCATAAAAGTGTATGTTGCACAGAGTGAAAATAAAAATATTTTAATTTTCAGACTACTTTCCCCTTTAAAAAATACCGTTAAGAAATCATCTTGTGAAATCCACTTTCATTGAAATAAGGAGGTTTACCGACTATATTTCAATAGAAAGTTAGTTCAGAAGTGATTTGACTTAGAAAATAATGAGTAAAACGAATATATTTTCTAGTTCTTGTAAAATTTATTTTTACAAGTTTCATTAGTTTTAATTGGGTGCCTTTTCTTTGGTTACTTTTGCCCTGACCGAAGGGAGGAAATGCCCTTGGGGTACTTTGGGCAAGCAAAGAAAGTAACAGGAGCTTTTGGATAAATTCAATACTCTAATTTTAAAAAAAAAACACCTTAGATTAAAATATACTATAATTCTTAAATTCCAATTAAAAAGACCTTCTTAGATGCTAGAAGGTCTTTTTGATTTAAACAGAAATAACCAGTATGTCTCTGTTATTTTTAAAATCTATGGTCACTCTTTCTAGGTTGCCTTTTACTCCTAATATTTCAAAAATTATTTTTTCGATCTCATTCTTCCTGTCATTATAAAATGCCTCTCTACTAAAATTTACAAGGCTTTTGTTCTTACTTTGTTCCAGAAGTTTTTTCTCATAGATAGTAAGTGGATCATTGGCCTCTATCTCTATCAGGCTGCCCTTTATAAAGGCTTTTACAGATTTAGGACCTTTCCCAGTGTTACTTTTTATAAAATAAGCTATTTTTATCTGTATCTTACTCTCATATTCTAGTTTTTCTTTTTTGTCAGATATTATCTTATCGTCCAACACAAGATTTCCAGACTCTTCCCCTGTAAGACGAAGGGCTATCTCTTCCATAGCCTCTATAAGTTTTCCTGTGTCAACAGGTTTAAGTATATACTTGTCTATACCGACATCCATGGCACTTAGAACAGTTTCCACATCAGAAAAGGCAGTTGTTATCACTATCCCGGATTTTTTATTTTTTTCTCGGATTTTCTTACTCATCTCTATCCCGTCCATTATAGGCATCTTAAGGTCTGTTATTATTATGTCTGGATTCTGCTCTTCAAAAACTTTCAAGCCCTCTTTCCCATTTTCTGCCATGTAAAGTTTTCCAACTCTTCTCTTTAAAAATATCTTGAGATTTTCTCTCTGCATCTCGTCATCTTCCACATAGAGAACCTTGTATTTAATAAGTAAATTTGTTTTATCAAGCATTTTCATTTTCACCACCCATAGGAATAATTATCTTCATACACGCTCCGTTATTTTTATTTATCACATATATTTTTCCGTCAAAATTCTTTTCCACTATCATTTGTGACATGTAAAGTCCTATACCTGTCCCATTTTTTTTCTCTTTGGTGGAATAATATGGTTCAAATATCTTTTCCATTACCCCTTCAGGTATTCCTCCTCCGTTATCTTGGACTTCAACAATAGCACTGTTTTTTTCTTCTGATATCAATATATCAATTTTTCTTTCCTTTTCTCGATTTTCTAGCAGGGCATCTACGGCATTATTTATAAAATTCAATATTACCTGGGACAATTGATTTGGATACCCCCATATCTTCACATCATTCTCTGTTTCTACATTGCACTCTATACCGTTATATCGCATTCTTTCGTTAAATAATTCTACTGTAGATGTTACGACATTTTTTACATGAAATTCTTCTTTATTTGTTTTTGGTTTAAAGAAATATCTAAAATCATCTATAGTCTCAGACATTTTATTTATAAGCATTCTAGATTTTTTAAAAAGAGATTCCACATCCTCTTTATCAACGTCTCCGTAAAAGAAAGAATCCTCTATATTTGAGATTATAAGAGATAATGAACTTAAAGGCTGTCTCCACTGGTGAGCTATATTCCCTACCATCTCTCCCATAGCTGCATATCTTGACTGATAGATCATGAGTGCCTCTTTCTTTTTGTTCTCGTCCATCTCTTTTTTAAACATTTTTTCCAGTTCAATATTTATTTTTTCAAGCTTTAAAAGTATCTTTTGGTTATTAATATCTTTTCCAAGTTTTATTTTAGTTGTATCTGAATTTTCTCCTTCTATATCACTTGCTAACTTATTTACGATATTAAAAAATCTGGCCTCACTTCTTTTTACTGTTTCCTCTTGGATTTTCCTCAAGGTAATATCTCTAGATATTAAGATTGCCCTGTATTTATTTTCCATTTTAAATAGTCTACCACTTACTTCTACGGGGATTTTTTTGTTAAACTTTGTCTTTATTTCCGTTTCATACATTACAGATCTCTTGTCTAACATCTTTTCTAGTATCTTTTTTCCTTCATTCACTGATAAACCTACATCTATATCAGAGTATTTCATTTTTAAAAGTTCTTCTCGTGTATACTTCAGCCTCTTATAAACTTTTTCATTTACCTCAACTATATCTTCAAAAGAGTTGTTCTCAAAGTCTGCCACAAATACACAGTCATTGATGCTGTTAAACATCGCCTCATATTTATTTTTTGATTTGACAAGTTCTTTTGCCAATAATTTTCTTTTCTCTATATCTTCTTCTAATTCGCTGTTTAGTTTTTTCACCTCATTTAAATGCAAAGATTTCATCTCTAGCTTAGCCTTTTTCTCCCTTATGCTGTATATATATGCAGCCAGTAAACTTATACTAAGTACAATAAGTGTCGCTATTGCCACTGTATAATAATAATTTTTTTTGATAATTTTAACTACCTCATCATAATCAGAAGCGACTGTTACTATCCAAAATGTATCTCCTATATAAGCCTGAGAATATCCGTTGAATTTCTTAACCATCTTAGAGTCGTCATCTGTAACCCATACAGAACGATAAATCTCCACTCCCTTTTCTCCAGATCTTTGCTTTTCAAAAAGTTTTTCTAGCTCAGACCAATCATAATTTGGATATTTGGACTTTCTTAGCTGCATTACATGGCCACTGATCTGACTTTTCTTAGGATGCATCAAAAAAATTCCATCTTTAGTTTTTACAGAGGCATACCCTTTACTACCAGATCTTATATTCTCTATAAATCTTTTATATATATTGTCTATACTCAGTTTGCACCTTATAATCCCCTGAAACTTCCCTCGATTAAATATTGGCTGCAATATGTATATAAATGGGTCTCTATTTTCAAAATAAACTGAACTTAATACTTGCTCTTTATTTTTTATTATTTTTTTTACATCTTTTAAATCTGAGATATCTTTTGATATATTATCTTTAGATTTAGTGGGATACTCGTCTAAGATTATTCCTTTAAAATCCAATAGTTGTATGGACTTAATTCTAGGGGCCCCTATTTTATAATATATCTTAAGAGATTCCCCTAAATATCTTTCATCCTTATCTTTCAAATACTCAAAATCTCTCAAAAAACCAGTATCCCGGGCAAGAATTCTCATTGATCTCTCTTCTTCTAGGAAATATGACTCTATACTTTTTGCAGTTGTATCTGCAATTGTCAAAAGGTGTTTCTGCTCATTTAGAACCAGTGCATCTCTCAAATCTTTATAGTTTTTCAAAATTGTAAAGGCCAGTGAGACAGCGAATATCAAACCTGTAAAAAATATCAATATAGATTTTTTATACTTTATAATTTCTCTTATAAAACTCATTTTAACACCTCGTATTTCAAAAATTAAAATTTTTTCCTTATTATTTTAGCTTACTGCCTCTAGAAAAAATTTATGCTTTCTATGACTTCAAAAGTAATCACAACACAGCATCCACTAATCAATTTAAAATATTTAAATGTGACAAACAGATGGGCTACCCCTGTAACTCATTTTAACACTAAAATACAATAAAGTTAAAATAGATATTTGATAATGTTTAAAGAAGGCTCTCTAAAGTTTGCATTCAGAGAGCCTTCCTGTTTCTAGTAGCATTCCGGGAGGAAAAATGTAATTTGCCACTATTCTAAAAATGGATTTGTAGTATCCGTTGATAAATATCTTTAAAATTTTATAAATTCTGTGCAGCTGCTGTAGCTTTTTTCTTTTCCATCATACCAGCAACTATAGGGAAGAAAAGAACAAAGGCTACTGCTATAAATATTGCAACTGCTATTGGTCTTTGTAAGAATGACATATAACTTCCATTTGAAATAAGAAGTTGTCTTCTGAAGCTCTCTTCCATCATGTTACCAAGTACGATTCCAAGGATAAGTGATGCTGCAGAGAACTGGTATTTCTTCATGAAATAACCAAATACACCAAATGTAAGCATTACCCAGATCTGGAACATATCGTTAGATCTTGCATAGGCCCCGATAATTGAGAACATAACGATCATAGGTGCTATGATTCCATAAGGAAGTTTTAATACTGCAGCAAATGCTTTTACTGCGTATCTTCCTGAAAGGAACACAACAGTACTTGCAATAAGCATCGAGAAGAAGATGCAGTATAATAACAATGGCTGCTCTGTCATTAGCTGAGGACCAGGCTGTAAGCCTTGGAGAACAAGTGCAGCTAGGATGATTGCCGTAGTCGGAGATCCTGGTATCCCAAGTACAAGAGTAGGTATCATTGCCCCTCCACCAGCGGCGTTGTTTGCTGTCTCAGGTGCTAACACTCCCTCTTCGGCTCCATTTCCAAATCTTGCCTTATCTTTTCTAGAACGAGCCGCTTCACCGTAACTAACGATAGATGCTATTGATCCACCTGTACCAGGAAGTATTCCAACTGCTGTTCCAATTATTGCAGATTTTATAATAGTAACTTTATACACAAGAAGATCTTTTAGCTTGATACTTTCCATAGATACACTGTCGCCCATATCCATAGTTTTTTCTTCGCTTTTTCTATTTATAACCTGTTTGAAAACCTCAGCCATGGCAAATGAACCGATCATGATAGGTATATACTCTATACCATTTAAAAAGTTAATTTGTCCAAATGTAAGTCTTGAAACTCCAGTCATAGGGTCCATTCCAACCATTGCGATTATTATACCCAATAACCCTGTTACCAAAGCTTTAGAAAGATTTTTTGAACCAACTGAAGATATACATGCGATTCCTAGTAGTGTCAATGCAAAGTACTCAGCACTTTGTATTTTAAGTGCAATTTTTGATAGTAGTGGTGCTAGTAAAAGCATTACCAACACTGAGAAAATTCCACCAATTGCAGATCCTGACATTGCAAGGCCAAGTGCCTTACCTGCTTTTCCCTGTTGTGCCATTGGATATCCGTCAAATGTTGTGGCAACAGATTCCGCTGTTCCAGGAGTATTAAATAATATAGCCGTTATAGAACCACCATAGGCAGATCCAGCATATAAAGCAACAAGAAGAACTATTGACGGGATTATCCCCATGTAGTAAGTAAATGGTATCATAAGAACAATACCCATTGATGAACTGATTCCAGGTAGGGCTCCGAAAAATACCCCCAAAGTCATACCGGCCAAAACCAACAGGAAGTTAGTAGGCATAAATATCGTTTTCAACGCTTCAATTAATAAAGAAGTATCCATTGTTTATCCTCCGTTTAATAAATATAATAACTGATAGTTTCAAATATTCCATATCCTCTTGGTAGAGGTATACTTAGTATTTTACCGAAAACAAAAGTGAAGACTAAAGATCCTACTAATGTTATTATAACCAGTTTCGATATTTTTCTTTGATTTAAAATCCACATCGTCGATGAGATTATAATGATTCCACCAAACCAGAATCCAATATAATTAACTGCAAGTACAAAGAAAACGATTATTCCCAATAATGCCAAGAATCCAGGATCTAGCTCTTTTATCTTCTCTTTTTCCTTTGGTTTATTCGCCTTGTAGTTTTTAATATTTGATACAAGAGAAATTACGATCAGTATAACAGCTACATATATTATCGTTTTTGGAAATCCTGCAGGTCCGATAGGATCTGTCATACGTGCAGTATTTATGTCTAATGACTGTTTATAAAAAGCTCCCATTACTACTAATAGGAAAATGTGAAAAATTATTTCACCCATTTTTCATTCCACTCCTTTATATTTGATAGGATGTCCACTTTAGCGGACACCCTACAATAAATTAATTATTTTAAGCCAACTTTCTTTGCAACAGCGTCAAACTTCTCATACTCTGATTCCCACTGCTTGTAGAAACCTTCAGCATCTAGGTATCCAGGTCTTATGTCCACTAGATTTAGAGCAGCAAAATCTTGGTACTCTTGAGTAGCATAAGCTTTTTCCATTTTATCTATTAAGTAATCCTTGATTTCTTGAGGAGTTCCATTCTTAACAACGAAACCTCTCCAAGAACCGATTGTTACATCATAACCTAATTCAACAGTTGTAGGTACAGATTTAAATACATCGATTTTGTCGATTCTTTCTTCGTTTAACACAACTACAGGTTTTACTTTTCCGTCTTTGATATAGTTTACAGCAGAAACAATTTTATCAAGATAGATATCTACTTCTCCACCAAGTACAGCTGCTTTTACTTCAGACCCTGATTTATAAGGTATGAATTTGATATCTACACCTGTAGCATCAGCTAAAGCATTTAGAGTCAAGTCATCAAGACCCCCTGGGCTTACTCCTGCAAAAGTTACAGGGTTATTCTGTCCATACTCAACTAATTCTTGGAAAGAGCTAAATCTACTGTCTCCAGGAAGACACAGTACATAGATGTCTGACTGAATTCTTGCTAGTGGTTCAAAATCCTTCATGAATTTAATCGACTCACTTACCTCAAGGGCATCTGCGATTACCATTGAAGGAGTCACCTCTAAGATAGTGTATCCATCATTTTTCTTTTGAGCCGCATAGACCATTCCAACAAGTCCGCTACTTCCTTTTTTATTGATAGCTTGTATTGGCTGAGGCATATCTTTTGCCATTATGTCCGCAAATTTTCTTGCAAAAGTGTCACTCGCTCCACCTTCTCCAAAAGGTATTATCATTTCGATAGGTTTTTTAGGATATGCTGCTGTATCCCCTCCATCTTTTCCTCCTGGCTGTCCACCGCATCCTACCATGGCCAAAGCTGTAATTATCCCAACAACTAACAACGCAATTCTTTTCATAAATTCCTCCTTAGTTTTTTTTTATATATTTTAAAGATACCGAGATTATTAGATTTCATAATCTCCTCTTGTATAGACAATACCTTCCATAATACGTCTCGCTGTTCTTTCTACTTTTACATAGACATCTTCGTTATCACCTTTGCCTGAGTATGCATTCATTACTCCTCCGGGATGTCCCAATCTCAGTTTTCCATTTTCATCTGGGCTGGCTATTTTAGATACCAGTGTTCCTTCTGTTGCTGCAGCTAATGATGTACAAACAGCCCCTGTTATAGCTAGTGCCTGATGAGGTTTTTGCATAGACATCATCCTGATTACAAGATCCATTTCATCAGATCTATACAGTGTTCCAGGTTCATCTTTATAATCTTGTGGTGCTGATATTACAGTAGTTTTAGGAACTGCAGGTGAATTTTTAGTAGCATCTTCTTTTTTTGCAAAACCGCATAACTCTGCTGCTATAGATCTTATCTCTTCCAAAAGATCTAATTTTTCTTGCGAAAACTCATAATGTAGCTCAGTACCTTTTAATCCTACATCCTCTGCTTTTATAAATACAAGTGGGTTTGCAGCATCTACTATTGATATATCTATTGTTCCTACAGAAGTTTCTATTGTATCCACAGCCTTTCCTGTAGGAAGAAGCTTGCCAGTCACTGAACCTTCCGGTGCATAGAATGATAAATAACCTACTGAACCGGTATTTGGTACACCTGGTATTTTTGTATCTCCATCTGGATCATACATACCATTTGAAACTTTTACCTCTGATTCAATTGTTTTTCCTGTATTTGTATTGTATATTCTTACCTTTGTAGTAGGTTCTATAGCTTCTACCAGACCGTTATCAATTGCAAATGGACCTACACCAGACGATATGTTTCCGCAGTTACCTTTCATATCTATTTTTCTAGCAGTGAGACTTACTTGGGCAAATGTATAATCTACATCAAAACCTTCTCTTTCTGATTTTTTTATTATGGCTACCTTACTTGTGAGAGAATTAGCTCCTCCTAGTCCGTCTATCTGTTTTTTATCAGGACTCCCCATAACGTCTAAAAGAAAATCTTCCCATTTTTCCTTGTCTTTAGGCATATCCTTTTCATTGAAAAAAACACCCTTACTTGTACCAGATCTCAAAATAGTACATGGAAACTTTCTCATTTAACTACCTCCTAAAAACTTGTAAATATTTTTTTTATTTTGCCTGTTATTTCTATACCAGCTATATTTTTTTGTTAAAAACAAAAAATAGGCCAACACAAAGATTATCTCTTTGTGTTGGCCTATTAAAGTCTTGACCATAGTCATCTCTAATAATTACCAACAAAATATTTGATTTCTTAAAAAAATCTTAAAGGTTTGCACAACGTGTCTTCTTTAAGCCTCTACTGTACCAGTATAAGCCACAAAGTTTTTTATGTCAACGTTTATTTGAAAAAAATATATTTTTTATTAAAATATTTTTATTCCCAAAGGTAATTTTATACAAGATTAATGGCTATTTTATTGGATAGTATTGAGTTTGATCTGTTTTTTATTTATTTTGGTTTGTTTCATTTTCATCCTATGAAGATCGGTTTTTTGACTTCTTCTAATGCCCTTATTCCTCCAGTTCCTATTAATTTTTCAACCATAAAAGAACGTTTTAAATTTCCCATTATCAACATATCACAATCTTTGGCATAATTTAGTATGATCTTGTCGACTGCCCCTTCTTCAAACTTATAATCTATTTTTTTATCTATTTTTTCTAGATAGAAATTAAGATCCTTTACCTCTTCCTGACTTACTCCCACTGTTACAGCTTTAAATTCCCTTGTCTTTTCAAAAACACCCATGAACTTGAAAACAGACTTATTTACTTCTAACCCCTGGTCATCAGCCACTAAAATTCTGTCTAGTGAGTAGTTTTCCAATTCAGGTACTAGTATAATAGGCTTATTATGATTTTTAAAAATCTCCCTTAAATCATGGCCTATTTTATCAGTTTTAGAAATTACTGCCAGATCAAATAACCTTAGTTCATCCATGAGCACCTCAGGGATGTCTCCTATTTTTGCATAAAAACTAGAATTTTCCACCAAAGATAAAAACTCTTCTCTTATTTTATTCTCATCCTCCATAATTTTTTCTATCTTAGCCTTGTGCTCACTTTTGGCCTCACCGATGTCATAATCTCCACCAACACCCCTAAACTCCCTGAAGGAATGCTCCCCTATACTTGGATGTATAAAGATACCCACTATCTCCGCCTCTGGATAATTCTTTTTGATCATATTAGCGTACTTTGCAAGATGCTTTACTTCCTCTTGATTATCCAACTTTATCAGCACTCTGTTCAACACTTTAATCACCTTCCCCTTTTAAATTTAATTATGCCCTCTAAATAATCAGTTTAAATAAATCCCAGTATCAACTTAAAAATATAAAAAACAGGCCAATACAAAGATTTTACCCTCTGTATTGGCCTGTTAAAGTCTCAACGAAAGTCATCTCTAACAATTACCAATTAATATCATTTTTTCTATAAAAATCCCAAAGAGCCTTAGGCTTCTATTCCCTTTGAGTCTTTTAACCTGCCAGCGTATTTTCCATCCCGCTGCATGTCAACTTTTTTTATAGATTCAAATCGATATATTTTCTATAGAACTACTACACTCTATATTAAAATTATATACCTACAACTGAAAATTCCTTTTATTAAAATAAAAATTACAAAAAAAAGAGCCCTAAAGGCTCTTTTAAATTTTTTATTAACCAGCAGCGATTGCGTCTACAGGACATGCTCCTGCACATGCTCCACAGTCTACACAAGCATCTGAAATCTCATATTTACCGTCTGCAGCAGAAATTGCTGATACTGGACAAGTTCCTTCACATGCTCCACATGCAATACAAGCTTCTTTATCGATTACGTACATTTTAAAACCCCCTATTTTATTTTTTAAAATATTTTTTGATATTACTGAGCCGTGATACACTCTACAGGACATACTCCTGCACATGCTCCACAGTCGATACATGCATCTGAAATTTCATATTTACCGTCTGCAGCAGAAATTGCTGATACTGGACAAGTTCCTTCACATGCTCCACATGCAATACAAGCTTCTTTATCGATTACGTACATTTTGGACCTCCTATTTTTTAAATAAAAATTTTCACAGTAAGCCAAATGAAATACTGATTTAATTACAATATACTCTCTTTATAATCCCTTGTCAAGGAACAATTAGTTAAAGGATTCTCTTTGGAAAACTTGATATTTAGACTCTCAAAATTTATTTCACTGTGTATTGTTATTTTTTTAACTAAGTTCTACTCTTAGATTTAAAACTTCTTTTTTAGTTTTTAATCCTGTGCTTTTCATATTTTAACTATTTCACAATCTATTTTTATATTCAAAATTTTAAAAAAACTTCGGAATTTAAAACTTACTTTGTAGGTTAAAATTTTAGTCAAAAAAAAATCAAAAAAAAAAGGGCCAAGTGCCCTTTATGCTGTTCTTGCATTTTTTTCTTTAAAAGATAAGTATCTTTCACACTGTTTCCTTCTGTCATAACCTAGCATAATTCCAAGTATAAAATCCTCTTCAAAGGTATATTCCCTCAGTGACTGCTTTCCTATACTTCTTATTACCTCTACACACTCTTTGGCTCCAAAAAATATATTTATCCTGTTTCCTTCTATTTCATAAATTTCGTAATTGATCTTTCTATTATTCAGTTTGTTCATTATCATTTTTAGATTTTCTTTTTCAGTAGTGTGAAGGACGAGATTCCTAAGGCCCTTCTCAAATTCATAGATATGATGTACAAATACCTCCATTTTTAATACCTCCTTTTGGTTAGCTGCACCCTTTGCATATTTCACACAAACTCTCCTTGAGTTTATTCAAACTGCTAGAGTGAACCCTTATGAGTTTTATATTATTTTTCTTACATATTTTGGTACACGAAAGGGAGAGCTTATGACTCACCGTATTGGTAAACAATATACAGGCTTCACAGTTTTTTATTTTCTTTTGGAAAGAAGGACAGGTTTTATTGTAAATCCTACACCTCAGATTATATTCATCCATTAGGTTTTTATATTCCCTCTCTATTCCCTTGATTCCCCCTATAATTGCTATCATACAGCTACACCTCCTTTGTGTACGAACTTTTTAGCTAACCTCTGTTATAACTCTTTATTAATACCAGCCAATCTTTTGAATATCAAAGTATAATTTTAAATAAAATATGCAGCTTGCTGCATATTTTATTATTTTTTATTTTTATTCTTGCTAGAGCAGTGATCCTTCATAGCACAGTTGTTATCTTTAGAGCATCCGCATCCGTTTTCACCTTTTAGCATTTTTATCACACTTCTGAGGGAAAAAAATGCAATCACTGCAACTACCCCTATAACTATAATCGTTTTCATTTAATCCCTCCGTGAAACCCGACTTAAATAAATAATCTACCTATTTGGAATATAACTGTCGAAGCTATATAAGGTACAATAAGCATCACCATAACAGTGAACCACATGAATTTCTGTCCAAACTCTTGCTTTATTGCTGCCAAAGTAACTACACAAGGAACAACAAGAAGTATAAACACCATGAATGAATACGCTCTGAGAGGTCCTAAAGGATCTCCCTCCCATAATTTTGCAGTTGCTCCTACTACTCCAGCTCCCTCATCTTCCACCTCATCAGCACTAGGTGGAGTAAAAAGACTAGCTACATCAAAACTCACCATGGAAATCACAGATTCTTTTGATGCCACTGCAAATCCCCTTAGCTGCTCCATTGTATCTTGTGCAAATGTTGTAGTTTCCTCTTGAATTTCACCTTCTGATACTGAGATCGCCTCTTTTTCTTGTGGAAGTACCTGAGCCATAAACCCTACAACAACTTCTTTAGCCGCAATACTAGGAGCTATAGCAGCCACCGCTTCCCATCTGTTACCAAATCCAGTTGGCTTCATTATAGGTGCTATTACCTTTCCGAATTTTGCCATGTAAGAATTTGAGGCATCTCCATTATTTGGAAAATAAATAAGACCCCAAAGAAGTATCAGTATTCCTAATATAACAGTGGTGGCTTTTTTAAGATATGACCCTGTTCTTGTCATAGTAGAACTCCATATCATCTTAAAGCTAGGCACTCTGTATGGAGGCAGCTCTAAAAGAAGAGCCTTATCCTCTGCTTTAAATCGAGGATTATTCTTAAAAAACATACCTGTAAGCACTGCTACTACTATTCCCATTACATAAAGACTCATTACTATCATCCCTGCACGGGCTCCGAAAAATGCTGCTGTGAAAAGACCATATACTGGAAGTCTTGCCCCGCAAGACATAAAAGGTGCCATAAGAGCAGTAAGTCTTCTAGATGGTTCGTCCTCTAGTGTCCTTGTGGCATAGATGGCTGGAACTGTACACCCGAAACCTAGTACCATAGGTACAAAAGCCTTTCCATTTAATCCCAGTCTTCTCATTATTTTGTCCATGAGAAAGGCCACTCTTGACATATATCCGCTTTCCTCTAATAAAGCCAGGAAAAAATACAGGAAAAGCATCAGAGGAACAAAGACAAGAACTCCTCCTACTCCACCAATTATTCCATCAGTTACAAGAGAGTAAAGCCAGTCTGGAGTTCCTTCTACGGCAATGGCCACATACTTTCCTATATAGCCGCCTATGAAGCCGTCTACCCAGTCGATAAAAGGTCCACTTCCGTTAAATACAACACCCATTATTCCAGATATTATAAAGAAAAATATTGGAAGTCCCAGATATTTATTGAGAAGTATTTTGTCAACCTTGTCTGTAAAATCAAGTCTAGATTTTAGAGAAGTTGTAAAGGTCTGGGCTAAAATACCCTTAAGTGCTCCGTATCTTCCCTCTGCAATTACCGTCTCGGCATCTTCATCAAATTTTTTCTCTACCCTGTCTACATTTTCTTTTGTCACAGAATCAATCTCTATCCCGTATTCTCTTTCTAGAATTTCTGCAAAATATGAATCCTGCTCCAATAATTTGATACATACAAAGTCTTCTGCATATTTTTGCAATACCGGGACAAATTTTTCATCTTCTTTTATCTTGCATCTTATGTTCTGAATCTCATTTTCTATTGTGTTGTCAAACCTAAGTTCATATTTAATATGACTTTGTTTTCTATGTTTTTCTGCTACCAACAAAGCTTTTTCCAAAAGTTCCTTTATACCTTTATTTTTTACGGCACTTGTATGGATAGCTTCCATCTCCAAATGTGTCTGAAACTTTTTAAGATCTAATTTGTAATTAAGATTTTCAAACTCATCTAAAAAATTCAGAGCCATTATCATTGGCTTTCCCAATTCTTTTAATAGCATTGTAAGATATAAATTTCTTTCTAGGTTGGTAGAGTCAACCACATTTATTACAACGTCTGGATTTTCATTTAATATATAGTCTCGCGTGATTTTTTCTTCTATTGTATAGGGGCTAAGACTATATACACCTGGAAGATCTATCATTTTTATTTTCTTACCCTCAAACTCAAATTCAGCTTCCTTTTTCTCGACTGTAACACCTGGCCAGTTTCCTACCTTTAGTTTCGAGCCTGCTATGGAGTTGATAAGGGCTGATTTCCCTACATTGGGATTTCCCGCAAAGGCTATTTTTATCATCTCGTATTTCCTCTCCTTCTTTATATTGATGTATTATCTTTCTACCTCTATATTCTTTGCATCTTCTTTCCTTATGGCTATCCCTGTCCCTTTTATTATGTACTGCTGCGGGTCCCCTAGAGGTGCGTCTCTTTCCAGTTTTATTATCTCTCCAGAAGTGACTCCCATGTCCACAAGTCTTTTCTTTAGGTCTCCTATTTTACCTATTTTGACAATCTTTGCTTTTTCCCCTCTTTTCAGGTCAGTAAGTTTCATCTGTCTCCTCCAGTTTCATCTATAAATTTACTTTGATTATCAAAGTATTTTTTTAAAAAGGTACAGCTCCGAAGAGCTGTCTTTTAGTTATGCTTCGTCTACTATTATTTTATTTGCTAGTCCAAAATTAACAACATATCTGCTTTTATTTACCTCTATAATTAGATTTTCATCAGTATCCTTCAGTATGCATAGATTCTCACCTATACAGAACCCTCTCTCTATGAGTCTAGCCTTGGTCTTATCATTACCGTTTATTCCTTTTATGACAAATTTCTTGTTTAGTTGTCCATAAGTTACTGGATGTGACATATTTACCCCTCCCAGCTTCAATAATATTCTGTAATACTTAGGATCATTCATAATATGCTCTGATTATATCTCTTATATTGAAATTTGTCAAGCTAAAAAGTTTTGATTATAAAAGTATTTTATTGACTCACATATTCTTTTCTCAAAGAAGGTGTTTTTCCTCTAAAAGTACATAATCTTCTATTATCCTTTCCATGCCCTTTAGGGCTCTTGCCAGGTCTCTGGCTACGTTTAGGATGAGCTTACTAAACAAATCTGGATTTTTCTGAGATAAAGTATAGAGGCTCATCTTTGGAATAATTGCCAAAATAATATCAGTTGCTGCAATGGCAGTTGTAATCTGTTTTTGAATTCCTATTGTAGAATCTATTCCAAAAACTGTTCCAGGACCAAATTTATCCACCCGCCTATCCCTGACTGTCAACTTTACCTCGCCCTCTAATAAAAGATAAGAATCTCCAGGTGATTCCCCCTCTTTTAGTATAATTTCACCAGCTTTACATCTCTTCTCCACAAGACTCTCTACAAAAAAATGAATCTCTTTCAGATCCACTCCCCCAAAAAGAGATGTTTTCGGTAAAAGCTCTATTATCTTGTCCTCAAGTTGTTTTTCACTCATATCAACCCCTCCTCTTATGAGTGTTTTTTCTAAAATTTCTCAAATTTTCCTTTCTAAATTCAAAGTTTACTTAGAGATTTAAAATTCTCCTGAAGAAAAAAAACAGCAGCTTTTCAGCTGCTGTTTTTATTTACTAAAAGTAACAATTGTCCGGGTCAGTGTATAATCTTTTCCCATTCCAGAGAGATTTGATCACTTTTAAATCTTCTGAATCAAGTTCTAAGTCAAAAATATCCTTGTTATTGATTATTCTCTCGGTCTTAACTGACTTAGGGATTACGATAATTCCTCTGTCTACGAGAAATTTTAATGCCACATGGGCAACAGATTTTCCATGCTTATCAGCAATTGCTTTTAATTCCTCGCTTTCAAAGATTTTACCAGCTTGCATAGGTGCATAGGCAGTTAGTTTTATCCCCTTGCTCTCACAGTATTTCTGAAGATCATATTGTGGCAGTCCTATATGACATTCCACCTGATTTACGGCAGGTTTAACTAGGGCTGTTTCAAGAAGTTTTTCGATGTGATACATGGTAAAGTTGGATACACCGATGGCTTTTATCTTTCCATCCTTATAAAGTTCTTCCATCGCCTTCCATGATTCTGCTGCTTTTTCTACCCCTTTATTCCAATGAATTAAATATAAATCAATATAATCTAAACCCAAGTCGTCCAATGATTTCTGGAATGCTTTTTTTGTAGATTCATAACCCTGGTCTGAATTCCAGAGTTTTGTTGTGATAAACAAGTTCTCTCTCTTTACTCCACTATCCTTTATCGCCCTATTTATCTCTTTTTCATTACCATATATCATAGCGGTATCAATATGAGTATAACCATTATCGATAGCTGTTTTTACAGCCATATAAACCTCTTCTCCCTTGGCTCTAAATGTTCCCAATCCTATAATTGGCACCTCAACACCGTTATTTAACAATACTTTTTTCATAAACCCTCCTCGAATCATAAATTTGATCTGTTTTTATGTAATTCTTAAAATTCAATGATTAAAATTAATTTTTAAACAAATTATTTCTTTACCTTTTTTAACCTCTCAAAACATAATATATTCAAATACCCTTAGATATTTACTTATTATTTTTATTGTTGCAAAACCTTGATTTATAAAACGGGATACTATAGATGGATTTTTATTTTTTATCGTAATATTTTTTTATTGCAGTTAATTATACAATTCAAGAGCATAAAATCCTGCATACAGTTGAATGATATTATATTTTTTACTATCTATATTTTAATTTCAAGTTGTAAAAATCCTATTATTTCTATACAATATAGACCAACTCTAGAGAATTTTTAACCTCTAAACTTCAGAGTAAAAGTATAATTAAAAAGGATGGTAGCAATGAAAAAAATGTTTGGTATTTTATTCTTAATGGTCAACATCACTTCTTTTGGATCATATGAGCCGTGGAACTACAATTATACCAGTGTCAGTGTATTTCAGGGGAATAATTCCGCTGACGGTTATGGTGAAAGTATCGATGACAGGTATGTAGAGTTCGAAGGATTTCATAGGTACAACCTTCTCGATATGTATTGGTTTGTAGATTTTTTTGATGCCTTTGATTCAGGATCTAGTGATGTCCACGGTCAGGATCCTAACCTTTATGGTGAGATCAACCCCAGGATCTCTTTAGATGGACTTTTGGGGAAAGATCTTTCGTTTGGTAATTTTAAGGAGTGGTTTATTTCATATCAGTATGATTTTGATGACAGCTCTTACGGTGGAGGACTCAAAAGACATCAGATAGGGATTGGAAATGATGTTTATATTAAAGGATTCGACTATGTCAGGATGAACCTCTTGGCCAGATATCATAAGGAAGCCTATGATGGGAGTATAGAGGATAAGTGGGATGGTTATCTTTTAAATGCTGCCTACGGCAGAAAATTACATACATTTAAAAATGGATGGAATATTTATTTCAGCGGATGGGTCGACTATGTCTTTGGAGCAAACGAATCAAAAGATAAAACAGATTGGAGCGGTAATAATATCGGTACTGATCATTCTCTTCAGTGGTTTAATCAGCTGAAGCTGCAAATGAAATATATAGATTTGTCTTATTCTTATAAGATAAATGATAGCTTTACAGAGGTCAAAAAATCAAGTTATAATTCATCTGATTCCAACCAGCATATACTAGGCGTGCACTATGTTTTCTAATCACCTCTAAATTAAACTCTATATTTATAAGTATAAAGTAAAAAAAATCATTTTATAAATAAAATTATATTAAGTTATCAACCTATATGAACCTGGTCATTATGTGACAGGTTCATATTTTAGTTTTAAAGATAAATTTTGGCATTTATTCTTGAGACCATTTGAATTTTTATTTTTCAAAGTTTATAAATAAATATTCAAATTACTTTATGAGCACTTCTTCAAAAACATAATAAAACTTTTAAAGTAAATTCCATGAATTCTGTAATAATTTTAGATTTTTTCATTAAAGATTATTTTAGACAAATTAATGAATCCATCATAATTATGATTAAGTGGTAATTTGAGTTATTTAATTTTCGTAAAAAATTATAAAAGGAGTTTGTTTTTTTAGATAGAATAATTATTCTGTAGGACAAAAATTAAGCCTAAATATTGGTGTTATGATGGTTTAGTAGACAGTTTAGCACTCAAAAATATATAATAAAAAATAAACATATTTAGGAGTGGCTATGATGGAAGAAAAAAGAAGATATGCAAGATTTTCAGAGGAGAAACAGAAGCAAATCGCTGAGCTTTCTTTCCTTAAAATAAAAACAAAGGTAGAGCTATCAAATGAATACGGTATTACCACTAATACTGTTGCTGCCTGGGAAAAGAAATACTTTGGAGGTCCTAAGAAGGACATGGAGTTAAGCGCTCAAGACAAAGAAATTATCAGGTTGAAAAATCTACTTAAGGAAAAAGAAGAGGATATAGAGATCTTAAAAAAGGCTACAGCCATATTCTCAAGGAAAAAAAGATAACTAAGAGGGAACTCTTTATCTTCGTTGAAATACACAGAAATGTTCATTCTATATCTCAGATATGTAGAGCCCTAGAAGTCTCTCGAAGTGGTTTTAATAAGTTTCAGAATAACAAAACTACTGAGAGAAAGAAAAAGGATCAAGGGATTCTAGATAGTATTCTAGAGGTCAGAAAGAACAGACATAAGAGGAGCTATGGAGCCCCTAGACTAAAGGTTGAGCTCAAAGATGAATATGGCATAATAACAAGCGAAAGACGAATAAATAGAATAATGAAAGAAAATGATATATCAGTTAATTCTACCAAGAAGTTTAAAACAGGAAATGAAAAGAGTAAAAGAGAAAATATCACAGGAAATATTGTAAAAAGAAAATTCAAAGTAGGTAGAAAAAATGAGGTCTGGGTTACAGATATCACATATATTTGGACAAGCGAAGGTTGGCTATATTTAAGCACAATTATGGATCTTTTTTCTAGAAGGATTATCGCCTACGATATAGGTAAGC
The DNA here is from genome assembly GCF_000165505.1 of Ilyobacter polytropus DSM 2926. NCBI lineage: Bacteria > Fusobacteriati > Fusobacteriota > Fusobacteriia > Fusobacteriales > Fusobacteriaceae > Ilyobacter > Ilyobacter polytropus. The sequence continues at coordinate 350,875 of NC_014632.1, read as the reverse complement.
GCATGACTAGTGAGTTAGTAATAGATACTTTAACAAGGTCATTTTTACTGGAGGAACCAGAGGAAGAACTGATAATTCATAGTGATCAAGGATCGCAATATTCGAGTAGGGAGTACTCTAACCTTGTAAAGAAGCTAGGATTAATCCAATCTATGAGTAGACGTGGGAACTGTTATGATAATGCAGTAATAGAATCCTTTCATGCTTCTTTGAAGAAAGAGATGATTTATGTAGAAGGTTTAGTAACTAAAAGGTATATGAAGGCAATGGTATTTGATTACATAGAATTTTATAATAAAGAGAGGAGACACAGTTTCTTAGGAAATGTCTCCCCTGTTGAGTTTGAAAAAATACAGAAAAAATTGGTGTTAGGTTGACTACTATATTGACAGAAGACCAATATTTCATTACATAAATAAGAAACATATATTTTTTTTAAGGAGGGTGATTAACAATGCTGAATAGGATATTGGTAGTGTTTGTCGAGGAAAAAGACGTCGAATATTTGACAAAGTACACAAAGATGATAAAAGAAAATTATCCTGAAGTGGATATTGTAGGAATGTTTATACACTCAGTTGTGGATAAAGATGAGTTCAAAGAATTCATGGCTGCTGATGATCTTTACAGACTTAAGATAAAAAACATCGACAAAGAATACCAAAGAATAACACAAGCTGAAAAAGAGCGTTCAGAAAGAATAGAAAAGACATTTCTATCTATAATTAAAGAGGCTAACTTTTACAACATGGTAGGAGATTCTTCTAAAATATTATTGGAAGAATTAAAGTTTTTCGACCTTGCAATACTTGCAAAATCAAATGAACTTACTCATGAAGAAAAAGTTTTGTTAAACACCCATCATAAACCTGTAATATTAGTACCTGAATTAGAAGACTATTCTTTAGAAAAAGTTATGCTCGCAGATGACCTAGAGATAAAATCAAACAAGGCACTCTTTAATTTCATGGAAATTTTTTCTAGTGTTACAGAATTTACAGCCATTACAGTTAGTGAGGACAAAACAAATGATGAAGAAGATTTGAATCTTTATATGAAAAAGGCTGAGAAAAATTTCAAAAGAGAGTTTTCCAGTGGAGAAGTTCATAAAATTATTTTAGAATATTCAAAGGACTATGATCTTATAATTATGGGAGACCTCAAACATTCTATAATGCTTGAAAAAACTATTAGAGAACCAGGGGTAAAGATAATTGAATCTGCAAAAAAACCTATTTTCATAGCTTAGCAAATCACAATAATTTAATATTACAAAAATAATATTGAGAAAACTATCATATTTTATTTCTTATAAGGTAAGGAGGGAAAAAATGATAACTTTTTTATTAGCTTTGGCAGCTTTAATCGGTGGTTATTTCATTTATGGGAAAATTGTTGAAAATATTTTTGGTATAAACGAAAACAGGCCTACACCTGCGGTAAGTCTTGCCGATGGTGTTGATTTTTGTGAAATCAGTTGGGGAAGAGCTTTCCTTATACAATTCCTCAATATAGCCGGCCTAGGTCCTATATTTGGAGCTGTTGCAGGGGCTTTATGGGGACCTGTAGCCTTTCTATGGATTGTGTTTGGATGCATCTTTGCAGGATCGGTTCATGACTACCTTGCTGGTATGCTTTCAGTTAGGCATAACGGATCAACAATAGCAGAAATTGTCGGTAAATATCTTGGAAATGGCCCTAAAAATTTTATGAGGGTTTTCTCAGTCGTGCTTTTAGTTCTTGTAGGTGTAGTTTTTGTAGTTGGTCCTGCTGGTATATTGACAAATATAGTTCCAAGTGTAGGTAAAATGACCTGGGTTGGAATTATAATTATTTATTATATTATAGCAACAATACTTCCCGTGGATAAGTTGATCTCCAAAATATATCCAATATTTGGACTGTCTCTTATTATAATGGGACTTGGAATTGGTTTAGGTCTTTTTATAAAAGGATATCAGATTCCAGAGTTGACTCTTCAAAATCTTAATCCTAAAGGAACTCCTTTTTATCCATTTCTTTTTATAACAATTGCCTGTGGTGCAATATCTGGATTCCACGCCACTCAGTCTCCACTTATGGCTCGGTGTTTAAAAAATGAAAAAGAAGGAAGAAGAGTATTTTTCGGATCTATGATAGCAGAAGGGGTTATTGCTCTTATTTGGGCAGCAGCAGCCATGACTTTTTTTGGTAGTACAGAAGGCCTTGCACAAGCAGGTGCCGCAGGTGTAGTTGTAAATACAATTTCCAACTCGATGCTTGGTAGAGTTGGTGGAGCCCTTGCTTTATTGGGAGTAGTTGCCTGTCCGATTACTTCTGGTGACACTGCATTTAGGAGTGCAAGACTCGCCATTGCAGATGCTACAAATCTTAAACAGGGTCCTATAAAAAATAGATTTTTAATAGCAATCCCTCTGTTTATAGTCGGAATTGCTCTTTGCTTCATGGATTTTGGAATAATATGGAGATACTTTGCTTGGTCTAATCAAACCCTTGCTACTATAGTCTTATGGGCTGGTGCAGTTTATCTTGCAAATAACCGTAAAAATTTCTGGATCGCTGCAATTCCAGGTACATTTATGACAGGTGTTGTTACAACATATATCATAATCGCTCCAGAGGGGTTACGAATGTCCACAGCCATAGGTTATCCTTTTGGTATTTTAGCTGCAATAAGTGCACTAATATTTTTCCTCAAAAAGAAAAAAAATCAATCTGCCTTAGACGTAGAAGAGATTCTTTAAACAAATATTAAAGAGGGTGAGCCACAAGTATTTTTTACACTTGGGTCACCCTCTTTTTTACCCTTTAAGAATCTATAAATTTTAAGAAATAAAGTACCGAGTTAAAATGAGACACGGCCTCATTTCTTGGAATATAGCTCTACATTATAAATAATTATCCAAACAGTGAAAGTAGTACACCTGCAGATACTGCAGATCCTATTACTCCTGCAACGTTTGGTCCCATTGCATGCATCAGTAGGAAGTTTGACGGATCAGCTTTCTGTCCCACTACCTGTGATACCCTTGCTGCCATTGGTACTGCAGATACTCCTGCAGATCCCAGTAATGGATTGATAGGGGTCTTGCTCATCTTATTCATAAGCTTAGCAAGAAGTACTCCTGATCCTGTTCCTATCCCAAAGGCAACTACTCCTAGTGCTAGGATAGCTAGAGTTTCTACTTTTAGGAAGGCTTCAGCTGTTGCTGTTGCTCCAACTGTTACACCTAGGAAGATTGTGATGATGTTGATAAGTGCATTTTTCGCTGTATCTTCTAGTCTTCCTACTACTCCACATTCTCTGAATAGGTTTCCAAGCATTAACATTCCGATTAGAGTTGCTGCTGGAGGTACTATTAGAGATACTATGATAGTAACTACGATAGGGAAGATTACCTTCTCTTTCTTTGTTACCATTCTTAGTTGAGACATCTTTATCTTTCTCTCTTTTTCACTTGTAAGAGCTGTCATGATAGGCGGCTGAATGATTGGTACAAGCGCCATATATGAATAAGCTGCTACAGCTATTGGTCCCATTAGGTGCGGAGCCAGTTTTGAAGAAAGGAAGATCGCAGTAGGTCCATCTGCTCCTCCGATAATTCCGATTGAAGCTGCTTCCTGAGCTGTAAACAGTCCAGAACCTATAGCTCCCAAGAAAGTAACGAAGATACCAAACTGAGCTGCCGCTCCAAGAAGAAGTGATTTAGGATTTGCAATTAACGGACCAAAGTCTGTCATCGCCCCTACACCCATAAAGATTAATGGAGGGAATATTCCCAAGTGATCTCCTTGGAATAAGTAATAAAGTAATCCTCCAGGCTCTGCTGTATGAACTACATACTGCACTGCTCCTGAAGCTGTTATATGCTCTTTTACTTCCATTAAAGGCTCTGCCATCATACCTGCAAATGGAAGGTTAGTAAGAAGCATTCCGAAAGAGATAGGAACCAATAATAGAGGCTCAAATCCTTTTACTATAGCAAGGTAAAGGAAAATACAGGCAACTATCATCATTAAGATGGAACCTATATTTATACCATAAAAACCTGTGCTTGTATAAAAATCCATTAAAGCTTGTAACATAACAATTGTCCCCCTCTAGATTTAAGATAATACTACTAGTATATCTCCTGCATTAACTGAAGCACCTTGCTGAACTTTTACTTCAGTAACTGTTCCGTCATGAGGAGCCATAATTTCATTTTCCATTTTCATTGCTTCTAATACTACTAAGATGTCACCTTTAGAAACTTTTGCTCCTGCGTGGCATCCTACATTAATTATTGTACCAGGCATAGGTGCAGTTACTGTGTTTACTCCTGCTCCTGCCCCTGCTGCAGTAGTTACTGGTTTTGGTGCCGCCGGTTTTGGTGCTGCTGGTTTAGGCGCTGCCGGAGCTGGTGCTGCTGCTCTTGGTGCTGGTGCTGCCGTTCCTGCTTTTACCTCTTGTACCCCTACTTCATATTCGTTTCCGTTAACAACAACTTTAAAAGTTTTCATTTTTATCCTCCTGTGAAATTTCTTATAAGATTATTAGATTAAAAGGTTTGCCTCTATCTTTTCTCTACGACTGTTTTCACTATCTTATCATTGGAAATACCCATTTTTGCAGCAACTGCAGCAGATATAGCAGCCATCAATTCTGGATCATTTACATCTGGCTTCAGCGGAGCTTTTGGGGTCTCTTCAGTAACCGCCGCTGGTTTTGGTTTTTCAGCCATTAATTTCGTCATCATTCCTATAAGAAATTGTATGAATATAAGTGCCGTAACTGTGATACCCATTCCTAGAATTACAGTCACACCCACTCCCATCATTTTATCTCCCATATCAAGGGTTTTAATGTTTTCCGGATTAGAAAACAACGTCATAAGTTCTGTAATATTCATTTTTTCCTCCCTTCTTTAAGATTATTTGTGTCCAACTACTTTTTTCAATAAATACATATATATTTTTTTCTTGAATAAATAAGGGAGCATAAGCTCCCTTATTTATTTATTTTTTTACCTGTTTTATAACATCTGTTACAGTTCCATCTCTATATTCTATAATTCCTACTACTTTATCCTCATATTGAACTCTTTCAGGGACTCCTGTCAGTTTTTCAACTTCAGATTTCAATTCCTCTATAGTCATCAAGTCTATTCCCGCTGCAGTAAACTTTTCTATAAGGTCCGTTCTCAGTGGATTTACACAAGTTCCTCTTTCAGTTACTAGCACATCTACTGTTTCTCCTGGAGTTACTATATTTGTTACTTTATCTAGTAAAATTGGTATTCTTTTTCTCATTGTCGGTGCCACACATACAGTCAGCTTTGCTCCTGCTGCTGTATCTGGAGCTCCTCCCTGTGCACCCATGATCATTCCTGTAGAACCAGTCATAGAGTTTAGGTTGAACTCTGTATCAATCTCTGTAGCAGAAAGGATCATCATGTCTAGCTGGTGAGCAGAGCATGATTTATTGTGAGGATTAGCATACATAGAAGCTGACATTTCTATGTGATTTGGATTCCTGTTAAATGAATCTGCCGCAGCTCCGTCAAAAGTCTGAGTATCAAGAAGGGCATTGAATAATCCAGCTTCAAGAAGTTCTACTAGGTAAGCTGTAACTCCTCCTGCTGCGAAAGATCCCTTTATTTCGTTTTCTTCCATGTATTCTCTTATAAATTTACAAACTGCAAGGGAAGCTCCTCCAGAACCAGCCTGAAAAGAGAATCCTTCTTTTACAAGTCCTGATGCAATAAGCACCTTCGCAGCATTTTCAGCTATCAAAAGGTCCATTGGATTTTTTGTTACTCTTGTGGCTCCTGTTGCTATCTTAGCAGGATCTCCTATAGATTCCACTTCTACTACATGATCTACAAGAGTCATAGGGATAGATACCTTTGCTAATGGAAAAGGCATAAGGTTATCTGTTATTGCTACTACTTTTTCAGCATACTCTGCATCTACCATAGGATATCCCATGGCACCAAAAGCAGATTTACCCTCTTTACCGTTCATGTTACCCATAGGATCACAAGATGGTGCCGCAATAAATGCTACGTCTATTTTTACCTCTCCAGCTTCGACAGCTCTTGCTCTTCCACCGTGAGTTCTGAAAACTACAGGCTTTCCAAGAATATTATTTGTAGCTACCTCTTTAGCTATTTTTCCTCTTAATCCTGATGTTTGAAGTCCAGTTATAACGCCATTTTTGATATGGTCTATTAATGGCTCATGAGCCGATGTAAGAGACGATGAACAAATTGTTATGTCCTTTATACCCATAGACGCAATCTCTTCTACAACCATATTTAATACATAGTCACCGTTTCTAAGATGGTGATGAAAAGAAATTGTCATTCCATCTTTTATTTCAACTTTTTCTAAAGCTTCTTTTAGGCTGCCCAATAATTTTAAATCTCCAGGTTTTGAAGAAGATTTTAATGGTGCATATTTTCTTCCAGATGCCTTTGTAGCAAATGGCCCAGCATATGGCTTAACTTCACCATAACCTTCAATAAAACTTGGCATCTCTCTACCCAATTTATTAACTAATGTCTTTAATTCCATCTTTTTATATCCCTCCTGAATTATTTGATTAGTCCTGCACCCTTAGCCAAAGAAACTATTCTTTCAGCTTTAGCGATTACCGGAATATCAACCATTTTCCCTTTTACTGTAATTACTCCACCATCTTGAATGTTTGCATCTGCTGCTGCTTTCAAGATTTCCACAGATTTTTCTACTTCTGCCATAGACGGAGTGAAAATATTGTGAACCTCTTTTACCTGTGAAGGGTGGATACATGACTTACCTGAAAATCCAAGATTTTTTGCTGATTCTACTTCTTTGATAAATCCTTCAGTATCTGACACATCTGCCCACACTGTATCAATAGCATCTACACCAGCTACTGCTGCAGCCATAACTACCTGTGATCTAGCATAAAAAAGTTCTGTGGCTGCTTTTGTTCTGTCTGTTCCTAGTGTTCTTGTAAAGTCCTCAGCTCCGAAAGAGATTGAAGTTATTCTGTCAGAAGACTGTGCTATAGCTAGAGCATTCATAACTCCTATTGGAGTTTCTAGAGATGCCTGTACTTTAACTGATCCAGGTTCTATTCCATGCTCTTTTTCTACTTCGTCTAATAATGCTGACAATTCTTCTATATGCTCTGGTTTTTCACACATAGGAAGTCTCATTCTTCTCATTCCTGCAGGTACAAGAGCTCTTATATCAAGTTCTCCAAATGGTGCCTTTTCACCTGTTGGTTTTCTTAGTGGGTTAGTTCTTACAAAAACTTCACACTGTCCATAATCTATACTTTTAAACGCTTCTACAAGAAGGTCTCTTGCTGCGTCTTTTTCGTCATATCTTACTGCATCTTCTAAGTCAAATAAAATACAGTCTGGTTTATAAATCGCAGTATTAAATAATAGTTTAGGGTTACTTGCAGGTGCAAAAAGCATCGTTCTTCTTAGTTTTTTCATTATTTTACACCTCCAGCAGCGGACATTGCTCTTCTTACCGCTGTTTTTGTTCTAGCTTTAATTATAAAATCTAACGCTCCAAAATCCTGTACTGTTACCTTTGCATTTTCTGCTTTCATCTCTGCAAGAGCCTCCATTACAGATTTCTCCATCAAGTTTCCAAACATTCCTTTTAACTTCGAAATTACCTCAACACTGATTCCTACGGTATTAAGATCAACTGTAACCAGTGCATCTGAAGCTTTTTCATTCCCGCAAATTCCAATCATTAATCTTCTCCTTTCAATATATGAGTTAATTATTAAATAACAAACTGTTTTATCTATCTTATACGTAAACTGTCATGATATATTCGTTCTCTTCCTCTAGCTCTTCAAATTTTTTCTTTAAAAATTCTTTTGCATTTTCTGGAAACAAAGCGTACATTAATACATCTTCGTCACTTTGAGCAAGCTCTCCTATCTCAGCTTTTAGCTTTTCAAATTCTGGGGCAATATCATCTGCCGGTCTATGAGTTATCGGTGTTTCATCTCCGATTATTTTCTCTTTTATCTCTTGGCTTATTGGTGCCGGAGACTGACCATATTTTCCTCTTACATAGTCTTTTATCTCTTTAGGAACAAATTTATATCTTTCTCCTACAAGTACATTGAATACTGCTTGTGTACCAACCATTTGTGAAAGAGGAGTTACTAGAGGCGGATATCCGAGATCTTTTCTTACTCTCGGTACCTCTTCAAGAACCTCTTCATATCTGTCAGATGCACCCTGTCCCTCTAATTGTGAAAGAAGGTTTGAAAGCATTCCACCTGGAACCTGATATGAAAGTGTCTTTGGCTCTACATCCATTACTTTTGGATTTAATATCCCTTCTGATCTGTACTTTTCTTTTATTGGCTTAAAGTAATCTGCAATTTCAGAAAGAAGTCCAAGATCTAATTCTGGATCTCGGTCGCTTCCCTTTAAAACATGTGCAAATACTTCTGTTGCAGGCTGTGCTGTACCTCCTGAAAAAGGTGATATACCTGTGTCTATTATATCTACTCCAGCCTCTATAGCCCTCATATAAAGCATCGACGCTATCCCACTTGTACAGTGAGTATGAAGCTCAATAGGAAGATCAGTTACTGATTTTATCTTTTTTATTAATTCATAGGCTACTTCTGGAAGTAATATTCCAGCCATATCCTTTATACAGATTGAGTGAGCACCTAATTTTTCAAGCTCTTTTACTTTTTCTACAAAGTAATCTACAGTATGAATCTCACTAGTTGTGTAAGCGATACATCCTTGACAGTGTCCGTTATATTTAATAATGGACTTGATTGCAGTTTCAAGGTTTCTGTAGTCGTTTAGTGCGTCAAAAACTCTTATAATGTCTATTCCATTTTTTAGTGATTTTTCTATAAACTTATCAACAACATCATCTGCATAATGTCTATAACCAAGAAGATTTTGACCACGGAGAAGCATCTGAAGTTTTGTGTTTTTAACTCTTTTTCTCATCTCTCTTAGTCTTTCCCAAGGATCTTCATTTAGAAATCTTATACAGGCATCAAATGTAGCTCCGCCCCAAACTTCTAGAGAATAATATCCAGCCTGATCCATCTTTTCTAAGATAGGAAGAATTTCCTCAGTTTTTAATCTCGTTGCTATAAGGGACTGATGTCCATCTCTTAAAGCAGTCTCAGTTATTTTTAATTTTTTCAAAAGAATCACCTCAATTTTATTTAAGAATACTGTATACAAAACTCACCATAAGAAATACTGTATACAGTATTTCCAACACATATCTTACATCCATATACTATCTTTGTCAACGCTTAATCCTAAATATTAAAGGATTTTAATAACTTGTTAAAGACTAAATTTGTTTTTCTATTGATAGCTATTTTAAAAATAAAAAACAGGCCAATACAAAGTTAAAATACTTCGCACTGGCCTGTTAGAGCTTAACTTAAGTTATCCCTAAAAATTACCAATTTAATATTAATTTTAAAAAACAGCCTCTAAAAAGCTACACAAACGCGTTCTTCTTAGACCTTTCTTGCACAATTATAACGCACCTACTTTAGTGTGTCAACATCTAATTTTTTTTAAAGATAGATATTTTGTACAAATTTATTCAGCCATTTTTAAAATCAACATATTAAATTAATTGTAATTTTTACGAAAAACTTTTTTATTCCTAAAGGTTTTATCAAATATAAATCTTAAATTCAATAGAACCTTTAACCTCTCTTAAACTTGGTCAATTTGCAAAGCCTCTGAAAAAAATATAAAATAACTTTTGTACTTTTTTAAAAAGTAGTATTCAGTGAAA